>NZ_JBVVQO010000004.1:104696-122164 GCF_055811215.1 Mesorhizobium sp. WSM4819
TGTCGCGACTGGGAACCCAGCCGGGCATCATCGTTGCCGAACAAAAGGTGCGCGATGGCCAATTCTATATTGCCGGCATGAGAGACCCGCTTGCCGCCGACCCGCAGGCTTTGCTGTCCGGAACGCAGGTCGATCCCGCCCGCGTTCATTCACAGTGGCAATTCTATCAGAGCCTTGAGCCGGAGTTCGTGTTGAAGCGGCTAACGGCGTCGCTGGCTCCGCCGGATTCAGTACGACTTTCGATCGTCAATGATCGCATCGTTGCCGAGGGTGAGGCTCCCGACACCTGGATAGATCGGGCGCGCGCAGCGGCCCGACAGCTTGAGGCAGGCGGACCGGTATTCGATATCTCCAGGGTCCGTGATGTGAGCCCCGAAGCACGCGAGGCGGAGCGCTGGCAGGCCTATGTGTCGCGACTGGGAACCCAGCCGGGCATCATCGTTGCCGAACAAAAGGTGCGCGATGGCCAATTCTATATTGCCGGCCTGAGAGACCCGCTTGCCGCCGACCCGCAGTCTTTGTTGTCCGGAACGCAGATCGATCCTGCCCGCGTTCGTTCGCAGTGGCAATTCTACCAGAGCCTTGATCCGGAGTTCGTGCTGAAGCGGCTAACCGCGTCGCTGACCCCGCCGAAATCGGTTCGGCTTTCGATCGTCGAGGATCGCATCGTTGCCGAGGGTGAGGCTCCCGACACCTGGATAGATCGGGCACGCGTAGCGGCCCGACAGCTTGAGGCAGGCGGACCGGTGTTCGACTTCTCCAAGGTTCGTGATGTGAGCCCCGAAGCACGCGCGGCGGAGCACTGGCAGACTTATGTGTCGCGTCTTGAGGCCCAACCGGGAATCATCGTCGCCCAACAAAGGGCGAGTGGCGGGCATTTCTATATTTCCGGCCTGAGAGACCCGCAGGCCGCCGACCCGCAGGCTCTGCTGTCCGGAACGGAGGTTGATCCGGCTCGCGTTCATTCGCAGTGGCAATTCTATCAGAGCCTTGATCCGAAGTTCGTGGTGAAGCGGCTGATGGCGTCGCTGGTCCCGCCGGATTCAGTACGATTTTCGATCATCAAGGATCGCATCGTTGTCGTGGGCGAGGCTCCTGCCGCCTGGATAGATCGGGCGCGGGTCGCCGCCCAACAACTGGCCGCGGACGGACTCTCTCTAGAAATTTCCGAGCTGCGCGAGGTGACCCCTCAGGAACTCACGCATTTGAGGGAGGCTATTCAAGCGGTCGACATTTTCTTCGATTCTGGCAAGGCTGTACCGGGACCAGAGCAACTGCCAGTTCTCGACCAATTGGCGAATCAATTGAAGGAATTGGCCAAGGACGCCCGCAAGGCAGGCGTAACAGCACAGTTCATGTTGACCGGCCATTCGGACGCCGTGGGCCGTGAGACGGCCAACGCGTCGATCAGCGCCGCCCGCGCCGAGACAGTTCGTGCGCTTCTCAAGAAGCGCGGCGTCGCTCCGGAATCGCTTTTGGTTCGCGGCGCGGGCACTTTTGAGCCGGCGGAGACTGAGATTAGCCGAACCGGGAGTTCCGCCAATCGCAGAGTTTCGGTTACGGTAACCTTCCACTAGGCGGAGCCCACGACATTGCAAAAGAAGATCTGCATGTTGGGCGGGTTCGCTGTCGGAAAGACGAGTCTGGTTCGCAGGTTTGTGCAAAGCATCTTTTCAGAAACCTACTTGACCACCGTGGGAGTGAAAATCGACAAGAAGAGTGTTGTACTGCCGGACAAAACCGTGGATCTGATTTTGTGGGATCTGGCCGGCGAAGACGATATCGGGTCGTTCCGCGTCAGCTATGTGCGGGGCGCGAGCGGGCTCGTGCTTGTCGTCGATGGAACCCGCGCCGCTACTCTTGCCGTGGCGCTCACGCTGCGCGAGCGGGCCGAGGCCGAATTCGGCGCCATGCCGTTCGTATTGCTGTTCAACAAATCCGATCTGGCCGATCGGTGGGCAATATCGGATAGTGAGATTAACGAACTGAGGCAACTTGGATGGCAAATCTATCTGACAAGTGCGCTTTCGGGTGAACATGTTGATGATGCGTTCCGCCAGCTTGCTTCGATGGTCACCGAATAGACCATGCGTGGATTGCCAAGAGAAGTCAGAAGCTGGATTTACGATTTCTTCTCCAACGAGCACTCTGTCGCATATCTGAAAATTGACGCCCAGCTTTGCATAGCTGAGAAGGGCGGCAATGTTGAACATTACGGCCTATCATCACTTTGCCTTGGCAAGCCCGTAGCCGAGCAGCTTGCATTCATGGAAGGCTTGCTGCCTTGCCCGGAGCTTCCATACCATATGGCCATGGTCGAACTGCCCAGCGGGCGTGTCGCGGACCTTCATCTTTTTGCTGGCAATGCCTGCGTATGGCTGCTCTTTCTTGACGCAACTGCCGAACGCGACAACAGGCAGCGGCTTCAACAAAAGGCTTATGAAATGACACTCCTGCAAGAAAGGGAGCGTCAACTCAACGAAAAATTACAGCTGACGAACGAGGCGTTGCGGCAGAGCCAGGAGGGATTGTCGCGTGAATACCAGCGCGCCGAAAGCCTGCTCCTCAACATACTTCCGGCGTCGATCGCGGAGCGGTTAAAAGCGGACGAACAAATTGCAGACAACCACGCTGACGTGAGTGTGCTTTTTGCCGACATAGTCGGCTTTACGGAAAGAGCGCGGCGCGTCGGCGCCGAGACAACGCTGGCTATTTTAAATTACTTCTTCAAGGCGGCGGATCTGCTCTCGGAACGAGACGGCTGCGAAAAGATCAAGACAATCGGCGATTGTGTGATGGTGGTCGCTGGCCTGCCCGTCGCGCGATCCGATCATGCAGAAGCTCTTGCGCACTATGCACTTGAACTGCGGAAGGCGGTTAAGCACGAACGCTTCGCAGGAGAACCGATAAGACTCAGAATTGGAATTCACTCAGGACCAATCGTCGCGGGCGTCATAGGCAAAAGGCGGTTTGCCTATGACCTTTGGGGCGAGACCGTTAATCTCGCCGCACGTATTCAAACGTCAGCGGAGCCCGATGAAATCCGTATTTCGGATGCAACTCGCAAACTGCTTGGACCAAATTTTGCTTGCGACCCTCTCGCGGAAACGGAATTGCGCGGTACAGGTCGTGTGCGAATGTGGCGGCTCCCGGCCTGATTTGCCGGGCTACTTCACGTCCGATTTAATAAACTGCTGCAGTTCCGGGGTCTTCGGCCTGCCGAAGAGTTCAACCGAAGGCCCCTCTTCCCAGATCTTTCCGTGATGCATGAAAATCGTTGTGGTCGCCACCCGGCGGGCAAAACCCATCTCGTGGGTGACGAGCAGCATGGTCATTCCGTTACGGGCGAGCGTTTCCAGCACGTTCAGCACCTCCTCGGTCAGTTCCGGATCGAGCGCCGACGTCACCTCGTCGAACAGCATCACCTTGGGACGCATGGCGAGCGAGCGGGCGATCGCCACGCGCTGCTGCTGGCCGCCGGAAAGCTGGTCGGGATAGGCGTCGAACTTCTCCGACAGGCCAACCATGCCGAGAACTTCCTCCGCAGTGGTTTTGGCTTCAGCTTTCGACACCAATTTGACGATCCGCGGCGCCAGCATGATGTTTTCGCCCACCGTCAGGTGCGGAAAGAGATTGTAGCTTTGGAAGACGATGCCGACATCGGTGCGCAGCTTGCGCAACTCTTTCGGGTCTCCGCCAACGGCGTGGCCGGCAACTTCGATGCGGCCGGAATTGATCTTTTCCAATCCGTTGATGCAGCGCAGAAGCGTGCTTTTTCCGGAACCGGAGCGGCCGATCAACGCAAACACGTCACCCCGATTGACGGACAGCGAGACGCCCTTGAGGACTTCGACAGCTCCGAAGCTCTTGTGGACATTATCAATAAGCACTTCCGGCATGGAGCCTCCTTTCCAGCAGACGCGACAGCTGGGACAATGGATAGCAGACGACAAAGTAGAGAGCCGCGACTGCGAGAAAAACGCGGAACGGCTGGAACGTCGCGTTGTTGATGAGTTGCCCGGCGCGGGCGAGTTCAACGAAGCCGATGATCGAGGTGATCGACGTGTTCTTGACCACCTGCACGGCAAAGCCGACGGTGGAAGGGAGCGCGATGCGTAGGGCCTGGGGCAGGATGACGTAGCGGTATTGCTGGGCTCGTGTCATCGCCAAGGATTCCGACGCCTCCCATTGCTGCTTGGCCACGGCCTGAATGGAGCCGCGCCAGATCTCCGCGAGGTAGCCCGAGGCATAGATCGTCATCGAAACGCCGGCTGCGACCAGGGGCGGCATTTGAAAGCCGGCGAGGCTGAGGCCGTAATACGAAAGAAACAGGATCATCAGCACGGGAATGCCCTGGATGATCTGGATGTAGGTGGCGGCGGCAACCCGCACGGCCTTGCGTGTCGAGGTCCGCGCGAGTGCAATGATGAAGCCGATAAAACCGCCACCCGAAAGCGCAATGACGGTCAAAAGGATCGTCCACTGCAGCGCCGAGACAAGGAAACCGAATTCGCTGAATCCGAAAGTCCGGAGCGTCATGCCTGCACCTCCGCAAGGGAGGTCGTCGTCGTGCGCGCCACACGGCGCCCGAACAGGCCCCAGCCGACGAGCGCCAGTATCGCGCGCAACGCCAGGGCGAGAGCCAGATAGATCAGCGTCACGACGATATAGACTTCGAACGAACGAAAACTTTGCGATTCGACAAAGGCTGCGGAAGCGGCGAGTTCCTTGGTCGAAATCGCCGAGCAGATGCTTGAAGCAAGCATCATCAGGACGAACTGGCTGCACAGCGCCGGATAAACCTTGGCAATTGCCGGCATGATGATGACATGGCGATAGATTTGAAAGGATGTGAACCCGAGCGCTTCGCCCGCCTCGATCTGCGACTTGTGGACGGCTTCTATGCCGGCTCGGATAATTTCGGTCGAATAGGCGGCGAGGTTTATCGTCATGCCGATCAGCGCCGCCGTCGTTGCACTAACCCGCAAACCAACGCCGGGTAGCCCGAAATAGATGATGAAAAGCTGAATCAGGAATGGCGTGTTGCGGATGATCTCGACAAACGCATCGACCATGAGCCGCACTGCCCGGCCGTGCATCGAACGCAGCGACGCGAGAACGATGCCGAACGAACTTCCCATCACGATGGAGGCGGCGGACAACATGATCGTCAGCCATATCCCGGCGACAATCTCGTCGGTGTATTGCGCGATAGCGCCGAACTGGAATGTGTAAGACATTCTTGGTCCTCGATCGGAACGTCACCAACGAATTTGCCGGACGCAGATAGTCCGGCAACCTTTCGTGAGATCAGAACAAAGGCAGTTGCGGCATCGCGGTGCCCGTCCACTTCGTCGCGATGGCGTCAAGTTCGCCGGAATTCTTCATCAGATAGATCGCGGTGTTGAGCCACTGGTGCACCTCGAAATCCTGGAGCGTGGTGGCCATGGAGTTGCCTTGCCGGAAAAAGGTGAAGCCGACCTGCAGACCGGCGTCCGGCCGCTGCTGAATGATGGCGTTGGCAACCGTCGAGGGGAGCGCGGTCGCATCGACCTGGCCGGCAAAGAGCGCCTGAGCGGTTGTCGAATCGTCCTCGAACACGACGATCTCGAGCCCCGGCACAGCGACCCGCCGCAATGCGGCTTCCTGCGACGAGCCCCGATTGACGCCAACGCGTTTGCCTTCGAGCTCTGATAGCTGGGCGAATTTCTGATCTGGACCAGAGACGATCACCATGTTGAAGGCACTGTAGGGCTGGGTGAACATGACGGTCTTGGCCCGTTCTCCGGTAGGCGCCAGTGTGGCCACCAGGAAATCGACCTTGCCGGTTTGCAGGGCTGGGATTCGCGACGGCGGCGTCAGCGGAACGAGTTCTGCCTTCACTCCAAGATAACCGGCAATGAGGTTGGCGACGTCGACGTCATAACCCGTCGGATTGCCGCTTTCATCGACCATGCCCATCGGAGGCGCGCCGGTCACGACCCCGATTCGGACGCTGCCGCGTGACGTAATCTCTTCCAGAGTGATGGCGCTGGCGGGCGCGTTGGCCATCGCTAACATTGGGACGGCAAGGCTGATCGCGGCGAATATTGCGCGGATTTTGACAAGCGGTTTCATCGTATTCTCCTCCGTGAAAGATCCGAGGCGCCGACTGCGAGGCGCCTATCAATATGTCCGACTCCAAGTGCTTCCACCGGCATTGACACTATCGGACGGATGGCTGTGTCTGCTCCTAGAGCTTCGATGTTGGAAAATTGGATCTGCACACTGCCCTTGGCGACTGCATAGGCGTTCTCCGCGGGCCTTGGCCCCGCATTTGCGAGTATGCAGATCTCATTTCTCCTCAACCGCCCTATATTGATGTTATCGATAACATAATGTCAAGCGCCCAGCGCGTGTTTCATGGATTGTTAGCCCAAATGCGCCAAAATACCGGAAACTCGCGGGCTTGGTTGCGCGTCTGAGCATATTCGCTTTGACGAGTCCCATTTCTTGGCTCTACCGCGATGCTCGAGTTGTAACATTGTCGAGCAGTCGCAGACGCCCGAGATGGCTGACCGTTCTGCTGCAGTGTCAGCCCAGTTTGGAGCCGTTGGCGGTAAGATAGACGGCATAAAGCGAAGTCGTCGCGCAGATGAACAGTCGGTTGCGGCGAGTTCCGCCGAAAGTGACGTTCGCGACGGTCTCGGGAATGCGGATCTTGCCGATTAGCGTTCCGTCCGGATCGAAGCAGTGAACCCCATCACCGGCGCTGGTCCAGACGCGGCCTTTCGTGTCGATCCGGAAGCCGTCGAAAAATCCGCTGGCGCATTCGGCAAAGACGTCGCCGCCGCTCAGCCTTCCTTCGTCGCCGACGCGGAACTTCCGGATGTGACGGGGTCCGCGCTCCAGGTGCGTGCCGCCCGTGTCGGCGACGTAGAGCAGTTTTTCGTCGGAGGAAAATGCAAGGCCGTTGGGCTTGACGAAGTCGTCGGCGACGCGGGCGACTGCGCCCGTCGCTTCATCGACCCGGTAGACATGGTAGCCACCGATCTCCTCCTCGCCGTAATCGCCCTCATAGTCGTGCATGATGCCGTAGGGTGGATCCGTGAACCAGATCGCGCCGTCCGACGCAACCACGACGTCGTTCGGCGAGTTGAAGCGCCTGCCTTCGAACCGGTCGGCAACGATCGTGATCGCGCCATCGAACTCCGTCCTTGTCACCCGTCGCGTCAGGTGCTCGCAGGTGACAAGCCGCCCCTGATTGTCGACCGTGTTTCCGTTGCCGTTATTGCAAGGCTGGCGGAACACCGAGACCGAGCCGTCGGTCTCATCCCAGCGCATCATCCGGTTGTTCGGAATGTCGGACCAGATGAGGTAGCGGCCCGGCCCGAACCATGCAGGGCCCTCCAGCCAGCGCCCGCCCGACCAAAGCCGCTCGACGCGTGCGTGCCCGACGAAGCAGGCGGCAAATCGCGGATCGAGCATTTCGAAACCTGTATCCTCAATCTCTCCAAACACTGGGTTAAGTTCTCCTGATTACTGGAGCGGCAACGGGCACTTGACCGGCGTGCATCGATCTCGTGCGGCGGCGGCGCGACGGCTGTTGCCAGCGCGATATGATAGCGATAACATACATGTCGTAGCTTGATTTCCAAGGGGGCATGCATGAGGACAGGCGCGCGATGAATCCATGGCACGCTCCGTCGTTAGCGTGCGTCCCGCAACCGGCTTGCGGAGCGCCATTATGCCCAAGGGACTGAACGCCAAATCTCCCGAGAACCAGGTGCCGACGATGCTTGACGTGGCCCGCCGGGCCGGCGTCTCGGCGATGACGGTATCGCGAGCGCTCAAGAAGGACGGCCGCGTCTCGGATGCAACCCGTGAACGGATCCTGGCGGCGGTAAACGAGCTTGGTTATGTGCTCGACCAGTCCGCCGGAAGCCTGTCGTCACGCAAGACCGGGTTTGTGGCCGCGATCATTCCCTCGATCAACAATTCGAATTTTGCCGACACCGCCCGCGGCATCACCGACGAACTGGAGAATACGGGTCTTCAGCTTCTGCTCGGCTACACCGACTACACGGCGGAAAAGGAAGAAAGGCTGATCGAGGCGATGCTTCGCCGCCGTCCGGAGGGCATTATCCTGACCGGCGGCACACATACCGATCTGACGCGGCGCATGTTGGAAAGCGCGGGCATTCCGGTGGTTGAAACGTGGGAATTGCCGCCAAAGCCGATCGATCAGGTCGTCGGCTTCTCAAACGAGGAGGCGATGGCGCTGCTCGTCAGGACATTGGCGAAAAAAGGCTACCGGAAATTCGGCTATATCGGCGGTACGACGTCACGGGATACGCGCGGCAGCCAGCGACGGGCCGGATTCGTCAAGGCGATCGAGGAACTCGGCCTGCCGCCCGGCCGCCTGGTTTCATTCGGCGTGCCTCCAATTTCGATCGAGCAGGGCGGACAGGCGGTTGTCGGCATGCTGGAGCGCTGGCCGGATACCGAGGTCGCGCTGTGCGTCTCGGATTTGTCGGCGTTTGGTGCGGTGATGGAGTGCAAGCGCCGGGGCATCCGGGTTCCGCAGGACATCGCGATCGCCGGCTTCGGCGATTTCGAGATTGCAGCTTACTGCCATCCGACACTCACGACGGTGAACGTGGACTGCTACGGCATCGGCAAACAGGCAGCACGCAAGCTGATCCAGTCGATCAAGGGCGAGGACAACGGCGTGTCCCAGGAAATTATCTTGACCAGCTACAAGGTGGTGGAGCGGGAAAGCGCCTAACACTCAACCATTCCGGCGATAGAGGCCGCACCATGGCGGTGTTCCGCGAAACCGTAAGTCTGAGCCATGACGGCGCAATGAAGGCGCTGAGCGCAGGCATGGCGCCAGCAAGCGCAATGGGTGTCCCGCAATGCTTCGTCGTGGTCGACGCCAGCGGCGAGACGATCGCCAGCCTGCGCATGGACGGCTCCAGGTATTTGAGCATGCATACCGCGCGGGCAAGGCGCGCACGGCGGCAGCCATCAACGCCGCGACAGGCGCAATACCATTCGAGGCAGCGGCGGCAGTCGCATCGCAGGGCGGCGTGAGCTGTCTTCCCAGCGGATTGCCCATCCGCTTCGGCAGCAGGCTTGCGGGCGCGATTGGCGTTGGATCGGCAAGCGGCGAGCAGGACATCGACGTCGCGCGCCGATATGCTGTGAGCGGCTCGCTCCGGTAGCGCGCCCTTCAGAAGGCGATCTGGACCTTCATCGACTTGTTGCGGTCGCCGGCGATCTCGAAGGCTGCGACGGCTTCCTTGAGCGGATAGATCCTTGTAAGCA
The DNA here is from genome assembly GCF_055811215.1 of Mesorhizobium sp. WSM4819. Taxonomy (NCBI): domain Bacteria; kingdom Pseudomonadati; phylum Pseudomonadota; class Alphaproteobacteria; order Hyphomicrobiales; family Phyllobacteriaceae; genus Mesorhizobium; species Mesorhizobium sp. WSM4819. Next base: position 114,006 of record NZ_JBVVQO010000004.1, read on the forward strand.
GCGGTTTCACATCCACCCAGCGGCGGTTGATCAGGTCGACGGCAAGCGCGAACTCGTCGTGGAAGCGGAACGTGCCGCGCATCTCGATTTCCTTCGCGACGACGAGATTTTGCGGGATCGCCAGGTCGCCGCCGAGCCCGAGCTGCATCAGCACGCCGCGCGGCCTTAGAACCTCAAGACCGGCGCGAACAGCGCGCTCGTTGCCCGACGCCTCAAACATCACGTCGAAATATCCCTTGTCGGCGTTGTAGGCCGCCAGCTTGTCGGCGTCGGTCGCGACGTTGATCGTGCGATCGGCGCCGATTTCCGTGGCTGTTTTCAAAACGCCGGCCATCACATCGGTTGCGACGATTTCCCGTGCCCCGTGCGCTCGGGCGGCGATGATGCAAAGCGCCCCGATTGGCCCGCAGCCCGTGACGAGAACCCGCTTGCCCAACAGCGAACCCGCCCGGTTGACGGCGTGCAGCGTAACCGCGAACGGCTCGGCGAAGGCCGCCTCGTTGATCGAGACGTGGTCTGCTATCCGGTGGCACTGCGAGGCGTCGGCGACCAGCCGTTGGCGGAATGCTCCCTGGATATGCGGCATAGGCATGGCGCTGCCGTAAAAGCGCATGTTGAGGCATTGGTTCTGCTGGCCCTTAAGGCAATAGCGGCAGGCATTGCACGGCCGGCTCGGCGAGACCGCAACCCGATCGCCTGTCTCGAGGCAGGAAACCCCCTCCCCGACCGCCCTGATCGTGCCAGCGACTTCGTGGCCGAGGATCATCGGTTCGCGCAGCCGGATCGCGCCGAAGCCGCCGTGGTTGTAATAATGCAGGTCGGAGCCGCAGATGCCGCCGGCCTCAATGGCGATGTCGACCTGTCCAGGTTCGAGCGCGCCGGGGTCGGTTTCTTCGATCCGCAGATCCCTTGCGGCATGAATGACGAGCGACTTCATGGACGCGCCTCCTAAACGACCGGCGTCAGCAGGGCCTGCCCGCTGAAATGGGCGGCGAGATTGTCGCGCACGAGCTTGCCCATCGCCTTTCTTGTTTCGACCGTGCCGCTGGCGTGGTGCGGCTGCAGCACGACATTGCCGAGCTTAAGGAAACGCTCGTCGATCGCCGGCTCGTTCCAGAAGACGTCAAGCCCCGCTCCCTTGATTGTTTTCGATTCCAGGGCTGCGAGCAGCGCCGTTTCGTCGACCGTGCTGCCGCGCGAGATGTTGACGAGAATGCCGTCAGGACCGAGCGCTTCAAGGACGGAGGCGTTGATGATGTTTTTTGTGCTTTCGCCTCCGGCGAGTGTTACGATCAAGAATTCGCTGTCGCGCGCCAAGTCCACGAGGTCGCCGACATAGACGTAAGGCAGGTCGCCGCGCCTGTTGATGTCGTAGTACGAGATGGCACAATCGAAGGCGGCCGCGCGCTTTGCCACCGCGGCGCCGACCCGGCCCATGCCGACAATGCCGATCTTTTTGCCGCAGACGCGGGTAACGAGTTGCATATTGCCCTTGGTCCAGCTTCCGTTCCGCACATAGGCATCCGCCTGAGGGATATTGCGCGCCACCGATAGCAGAAGACCGATGCCGATGTCGGCGACGTCTTCGGTAAGCACATCCGGCGTGTTGGTGACCCGGATCCCGTTCGCCCTGGCGTGGCCGAGGTCTATCGCGTCGGTGCCCACTCCGTAGCAGGTGACGATCTCCAGCTTAGGCAGCCTTGCCATGAGCGCGGCGCTCGCGCCCAGTTCGCCGCGGGTTGCGATGGCGCGGATGGCGTCGGCCTTTCCGGCGAGCAGCGCGTCTGTATCCGTCGCCTCCCAGAGCTTATGCATCCGGTATTTTGCTTCCAGGTCTTCCATGTCCCAGGCGGGGTAAGGGCCTATCATCAGGATGTCGGTCACCGGCAGGTCTCCTCCGAATTTTCACCTTTTCTATTGACTATGTTATCGATAACATACATGTCAATAGGGTAGAAAGGCGGAGCAAGAAAATCGGATCGCCTGGAATCGTTTTGCCTTGCAAGGAGGTTGGAGTGAGTTCGCTCTTCGATTTGACTGGGCTTCGAGCCCTGGTTACCGGATCGAGCCAAGGCATCGGCCTGGCGCTGGCCGAGGGTCTGGCGCGTCATGGCGCGACGATCGTAGTCAACGGCCGCAACGCCGACAAAGTCGCGGAGGCGGCTCGAATGCTCGCCGCGAAGGGCTTCAAAGCCGATGGCGCGGTGTTCGACGTCACCTCAGCAGAGGCTGCCGCAAAGGGCGCCGCCGACATCGAAGCCAATCTTGGGCCGATCGATATTCTCGTGAACAATGCTGGCATGCAGTATCGCGCGCCGCTCGAGGATTTTCCGGTCGACAAGTGGGATGAACTCCTGCGCACCAACATTTCGAGCGTCTTTTATGTCGGTCAGGCGGTGGCTCGGTACATGATCCCACGCCAGAAAGGCAAGATCATCAACATCGCCTCTGTGCAGAGCGAATTGGCCCGGACCAACATCGCGCCGTACACCGCCACCAAGGGCGCCGTGCGCAATCTGACGCGCGGCATGTGCGCGGACTGGGCCAAACATGGCCTGCAGGTCAACGCGATCGCACCCGGCTATTTCAAGACCCCGCTCAATCAGGCGCTGGTCGAAAATCCGGAGTTCTCGGCCTGGTTGGCCAACCGCACTCCGGCGGGGCGGTGGGGCAATGTCGACGAACTGGTTGGCGCGGCGGTCTTCCTCGCCGGCCCGGCTTCGTCATTCGTCAACGGTCATACGCTTTATGTCGATGGCGGCATCACGACCTGCCTCTGAGCCGGCCCTCATCGTGGTGATGGGCGTCAGCGGCTGCGGCAAAACCAGCATTGGCGAGGGCATCGCCGCGCGCCTGGGCATCGGATTTGTCGAGGGCGACGCGCTGCATCCCTTCCAGAACGTCGAGAAGATGTCGGCCGGCGTTCCGCTTGACGACGCCGATCGCTGGCCTTGGCTGGACCTTGTCGGCAGGGCGCTGCGTACGGCGCAAGGCGATGGCCTTGTCGTCACCTGCTCGGCACTCAAGAAAGCTTATCGGGATCGCCTTCGCCAGGCGGCCGGAGGCGATCTGGTTTTCGTGTTCCTGGAAGGATCGCACCAATTGCTGCGGCAACGGATCGGCGAGCGGCGCGGCCACTTCATGCCACCCTCGCTGCTGGACAGCCAATTCGCGGCGCTGGAAGATCCCACGGCCGAGCAGGGCGTGGTCACGGTCAACATCGCCGCGACGGTGGACGCGATCATAGACGCCGCGTGTGCACTGCTGGCGGAGATGGGGATCGGGGTGCAGGTTCAGCGAACGAAGGGAACGTGAGATATGTCGCAAGCCCCAGCAAAAATCGCCGTCATCGGCGCCGGCATCATGGGCTCGGCGATCGCGTCCCGGCTTCTCGAGGAGGGGCAGGCGGTGACGGCGTTCGATCTCGACAGCGCCAAGGTATCCGCTCTTGCCGGTAAAGGTGCAGCATCCGCCGCCTCCGCTGCCGCCGCGACGCAGGCAAGCGATTTCGTCATCCTCAGCCTCAACCACGCCAACATAGTGCGTGCCGCGGTCTTCGGCGCCGAGGGCGTCGCTGAAGCAGCCGGACCCGGGAAGATCCTCATCGATATGTCGTCCATCGATCCGGTCGATACCGCGCAATTGTCGAAAAAACTTGCTGACGAAACCGGCATGAAGTGGGTGGACTGTCCGCTTTCGGGCGGCGCACCCGGCGCGCTTGCGGGCCGCCTGACGGTTATGGCCGGCGGCGACAACGCCGATTTCGAGCGCGCCCGGACCGTCATGCAGCATCTTTGCGCGAACTACACGCTGATGGGCCCGAGCGGCGCCGGCCAGACGACCAAGCTGATCAACCAACTCTTTTGCGCCGTTCTGTTCCAGGCGGTCGCGGAAGCCGTGAAACTGGCCGAAGCCGGAGGCGTCGATGCAGCACTAATTCCCGCTGCGCTCGCCGGCGGTCGCGCCGATTCCAACATCATGCAGGAGTTCATGAAGAAATTCGCCGCGCGCGATTTCTCGCCGACCGGCCGGATCGACAACATGCTGAAGGATCTCGATTCCCTCCAGGCGTTCGCGCTGAAGACGAAGACTCCGCTGCCGATGACTGGGCAGGTCGTCGAAATTCATCGCCTGCTTTGCGCGGCCGGTCTCGGAGCCCGCGATTCCGCCGAAATGATGCGCCTGCTCGATGGCATGCGCCAGGACTGACGCATGATTTACGCGGGCGGCGCTTGACTATCCGGGTATGTTATCGATAACATATCGTTATTGGCTTTGGGAGGAGCGTGCGTGTTCGGGAACAAGCTGGTCGAGTTTCAGTCGATTGCCAAGGAGTTCGGCGGCACGCGCGCGCTTTCCGACGTATCGCTCGATCTGCATGATGGCGAAATTCTCGCCCTGCTGGGAGAGAACGGCGCCGGCAAATCGACGCTCATCAAGACGCTCGCCGGCATCCACCGGCCGGATGGCGGACGCATCCTGTTTCGCGGCGAGCCGTATCAGCATCGGCCCCCGCGTCCCAACCAGCGCCAGCAGGTCGCATTCATTCACCAAGACCTGGGCCTGATCGAATGGATGTCCGTCGGCGAGAATGTCGGGCTGGCACAGGGGTTTTCGCTCCGCTCGGGCCTCATCGACTGGCGCGCGACTGAAGAGAGGGCTCAGGCCGCACTCAGCCTCGTCGGCTGCGATTTCGATCCGACGACCCGGGTCCAGGATCTCACCCGGACGGAAAAGTCGCTCGTCGCGATCGCCCGAGCGCTGGCAACGGAAGCCGATGTGCTCGTGCTCGACGAACCGACGGCGAGCCTTCCCGCCGATGAGGTCGACCGATTGTTCGACGCGCTTCGTCCCCTGAAGCAGCGCGGCGTCGGCATGATCTATGTTTCGCACCGACTCGACGAGATTTTCCGCATCGCAGACAGGGTAGCCGTGCTGCGGGACGGGAAGCTGGTCGGCCAGAAGAAGGTAGCCGACACAAAGCCGGACGAACTGGTGGAAATGATCGTCGGGCGACCGGCGAGCCAGATCTTTGCCAAGGCGGTCACCAAGGCGGGCGCGACGATCTGTGCGGTGCGGGACCTGGTTTGCGCGGGAGCCGGGCCGGTTTCCTTCGACGTCCGCCGGGGTGAAATGCTCGGCCTTGTCGGGCTGCGCGGCGCCGGGCAGGAACTCATCGGGCGGACGCTCTTCGGCTGCACAACTTTTGCGGGCGAGATTTCCATCGACGGCAAGACGCCTGATCTCTCCAGTCCCATTGCGGCGATGCAAGCCGGAGTCGGTCTCATCGCCCGCGATCGCACCGAGGAGTCGATCGCGGCTGCACTCTCAATCCGCGAAAACATTTTTATCAATCCGGGCGCGGCCAGGCGCAGCCTGTTTTCCTTTCTCGCGGGCCACAAGGAGGCGGCACTTGCTCGGGCGATCGGCGACACGGTCGGCCTCAGGCCCAACGATCCGGACCTGCCGATCGAGGCGCTGTCCGGCGGCAACCAGCAGAAGGTCGTCGTCGGCCGTTGGCTTCATACCGGCCGCAAGCTGCTCATCGCCGAAGACCCGACCGCCGGCGTCGATGTCGGCGCAAAGGCCGAGATTTACCGGCTGATCGGGCGGGCGCTCGAAGCCGGATTGGGCGTCGTCGTTGTTTCAACCGACTTCGAGGAGATCGCCCATATCTGCCACAGGGCGCTGGTCTTTTCCCGCGGGCAGATCGTTCGCGAGCTCGCCGGCGATGAACTCACGACATCCGCCGTAATCACCGCCGCATCGGCATCCGAAGCCGCCTGACCGACCCGGAGCAAGACCATGCAATCCATCGAATCCACCGCTCTAGAGCCGACACGGGGCGAAATGACCGGCCTGCCGGCGCGGCAGAAACTCATCAGGCTCGTCCCGGTCTACGGGCTCGTCATCCTCACACTCATGCTGATCGTGCTGTTCTCAATCCTGCTGCCGAATACGTTCCCGACACTGCTCAATTTACGCTCGATCGTATCCGACAAGGCGATCATCGCACTGCTGTCGCTGGCCGCTATGATCCCGATGGCTTCGGGCCGCATCGACCTGACCGTCGGCTACGGAATAGTGTTGTGGCACATCCTCGTTATCAGCCTGCAGACCATGCTGGGCATCCCCTGGCCCCTCGCCGTGATGATCGTCCTGTTTCTCGGCGCCGGTACGGGCTTCCTGAACGGGCTCCTCGTGGAAGTCGCCCGGATCGATTCCTTCATCGCCACGCTCGGCACGGGAACCGTGCTCTATGCGCTTGCCCTTTGGCACACCGGTGGGCGGCAGGTGGTCGGTGTCTTGCCCGACGGGTTCTATGCACTCAACGGCACCATGCTGTTCGGCCTGCCGATCACCGGCTTCTATGTGCTGGCGATCGCCGTCACGTTGTGGATCGTGCTGGAATATTTGCCGATCGGCCGCTACGTCTACGCGATCGGCGCCAATCCCAAGGCGGCTGCCCTCAACGGCATTCCCGTCCGGCGCTTCGTCATCGGGGCTTTCGTCTCATCGGGGTTTCTCACCGCACTGACGGGCGTTCTGCTCGCTTCCAAGCTGCGCATCGGCCAGGCGAGCGTCGGCCTTGAATATCTGCTGCCGGCGCTTGTCGGTGCGTTCCTCGGCTCAACCACCATCAAGCCCGGCCGGGTCAATGTCTGGGGCACGATGATCGGCGTCGCCATCCTCGCCGTCGGAATTTCCGGAATCCAGCAATTCGGCGGCTCCTTCTTCGTTGAGCCTCTATTCAACGGCGTGACGCTTCTCGTCGCGATCGGCATTGCCGGATACGCGCAGCGGAAACGGGGCGCCGCGGCAAAACTGCCGCGGAAGCCAAATCCGTCCGGAAGCTAATAGTCCGGACGGTCGATCAGGATCTCAAAGCAGGGAGGTAGGTTATGCAGCGCAGGAACTTCTTGAAATCATCGGTGGCAATGCTGTCGGCCGCCATCGTGGCCCCGGCAATGTTTGCCGACCAGGCGCGGGCCGATGCGATGGCCGACGCCATGGCGATCGTCGAAAAATATGCCCAGAAAGTTACCGCCTGGGATGGCCCGACCTCCGGTCCGAGGGCCCAGGAAGGCAAGACAATCGTCGTCCTTGCCGGCGACCTGAAAAATGGCGGCATCCTTGGGGTGACGACCGGCGTCGAGGAAGCGGCCGAGGCGATCGGCTGGGAGGTCAAGGTAATCGACGGCGCCGGATCGATCGGAGGCCGCACCGCCGCCTTCGGGCAGGCCATGGCGCTGCAGCCAAGCGGCATCATCATCAACGGCTTCGACGCGGTCGAACAGGCACCGGCGATCGAGCAGGCCAAGGCCGCGGGCATTCCGATGGTTGCCTGGCATGCCGGCCCGACGATCGGCCCGGACGACAAGATCGGGCTCTTTGCCAATGTCTCCACCGACGCCATGCAGGTTTCAGCCGCGGCCGCGAACTGGGCCTACGCAGACGCCAAAGGAAAACCCGGAGTCGTGATCTTCACCGATTCCACCTATGCAATAGCCATCGCCAAGGCCGATCGGATGAAGGAAGAAATCGAGAAGCTCGGCGGAACCGTGCTCGAATATGTCGATACGCCTATCGCCGAAACGTCGCAGCGCATGCCGCAGCTGACGACCTCACTGCTGCAGAAGTACGGCGACAGCTGGACGCATTCGCTGGCCATCAACGATCTCTATTTCGACTTCATGGGTCCCTCGCTCGCGGCAGCCGGCAAGACGGGTACCGACGCGCCGATCAATGTCGCCGCCGGCGACGGCTCGGAATCGGCCTATCAACGCATCCGCGCCGGCCAGTTCCAGAAGGTGACGGTGGCCGAACCGCTCAACCTGCAGGGCTGGCAACTGGTCGACGAGCTGAACCGCGCGATCGCCGGTGTAAAATGGTCCGGCTACCTTTCGCCGCTCCATGTCGTGACAGCGGACAACGTCGAATTCGACGGCGGGCCGAAGAACAGTTTCGACCCCGACAATGGCTATCGTGACGAATACAAGAAAATGTGGGGCAAGATGTAGGCGCAGGCCGTAGCGGGGGGGGGGGGGGGTGGGGCCCCCCCCCCGCCCCCCGCCCCCCCCCCCCCCCCCCACCCCACCCGCGGGGGGGGGGGGGGGGGGGGGGGGGGGGGGGGGGGGGGGGGGGGGGGGGGGGGGGCG
>NZ_JBVVQO010000004.1:122174-258777 GCF_055811215.1 Mesorhizobium sp. WSM4819
AAAATTTTTTTATAAAAAAAAAAAATATTTTTTTGGCGGCCCCCCCCCCCGCGGGGGGGGGGGGCGGCCCCCCCCCCCCCCCCCCCCCCCCACGACTCACCCGGCCACAGCAGCCCACCTCAACCGATCCGGCGGTCGCGCGGCCTCGCGGCCGCACCGGGAAATGTTGCAGGCCGAAACCCCGGAGACACCATGATTATCCGATACGCGCTCTTCGAAGGCGAAATCCATTGCGGCAGGGAAGCTGAGTTCCGCCAGTTCGTGAAAGACCGGCTTGTCCCGCTCTGGACGCAGTTTCCCGGAGCCGAGGAAATCCGCATCCTCGACGGAACTATCCGCGACGAAGGCGCCCCGGCCTACGCAATGGCGCTGGCCATCCGCTATCCGGATATGACGGCGTGCGAATTGGCGCTTCAGTCCCCCATCCGGTCCGAAAGCCGCCAAGTTACCGGCGAGCTGCTGAATATGTTCACCGGACGCGTTCACCACCACGTGTTCGACGCGAGCGAATACGTGCCGACACGTGCACCTGAAGAATGAGCGGGCGGTAAGCAGAGATCGGTCTGATCAGCTTGGCGCCATGGGAGGCCACCTTACGCTCGACATCGCACACGGGGGTTTTTCCGCAGCGGTTTTGAATCGTTTTTTGTCTATGTGTGGCAAACCAAGCTGGTGAGGCAGCCGCACGCCGCCGCGGACTGGGTCTAAATCGGCGATCCTGTCCGCCTCACGCGCTGCATCGGCACGGCTCAGCGCGATGAGGATACGCCTGTATCCGCCACTCGCCACCATCTGGATGTTGCGCTCGGAACAGGCCGCACAGGGAGTGGTGACATAGCTGACATTGCGGCTCGGCAAGGCGCAGCAATCTTGCTAAGATCGGCGGTGGGAGGAGACGGGCATGCAATCGCTGCCGATAGCCCATCCTGGTGTAGCCAAGACGACAGCCGACGCATCGCTTCCACTCGCCTATTCCACCGCGACGCTCTGCTGGCTCCTGTCCGCCGGCGTCTACATCGCAGCCAAGTGGGTCGCCCCCGAGATGCCGCCTTGGGCGCTCTGCTTCTGGCGGCTGGTGCTCGCCTGCGCGATCCTGCTGCCTATCGTCCATCATCATCACGGGGCGATGCTCGCACTGATCCAGTCCCGAGCGATCGAGGTGCTGGCCATCGGCGCCATCGGGCTGACCCTCTGTCAGGGCATGATCTACACGGGCCTCAATTACACCGACGCGACGACCGCCGGCATCATCATGGCGCTGTCGCCGATCATGACCATGGTGCTTGCCCGCTTCGTGCTCGGCGAGCCCCTCGGCATCTGGAAGGCGCTTGGCGCGCTGCTCGCTCTGGTCGGGATGGTGGTGATCGTGGCGCGCGGCGACCTTACCGCGCTGATGCGGCTCCAGTTCAATCCCGGCGAGTTGTGGATCGTCGGCAGCGCGTTTTGCTGGGGCCTCTACACCGTGCTGCTGCGTCGCGCCAAATTCGCCATCGAACTGCTGCCGACGGTGGTCCTGCTGCTGGGGGCCGGCGCGCTGGCCGCACTGCCCCTCTATCTCTGGGAGCTGTTTTCCGGCGAGCGTTCGGCGCTGCATGCGAACGGCCTTCTGGCACTCGCCTATGTCGCTGGCCCGGGCGGCGCGCTGATGTATTACCTCTACAACCGCAGCGTCGAGACGCTTGGCGCCGGGCGCGCCAGCATGCTGCTCTATCTGCAGACTGTCTTTGTCGCCGTGCTCGCTTATCTTTTCCTAGGCGAAAGCTTGCACGACTACGACCTCGCCGGCGCCGCCTTTATCGTCGCCGGCCTGCTGCTCGCCACCGCGATCAAGCCGAGGCCGCGCACGGCTCATGTCGCGTAGGGATACCTCTCCCGCTACGCCTCTCACCTTCTGAGATACAGCCATAGTGTCGTCGGCGCCAGGATCGCGGTCAGCGCCACCGGCGCGATCAGGGCGAGGACGACCTGACTGAGTGTCGCCCCGCCACCCATCAACCCGCGCAGCGCCGTCGTCATCAGCGACACCGGATTGACTTCGACGAAGGCCCGCAGCCAGTCCGGCATGGTCCCGGGGTCGACCATGATGTTGGAGGCGAAGACGAGCGGGAACAGGAAGGTAAAGCCGAGCGTCATCACTGTGGTTGGCGTGCGGATCAGCAGGCCGAGCACGATGAATACCCAGCCCATGCCGAACCCTATGGCGATCAGCATGGCGAAGGCGGCAAGCACGCCGAGGATGCCCGCCTCCGGCCGGTAGCCGAGGATCAGCCCGATGATGAGAATGATCGAGCCGGCAATCAAATGGCGCAGGATGTCGCCCACCATCAGACCGGCGAACGGAGAGAGCGACCAGATCGGCAGCGATCGGAAGCGGTCAAACAAGCCCTTGCCGAGGTCGGTCGACAATCCCATGCCCGAATAGACTGCGTTGAACACCACGGTCTGAACCAGGATGCCGGGCAGGAAGAACTGCAGGTATTCGCCAGGCGAACCGGCGAGCGCACCGCCGAAGACGAAGGTGAACAGCAGCGTGAACATGATCGGAGTCATCACCAGGTCGAACAGCTGCTCCGGCACATGCTTGAATTTCAGCACCGCGCGCCATCCGAAGACCAGCGCGTTGGAAAGGGCTGATGGGGACCTCGGTCGGGCGACCCTTTGCAGCCGCTGCAGGGATGTTGTGTCGATCATGGCTTGTCGTCCTTCCGGCTTTCACCCAGGCTCGGCTGGCCCGTCAGCGCGAAGAAGACCTCCTCAAGGCTGGGTTGGCCCATGGAGAAATCCGACAGTTCGATGTCGGCAGCGACCAGATCGGCGAGCGCCTCGTTGGCGGCCTTCGCCGTGCCGGCAAGGACGGAGAGTTCGGCGCCCTCGGCACTGCGTTGGACAGGGTGCTCCAGCCGGCGTTCCAGGATCGACGCCGCCTGGTCCAGCCGCGCAACATCAGCGAGCGCGACATGGAGAAAACCGGAGCCGGTGGCCGCCTTCAATTCGCGGCTGGTGCCCTCGGCAATCTTCCTGCCGTGGTCGATGACGGCGATGCGTGCCGCGAGTTGATCGGCCTCTTCGAGATATTGCGTGGTGAGCAGGATGGTGACGCCGGCCTCGGCGAGGCCGCGGATCATGCCCCAGACATCCTTGCGGGCGTTCGGATCGAGGCCTGTGGTCGGCTCATCGAGGAACAGCACGCCCGGCGTGACGATCAGCGAGGCGGCTATGTCGAGCCGCCTTCGCATGCCACCGGAATAGTCCCTCACCTGCTTCGTCGCCGCGTCGGACAAGCCGAAAGCCGCGAGCAGGTCGTCCGCGCGGGCTTTCGCGGCGCGACCGCGAAAACCCCAGAGTCGGGCGAGCAGGACGAGGTTCTCCCGGCCCGTCAGGTCCTCGTCGAGCGAAGCGAACTGCCCGGTCATTGCGATTGCCGCACGGACCTCGTGCGGGGCCTGCACGAGATCGTGCCCCATCACGGTCGCGGAGCCGGCGTCGGGGCGCGACAGCGTCGCAAGCATCCGCATCAGAGTTGTCTTGCCGGCGCCGTTCGGACCCAGGATAGCGAAAATCATGCCGCGCGGCACATCGAGGTCGATACCATCGACGGCACGCAGCTTGCCGAAGGTTTTGACCAGGCCGCGGGCGGAAATGGCTGACTGGGCAAGGCCCGTGGCGGGCACACCCATAGGAGAAGTATCGTTCATGCAATCATCCGGCAGTCGCAAATGAAGGCCAACCTCGGCGCAATGGCTGCGTCGCCAGTTCCTCTGCAGGCGCATGAGCTTACCGTCTGGCTTATCCTCATGCCAGAGGCTCCGACCATCTGCCTGGCCGCCGAACTGTAGCGCCGGTCAGATCATCTATCGGCTACGCCCTTGGGGTTTTCTCACTCGATCACGGCACAGGCCTGACGTTTTCCGGCATCACCGGCAGGCTGGCTTTTGTAGTTGTCCTGCCCACCGTGGATCATCAATGCCTTGCCTCGTATCGCCGCTTCCCCACCATCCAGCTTGACCATGCTGTTGAAAACCTGAGCACGCAAAACCCCGTCGGCGCCGACCCGCTGATTTGGCATATCGCCCGCGTGCGGGCCTTTTCCGGCGAGATATCCATGTTCGGCTTTCGTCGGATTGAAGTGCCCACCGGCCGAGTCATGGCCGGTCTGATGATCGCACTTTCCGGTCTCATGAACATGGAACGCAACCGATTCGCCCGCCGGCAGTCCGGTCACCTCCAACTCTATCAGCACACCCTGCGCCGTCTCGGTCAGCGTGGCCGTTCCGTTCTTCTCGCCGGCCATGTTGACGAATTCGGCTTTCGCGGTCGCGGCGTCCTGAGCCGCTGCAGGCATCGCGACCGCCAGCGCCAACCCTGCTGTTGCAACCAATTTTCTCATCGACTCGGCCTCCGGTTGCCCAAGGCATCCAAACAACAACGGCGCCTATTCGTTCCATTTGGGAATTGAGTTTTTGTCTCCGGCACGGTCGATGTGCCTCTGTTACACCAATTCGAAGAGTTGCGCGGTTTGCCAGCCCGCCAGCAGTATGATGAGAGTGCCAACGAGCCTGAGAAGCGTCTTTTCTGCGATCGACTTCACCATCAATCCGGCCATCGGCGCTGCGATCACCCCGCCAAGGACCAAGCCGGCAACGGCGATCAGATTTTCTGCCAGCGCTCCTGCCTCCGCCCAATGGCCGGTCAATAACGCAAACAGGAAGGTCAGGGACACCGACAGCGTGGTAAGGAACTCGGTGGCATTTACCGTGCCAATCACGTAGCGGGGCGTCCCGCCAAAACCGAGAAGGCCCGTCGTCACGATGGGTCCCCATCCGCCACCCCCTGCCGCATCGAGAAATCCACCACCAAGCCCAAGCGGAGGCACCGCGGCTGCAGGGACCGGCTTGCTTGGTATCCGTCGGAAGGAACGGAACAGGAGCCAGGCTCCGACGAGCGCAAGATATGTGGTCACATAAGGCTTCATGATGGCCCCCTCAAACGAGGTGAGCACAAAAGCGCCGAGAACGCCGCCGAGCACGCCAAACGGCATCAGCCGCCAGAAAAGCTTCCAGTCGATATTGCGGTGATAGAGGTGAGCCGAACCCGAGGCCGCCGTGGTAAACAGCTCGGCCGCGTGAACTGAAGCCGAAGCATGTGCAGGAGACACGCCGAACCCCAGTAGTGTTGTCGAGCAAATCACGCCGTAGGCCATGCCGAGAGCGCCGTCCACAGCCTGAGCTAAAAACCCTACGATCGCAAAAAGAAGGAATTCCTGCATTTGGCTCTCCAACAAGGCGCGGATGTACTCGATAAAAGAGAAACCCGCCGCCTACAACGCATGCAATCTTCATGCTTCCACAACTCACCAAACGCCTGGCATCGATAATGGGACGACGAACGGGAAACTGTCCACCCGATCGACGCTTTTCTCCGCACCCGATCGAATGGACTGCGCCCCACCTCCTCTGGAGGTTTCACGGGTCGGCCGCAGACTTGCAACTCCACCCCATGAGGCCGGTTGGCGCATGACAGAAAGCCAACCCGCTTGCCTCGGCCAGCCTCGATTATTGGATCGACCTGCAAAGCTTCATCGGGGACGCGATGTCTTTGCTGCAGGTTCGGAGGGGTCGACGCCGGGGGTAAGCGCGCCTTTCGCGAGTGATACGGCCTTCCACGTCTTTAGGCCTCGAATCGAACTCGTGGCACGTAGCGGTACTTATTCGCGACCAGGCGCGGCTCTCGACTGACGTGATGGCTTTGTGTCGCGCTTTGGCGTCAGTTCCGCCCCGGTTTGGTCGTTCAATCGTTTCTTGAGGATGTCAATGAGGCTGACGGTGACCGCAATCACCGCAGGGCCGAGGACGAGCCCGGATGCTCCGAAGAGGACGATACCACCGACAGCACCGACAAAGGCGATCACCGTGTGGAGCCGCAACCGATTCCCGACAAGTATTGGATAGAGCAGATTGTCGATGCCGGCGACGACCACGCCGCCCCAGACGGTCAGGATCGCTGCGCTCGCCCAAGCCCCTTCCAGGGCGAGATAGATCGCTGCCGGCACCCAGATCAGGAATGCGCCAAGCACCGGCACGATGGCAAGAAGTCCCATTGCCAAGCCCCAGAAGACCGGAGTGGGCAGGCCGAGCCACCAGAATATCAGGCCGCCCAGCGTTCCCTGCACAGCGGCGACAAGCACGGTGCCTATCAGGATCGCATGGACCGTCTCGGCAAGGCGGGACAGCGTGTATGCCGTCTCCGCGGTACGCAGGGGCGAGAGACGCTCGATCCCGCGCAGGGCGGATTCACGGTCCCGCAGAAAATAGAACAGCAGATAGAATGTCAGCACGAACATCACGGCCTGATTGATCGAGCCGCGCAACAGCGATGTGCTTTGTGCCGTCAGCCATTGAACAAATGCGGCGACCGTGCCGGCCGGATCGATTTGGTTCTCGATCCACTGGGCAACCGCCGAAAGCCTGGGATAGCCCGACATGAAGGCATCTGTGTTCCAGCCCCGGATGACCTCCTCCATATAGGTGGCGCCGTTTACCGTCTCGCGTACAAGCTGCTGGGCCACGAAGATGAGCGGCAGGCCGACCGCCACCGCCGCGATGCTGACAGACATCAGTGCAGCTAGGTTCTTGTTCCTGAGCCTTTCCTCGAGCCGGATACAGGATGATTGCCAACACCACCGCCCAGGTCAGTGCGGGCAAAAAAGGCAACGCCAGGAGATAACAGACATACAGGCCGATCGCCGTCGCGGCGACGATGCCGAGCAATCTCATTTGCTTCATATCGGGCATCTGTTTCAGGTCGGGCATCTCTCGCCGCCTCGCAAACCAAGCGAGACTAGTGGATTTTCTGACAAAATGGCAGCTTCCGTCGTCGCACCCCCTACTGCCAAGCCGCTGTCGAGCGTGACGAAATTGGCCATTTCTCGGTCATTGGGCTGGCTAGGCCGGTTGGGCGCCCGTCCGCGCTGCCAGCACCACGACGGCCTGCCGGTCGTGGATGCTCTGACCTACGGCGGTTCTACATCTCGCTCGCGGCAGCGCAGCTTCACAGGGCCAAAAGAAAAAAAGGCCGGACTGTTAAAGTCCGGCCAGGCATGAAGGTTCAAAACCTCCAGAGGGGAACGCGCCGGACGCAATGGGAGGAAAACATCCGACGCAATGCTCATATGGGTCGGCACGGATGACGTTTCAACGACATGGGGTGGGCCACATCAGCCGCTCCATAGAGCCACCCGGGCTCATGGGTGCCGCCACAAGAGGAGCCCTGGCGTTCCTAATCGATGTCGAAGGACACGCCTTGGGCCAGCGGCAGCGCCTTGGAAAAGTTCACCGTGTTGGTGGCGCGCCGCATGTAAGCCTTCCAGGCGTCGGAACCGCTCTCGCGGCCGCCGCCGGTCTCCTTCTCGCCGCCGAAGGCGCCGCCGATCTCGGCCCCCGACGTGCCTATGTTGACGTTGGCGATGCCGCAGTCGGACCCGTCGACGCCGAGGAAGCGCTCGGATTCCTGCAGGTCGCGGGTGAAGATCGACGACGACAGCCCCGCTCCGACCGCATTGTGCTCGTCGAGCACGGCGTCGAAGTCCGAGTATTTCATCACGTAGAGGATCGGCGCGAAGGTCTCTTCCGTCACCGGCGAGACCTGCTCGGGCATCTCGACCAGCGCCGGACGAACGTAATAGGCGTCGGGATGGCCATTCTCGACCCGCGCGCCGCCGGTGACCTTGCCGCCGTGAACGGCGGCTTCCTTCAACGCATGCTGCATGCTGTCGAAGGCTGCCATGTCGATCAACGGTCCGACCAGCGCTGATGTCTCCAGCGGATTGCCGACAGAGACGCTTTCATAGGCCTTTTTCAGGCGCGGAACGAGTTGGTCGTAGACGCTCTCATGCACGAACAGGCGCCTGAGCGTCGTGCAGCGCTGGCCGGCGGTGCCCATGGCGCCGAAGGCGACGGCGCGCAAGGCCATGTCGAGATCGGCCGTCGGGCAGACGATGCCGGCATTGTTGCCGCCGAGCTCCAGCACGGCGCGGGCAAAGCGCTTCGCCAGCCGTGGACCGACATCCCTGCCCATGCGGGTCGAGCCGGTGGCCGAGACCAGCGGCACATCAGGATGATCGACCAGAATTTCGCCGACGGCGCGATCGCCGATCAGCACCGAAATCAAGCCTTCCGGAGCGTCGCCGAAACGTTCTGCCGCACGCTTGAAGATCGCCTCGCAGGCGAGCGCCGTCAGCGGTGTCTTTTCCGACGGCTTCCAAACCACCGCGTCGCCGCAGACCAGCGCCAGCGCGGCGTTCCACGACCACACCGCGACCGGGAAGTTGAAGGCCGAAATCACGCCGACGACGCCCAGCGGGTGCCAGGTTTCCATCATGCGATGACCCGGGCGCTCGGTGGCGATGGTCAGGCCGTACAATTGCCGGGAGAGGCCGACGGCGAAATCGCAGATGTCGATCATCTCCTGCACTTCGCCGAGCCCTTCGGACGGGATCTTGCCGACCTCGATCGACACCAGCCGGCCAAGCTCTGCCTTATGCGCGCGCAGTTCCTCGCCTAGCAGCCGCACCAATTCGCCGCGCTTCGGCGCCGGCACCAGCCGCCATGCCTGGAAGGCTTTATGCGCCCTGTCGATGGTCTCTGCCGCACCGGCCGGTGAGATCGTCTTCAGCGCGGCGATCTGCTCACCTGTCACCGGGCTGCGCACGATGAGATCGCCGCCTGAAAGCGCAGCCTCGGCAACGCCCAGTTTCGCCAGCAGCCCGGCTGTTTCCTTCGCAATCGTCATTTTCTTTCCCTTTCAGACCCGTCGCTCAACTATGCATGTCGCCCAAAAGCATGCCCTCGGGCCTGACCCCAAAGTGCGCAGCGGTTTTGGGACATGCACCCTTGCACCATGCCGTCCCTGCACCGATCGGCACATCAGGCGCTGTCATGGCGTGGCATTACTCGTTTCAGGGAAAAATCGCCACCCCGGCATGGTCTAAGCCAAAGGCAGACCGTTGAACCAGCGAGTCGTCTCAGCGCGCTGCCTGCGCGCCCCGCACGGCGCCTTCCTTCATCAGGCGGTCGATGTGCATGCGGATATGGGCGGCCTCGGCGGCCGTATTGGCAAGCGCAATGGCGCGGTCGAAGGCGATGCGCGCCTCCTCACCACGACCGAGCTGCATCAGCAGGCCACCCCTAAGGCCGAAGAAGTGGAAATAGCCGGAAAGCCTTTGTTCCAACGGCTCGATCATGGCAAGTGCGGCTTCCGGCCCGCGCACCTTGGCGACCGCGACGGCGCGATTGAGCGTCACCACCGGCGACGGCTGCATCTGCTCGAGCAGGCTGTAGAGCAGCTCGATCTCGTTCCAGTCCGTGTCCTCGGGCCTTTCCGCGCGCGCATGCAGGGCGGCGATCGCCGCCTGCACCTGGTAGGGACCGGGCTTGTGGTGGCGCAGCGCTTTGTCCACCAGCGCCAGCCCCTCGTCGATCATCTTGCGGCTCCACAGGCTGCGGTCCTGGTCTTCGAGCAGCACGATTTCGCCGTTCTCGTCGAAACGCGCCGGCGCACGCGCATGCTGAAGCAGCAAGAGCGCCGTCAGGCCCATGATCTCCGGCTCGGTCTGGAACAGCCTGAGCAGCAGCCGGGCCAGCCGGATCGCCTCTTCGCAGAGCGGCGCGCGCGCCGGCGCCTCGCCGCTGTTGGTCGAATAGCCTTCGTTGAAGATCAGGTAGACCATGGCGGCAACCGCGGCGAGCCGTTCGGAGCGCTCGACCGCGCCGGGCGTCTCGAACGGCACGCCGGCATCGGCGATGCGCGCCTTGGCACGGGTGATGCGCTGCTCCATGGCGCTTTCGCCGACGAGAAAGGCGCGGGCGATCTGCTTGACGCTCAGGCCTGAAACGATGCGCAACGCCACGGCGATCTGCTGCGTCGCCGGCAGGTCGGGATGACAGCAGATGAACAGCAGCCGCAATATGTCGTCGCGGTAGTGCGCGCCGTCCAGCCGTTCGGCGATATCGGTTTCGGCATCTTCCAGATCGGAGATCTGGTGCTCTTCCGGCAGCGGCGCCTGCTTGGCACGCTTGCGCACCGCGTCGATGCCGCTGTTGCGGCCAACGAAGATCAGCCAGGCCGCCGGGTCGCGCGGCGGGCCGTTTGTCGGCCAGTTCTTCAGAGCGCGCAGGCAAGCGTCCTGGAAAGCTTCCTCCGCCGCGTCGAGATCGCGGAAGTAGCGCAGCAGCGCGCCCATCGCCTGTGGGCGGGCGGTGCTGATCGCTGTGCTGATCCAGGTAAGGTCGGTCATGCTGAAACCTTGGCGGGATTGAAGAGCGAAACCGGCCGTATCTCGTAGGAGCCGCCGCTCGGGTTCACCTCGGAAAGCTCGCGCGCAAAGTCGACGGCCTCGTCGAGATCGGCGCATTCGAGCGTGTAGAAGCCGAGGAACTGTTCCTTGGTCTCGGCAAACGGGCCATCGATGACGACCGATTCGCCTTTGACCTTTCTCAGCGTTGTCGCTGCGGTCGTCGGCAGCAGCCGCGCCACCGGGCCAAGCCGGCCGGCCTGAGCGTATTTTTCCTGCACGCCCAGGAGTTTTTCCATGACGGCATCGTCCTGTTCCTTGCTCCACGAGCAGACGACGTCTTCGGAGGCATAGCAGAGGATTGCGTAGAGCATGGGTGCGTCCTTTTCTCTGTCAAAGGACGAAACAGTAGGACCGATCCCGACACAACGTCGATAAAAAAATCACGTGCTGCGAGCACAATGAAGGCCTGTGGCTGCTCTGTTCGGTTCAGCTTTCCTGCACCTTCAGCCATCTCAGAACGACGGCTTCTTCGTCATCAAGGCCGGCTATCGATCGCTTCCGCTTGTTCGCATCCGCCATTTCGCTGAGCAGCCGACCTTCGGACCAGGCTTCGAAAACCTGTGGGTGGATGTAACAGCTGCGGCAGATGGCGCGCGTGTTGCCCAGCCGCTCGGCCACCTTGTCGATGACGCCGTTCATCACCCGCTTCTGTTGTGCCTGGCTTTCGGGTCGTTCGGTTTGCGCAAACAACGACGCCGCATGGATGGTGCCGCCCCAGGTTCGGAAATGCTTCGAGCTGACATCTGCCCCTGCCGTCTCCCTGATATAGCGGTTGACGTCGTCGGAACGGATTGGTCGCCTGCTTCCGTCCTCGTCGACATACTGGAACAGCTTCTGGCCCGGCAGATCCTGCGCCCCGCGCACAATCCTGGCGATCCGGCGATCGACGAGCTTCAGCTTCCATTCCTTGCCGGACTTGCCCTTGAAAGCGAAACGCAGGCTCGAGCCTTTGATGTCGACATGGCGGTCGCGCAGCGTGGTCAGCCCAAAGCTGTTGTTGTCGCGGGCGTAGGCGGCATTGCCGACGCGAATCATCGTGTTGTCGAGCAGCCAGACCACAGCGGCGACAACGCGTTCCAAGGGCAGGCCGTGACGGCGCAGGTCGGCGTCGATCTGGCGTCGCAGTTCAGGCAGACTCTCTGCAAAGGCAACCAGGCTCGAATATTTGACGCCGTCGCGCTCCTCGGCCCATTGCGGATGATAGCGATACTGCTTGCGTCCGCGCTGGTCTCGGCCGGTCGCCTGGATGTGACCGTCAGCAACGGGCGAAATCCACACATCCGTCCACGCCGGTGGGATGGCGAGCGCCTTGATGCGGGCCATGGTGTTCTCGTCGACGCCCTGCCCGTCAGGTCCTTTGTATGAAAATCCCCTGCCGGTCCTGAAACGGCGGATACCGGGCTCGGTATCGGTGACATAGGTGAGCGAGGCTCGATCGGCCGAGGCCTCTCCGCCATTCTTCGGCGCCCCGTTTTTTGGTGCACCCTCCTTGGCAGCCGACCGGCCAGTCGACGATCCGGATTTGTCCAGCATGTCCTCTCCACGAGAAATTTTCCCGTAGATAAGCGCAGCAACGGCTGCTGGTTCCGCGTGTGGCTTCAGAATGATGTCAGCGCACCGCATGTGCGTTCGACGGGCCGTCTCTGTCTACCTTCGGCGCCTACAAATCGATCGCGGCCTCGCTTGCCGTCATGCCTTTTCCAGCACGACCGGAATGACGTCGACCGCCTGCTCGCCGACCTGTCCGCCCGTCGTCTTCAGGACGCCGACGATCGGCGCTACATCCGAATAGTCGCGGCCGTGGCCAACGGTGATGTGGTCGTTGCTTGCCCGCATGCCGTTGGTTGGATCGAATTCCTGCCATCCGGTGTCGCGCCCGCACCACACGTTGACCCAAGCATGCATGGCGTCGGCCCCTTCCAATCGCGGTTTTCCGGGCGGCGGAATGGTGCGCAGGAAGCCGCTGACATAGCCGGCGGGGATACCGAGGCCGCGCAGGCCGGCGATCATGATGTGCGAAAAATCCTGGCAGACGCCACGCTTCAGGCTGAAAGCATCGCTCGCCCGGGTCTGCACCGTGGTCGCCTCGCCATCGTAGGTGAAATCGCGATGAATGCGGTTGCACAGGTCCATGGCGGTACCGACGACAGAACTGCCGGCACTGCTCCGCGCATAACCCGTTATATCAGCATCGACGCCGACATGGTCGCTGGCGGCCAGAAAGTGATGCGGTGTATCAGGCGACAGCGACCGCACCGCTTCGAGTTGCTCCCGCAGCCGGCTAATGCCGGGCGACACGTCAAGCCCGGGTTCCGGCCGCGAGACGGCGACGCGCGCGCTCATCCTGATGTCGAGCGTATCATGGGCATCGCGAAAGGCGATCGACGTGACATTGTTGCCGAAGAAATCGGAAAAGTCGGAGCGTTCGCTCGGCGCCGGCGCGAAGGACAGCGAAGCGGCGATCACGCGCTGCACGCCCGATATCGTCGGCGGTAGCACGCGCACCTGATGGCGGCCGCCGCCGGCTGCAGCATCATAGTCGTAACGCAGATTGAGCCTGATGTCGTAGTGCATGCCAGCCTCCGGGTCCCGTCCTTAGCCGAAATAGGCCTTACCCGAAATAAGCCTGGGCGAGGCGGTTATAGAGGCCGCCGATCTCGGTGGCGAGATCGTCCAGGGCCTTGGCCGTCATGTCCGCGGGCTCCTTGATGGCGATTGCCGTATTGAGCTGCAGTATCTCTTTCGCCGCCGGCGACATATGCCCCTCGCCGCCGACAGCAGGCAACAGCGCGATTTCGGCCTTCAGCCGCTCGAGCTGGAACAGGATGGAGCGCGGGTTGAGCGGATCGAGTACCAGGAGGTCGATCACCGTGCGCCTGCCGGCCTGCACCGGATACTGCCGTCGGTGGGTCATCACGCTGTCGCCGATCTCCAGCATCATGTCGAGCGCGCCTTCGGGCGCCGCAGCCCCGGTCAGCCGGGCCAGCGTGCGGGCGATCTGGATGCCGCGTTCCAATCGCCGGCCGATCTCCAGGAAGCGCCAGCCGGTGAAGCGATACATATTCTCATGCAGCAGGCCGGAAAACCCGGCGAGCTTGCGCAGGATGACCGTCATCGCCCGCGTCGCATCATCGCCCGGCGCCACCGTTGTCGCGAATTGATGGATGGTCTTCGACAGATCCTTCAGTGCCAGCCAGCCGTCGGGCGAGAAGCGGTCGCGGATCTGTCCGGCGCTGTAGACGGCGCTGTCCAGCGTGCCGATCAGTCCTGGCGGGATCGCCGCCGCGACGTCGATGCCGAACGGTTCGAGATGGTCTCTGATATCGGCAAGCAGCGGCATGTCCGGGTCGGAGGCTTCGGCCAGCCGCACGTGATAGGCGCGCAGGATGCGCACCGTGCCTTCCGATCGCTCGATGTAGCGGCCGAGCCATGTCAGGTTTTCCGCTGCGCGGCTGGGCAGGCTGCCTGGCGAGGTGCGGATGAAGCTGTCGTGCTCCTGGGGCAGCAGCGTCTCGCGTTCCACCGGCCTGTCGCTGACCACCCATACATCCGCAGCCTGGCCGCCGCGCTGCATGGCGATTGCGGTCGGGTCGAGCGAAAAGCCGACGCGGGCAAAACCACCGGGCATCACCGTCCAGCCTTCTGGCGTTCGCGCCAGATAGACGCGCAGCGCTGCCGGCCGCGGCTCAAGCCAGCCGCCGACATAGACCGGCGTGGTCGAAAGCGTCACCGCTTCCTGTCCGACGAAGGCGCCGCCGTCCCGTTCGATCCGGGCTATCAGTTCGGCCCGTTCCCCGGCAACCAGCGCCGAGCCCAGCCTGGTGCAATCGTCATCCTCGAAGGCAAGCCGCGTCGACAGCGCTGGACCGATCACCATGCGGTCGAGGTTGGCCAGCACATGGTCACGGTCCGCGTCCCGCCCGCACCACCATGTCGCGACGCTCGGCAAGAGAAGCTCCTCGCTCCGTAATTCGCGCGAAATTTTTGGCAGGAAGGCGAACAGCGCCCGCGTTTCCATCAGCCCGGAGCCGAGCGCGTTGACGGCTGAGACGGCTCCCCGGCGGATCGCCTCGACCAGCCCTGGCGCGCCGATCTGCGATTCCGGCCGCAACTCCAGCGGATCGGCGAAGGCGGCGTCGAGCCGCCGCCACAGCACGCTGACCGGCATCAGCCCGGAAACCGTGCGCACCATCAATCGACCGCCGGAGACGGTCAGATCCTCGCCTTCGAGCAGCATGATGCCGAGATAGCGGGCGATATAGGCATGCTCGTAATAGGTTTCGTTGAGTGGCCCCGGCGTCAGGATGGCGACACGACCGCCCGATCCCTTGGCCATGCCGTTAAGCGCGTCGCGAAAGCGACGGAAGAAGCCGGCAAGGCGGTGCACATGCATCTCGCCATAAACGTCGGACAGCGCACGGGTGGTGGCGACGCGGTTTTCCAGCGCAAAGCCGGCACCTGACGGCGCCTGGGTGCGGTCGCCCAGCACCCACCAGCGGCCATCCGGTCCACGGCCGAGCTCGAACGCGCAGAAATGCAGGAAATGGCCGCTGGCCGGTCTGGTGCCGACGACGGGGCGCAAATATTCCGGGCTGGCCGCGATCAGCCCCGCCGGCAGGATGCCTTTCTCGACCAGGCGGCTCGGCCCGTAGATATCGGCAATCGTTTCCTCGAACAACTCGGCCCGCTGGACCAGGCCGGCACTGATCGCGGCCCATTCCTGCTCCTCTATCAGGAGAGGCACATGCGCGAGCGGCCATTCGCGCTCATTGGCGCCGGCCTGATCGTAGAGACGGTAATAGACGCCGGCGTCGCGCAGATACTGGTCGGCGCGGGCGAAGCGCTGGGCGAGCTTTTCAGGCCCCAGATCTTCCAGCGCCTCGATGAACTCCTTCCAGACCGGACGGGGGTTGCCTGATGCATCGACCATCTCGTCGAGGACGCCGTCGATCGGCTGGTAGTGCTCCAGCAGGTTATGCGGCCTGCCGCGTATTTCCTGGTGATTCCCCTTTGCCATTGCTGATCAGAGTCTTGCAGGCCGCCGCAGGTCAAGGGTCATCGGGAAATCCTCAGAGGCTTGTTCGTCGCGCAGCACGTAGGCGGACGGCGTATGGCCGCGCGGCTCGAAGCGGGCGAGCCGCCGCGCCTCCGCTTCGTTGCCGTTGACCGGGAAAGTGTCGTAGCTGCGCCCGCCGGGATGCGCGACATGGTAGACGCAGCCGCCGACCGCCCGGCCCGACCAGCGATCAAAGATGTCGAAAACCAGCGGCGTGTTGACCGGCAGTGCTGGATGCAGCCCCGATGACGGCTGCCAGGCCTTGAAGCGGACGCCGGCCACCGCGATCTCTCTGGAGTCGGTCACCTTCATCGGCACGATGCGGCCGTTGCAGACGACCGCATGACGTTCCGGATTGAGCCCTTCGGTCTTCACCTGCAGCCGCTCGACCGAGGAATCAACGAAGCGCACGGTGCCGCCGATCGCGCCCTGCTCGCCCATGACATGCCACGGCTCCAGCGCCTGCCGCAGCTCCAGCTTGATGCCGGCATGCTGGACCTCGCCGCAGAACGGGAAGCGGAATTCAAGCTGCGCGTCGAACCATTCGGGACGGAACTCGAAGCCGTTCAGCTTGAGGTCGTCCAGCACGTCGAGAAAGTCAGCCCAGACATAGTGCGGCAGCATGAAACGGTCATGCAGTGACGTGCCCCAGCGCACGAAGCGGCCATCGAGCG
The DNA here is from genome assembly GCF_055811215.1 of Mesorhizobium sp. WSM4819. Classification (NCBI taxonomy): domain Bacteria; kingdom Pseudomonadati; phylum Pseudomonadota; class Alphaproteobacteria; order Hyphomicrobiales; family Phyllobacteriaceae; genus Mesorhizobium; species Mesorhizobium sp. WSM4819. Next base: position 138,256 of record NZ_JBVVQO010000004.1, read on the forward strand.
GGTTCTTCCAGGCGCGGGCGATGATGGCGCGCACCAGCAATTGCTGCGCCAGGCTCATGCGCGCATTGGGCGGCATCTCGAAGCCGCGGAACTCGACCAGCCCCAGCCGGCCGGTCGGGCCGTCGGGCGAAAACAGCTTGTCGATGCAGATTTCCGAGCGGTGGGTGTTCCCAGTCACGTCGGTCAACAGGTTACGGAACAGCCGGTCGACCAGCCACGGCAACGGGGCGCTGCCACTGTCCGGATGCGGCACCTGCGCCATGGCGATCTCAAGCTCGTACAGCGAATCGTGGCGCGCCTCGTCGAAACGCGGCGCCTGGCTGGTCGGGCCGATGAACAGGCCTGAGAACAGATAAGACAGCGACGGACGGCGCTGCCATTGCAGGACCAGGCTCTTCAGCAAATCGGGGCGGCGCAGGAACGGACTGTCGTTGGGTGTTGCGCCGCCGACGACGACATGGTTGCCGCCGCCGGTGCCGGTATGACGGCCGTCGATCATGAACTTGTCGGCGCCGAGCCGCGTCTGCCGCGCCTCCTCGTAGATCGCTGTGGTCGTCGCCACGCAGTCCTGCCAGTTTGCAGCCGGATGGATGTTCACCTCGATGACGCCGGGATCCGGAGCCACGCGGATGACGTTGAGGCGCGGATCGTGCGGCGGGCCATAGCCCTCGATATGCACCGGCAGGCCGATAACCTTTGCCGCATTCTCGGCCGCCGCGACCAGTTCGAGATAGTCCTCCAGCGCCTCGACCGGCGGCATGAATACACAAAGCCGTCCGTCGCGCGGCTCGACCGACAGCGCGGTGCGCCCCGCGCCACCGATCTCGGTAATCTCCTGTTCGACACGGTCCTGCTGGCCGGTCGCTGCGGTGAAGGACGCCGCCTGCTGGCGGCGCGCCATTTCGTCAGCGCCTTCAAGTTCGGCCGGGGCAGCCTCCGGCAAAGAAGCGGCTTCAGGCAAAATAGCCTCGCGCGCCGGCAATGGTCCGCGCGGCAGCGAAGGATCGACCGGCACGATGTAGGGGAACTGCGCCGGCGGCACATGGGGAAGCGTGCCGAGCGGCAGGCGGTAGCCGACCGGTGAATCGCCCGGCACCAGGAACAGCCTGCCGCGCCGCGTCTTCCACTTCTCCGAACGCCAGCGCGGTCCCGACGCCTGGCTGTTCCAGCGCTGGACAGGCAGTACATAGCCCGACGGCTTAGTCAGGCCGCGTTCGAACACCCGCGCCATGCGGCTGCGCTCCTCGGGGTCGTCCAGCTTCGAATTGGACGGATCGACATTCTCTGGCAGCTTGCCTTCCTTGAGCAGCCACTCAGCCGGGTCCTCATAGGCTTCGCTGACCATTGACTTGTCGATGCCGAGTTCATCGGCAATCGCCGTCAGCAGGCTTTCAGCCTGCTTCGGCCCCACGTCTGCTTCGCCTGCTTCATCTGCTTCGCTGTTCTCCCGCGCGATCAGCGACGGGTCGCTCCACACCGGCTCGCCGTCGGCGCGCCAGTACAGCGAGAAGGTCCAGCGCGGCAGGCTTTCGCCCGGATACCACTTGCCCTGCCCGTAGTGCAGGAAGCCGCCGGGCGCGAAACGCTCACGCAGCCGGCGGATCAGCGCATCGGCCTTTTCGCGTTTTGTCGGGCCGACGGCGGCGGTGTTCCACTCCTCCGCCTCGAAATCATCGATCGACACGAAGGTCGGCTCGCCACCCATGGTCAGCCGCACGTCCCCGGCTTCGAGTGCGGCGTCGACCTGCCTGCCCAATGCGTCAAGCGCCTGCCAGCTTTCGTCGGAGAATGGCTTGGTGATGCGGGGGTGCTCGGCGATGCGGTCGACCCGCATGTCGAAGCCGAACTCGACATTGGCGAAGCTCGCCATGCCGGAAATAGGCGCGGCGTTGCGGAAATGCGGCGTGGCCGCCAACGGCACATGGCTTTCGCCGGTGAGCAGGCCGGAGGTCGGGTCGAAGCCGATCCAGCCGGCGCCCGGCAGATAGACCTCGCACCAGGCATGGAGATCGGTGAAGTCGACGGCGGTGCCAGGCGGTCCGTCAAGCGCGACGAGGTCGGGCTTCAGCTGGATCAGGTAGCCGGAAACGAAGCGCGCGGCGATGCCGAGGTTCCTCAGGATCTGCACCAGCAGCCAGCTCGTATCGCGGCACGAGCCATTCTTTGCGGCCAGCGTTTCCTCCGGCGAAAAAACGCCGGTTTCCATGCGCACGATATAGGCGACCTCGCGCTGCAGGCGGGCATTGAGGTCGACGACGAAATTGACGGTATTGGTTGGGTGGCGATCGATGGTTTGCAGGAACGCCGACAGCAGCGGTCCAGCCGGTTCCGGCGTCCGGTAGATGGCGAGATCGGCGCTGATCTCTTCCGGGTATTCGAACGGCAAGGTCTCGGCCGCCGGCTCGACGAAAAAATCGAATGGGTTGTAGACCGTCATGTCGGCGACGAGGTCGACCTCGATCTTCAGTTCCGCCACCGGTTCCGGAAACACGAAGCGCGCCAGGAAATTGCCGTAGGGATCCTGCTGCAGATTGACGAAGTGGCTCGCCGGCCCGACCTTCAACGAATGGCTGAGCACCTTGGTGCGGGAATGCGGCGCCGGCTGCAGCCTGATGACCTGCGGGCCGAGGACGACCGGCCGGTCATATTTGTAATGGGTCAGGTGGTAGACGGCTGCCAGAATTGCCATGGGACCCCGAAAGTGGGCGTTTCAAACGAACTCGCCGAACCCTGACACAAATGCTGGCCATTCTCCAAGCAGAGATGTTGCGGTGCATCTAATTTAAGCAGCGTTGCCGGCCCAGGGGCCGGCTCAGAAAAACGCCTGCAACCCGGTCTGCGCCCGTCCGAGGATCAGCGCATGCACGTCATGCGTGCCCTCATAGGTGTTGACCGTTTCCAGGTTCTGCGCATGGCGCATGACGTGGTAGCCGATCTGGATGCCGTTGCCGCCATGCATGTCGCGGGCCTGGCGGGCGATGTCGAGCGCCTTGCCGCAATTGTTGCGCTTGACGATCGAGATCATCTCGGGCGCCATCTTGCCCTCATCCATCAGGCGCCCGACCCGCAAGCTGCCCTGCAGCCCCAGCGCGATCTCGGTCTGCATGTCGGCGAGCTTCTTCTGGAACAGCTGAGTGCCGGCCAGCGGCTTGCCGAACTGCTTGCGGTCAAGGCCATATTGGCGGGCCCGGTGCCAGCAATCTTCCGCCGCACCCATCGCACCCCAGGAGATGCCGTAGCGAGCCCGGTTGAGACAGCCGAACGGCCCCTTCAGGCCCGACACGTCAGGCAGCAGCGAGTCCTCACCGACCTCGACGCCTTCCATCACCACTTCGCCGGTGATCGACGCGCGGAGACTGAGTTTGCCGTCGATCTTTGGCGCCGACAGCCCCTTCATCCCTTTTTCCAGCACGAAGCCGCGAATCTCGCCGTCATGCCCGCCGCCACTTTTGTCGGACAACTTTGCCCAGACGACGAACACGTCGGCGATCGGCGCGTTGGATATCCACATTTTCGAGCCGGAGATCCTGTAGCCGTTCGCCGTCTTCTCGGCCCGCGTCTTCATGCCGCCAGGGTCGGAACCGGCATCCGGCTCGGTCAGGCCGAAGCAGCCGATCCATTCGCCTGACGCCAGCTTCGGCAGGTATTTTTTGCGCTGCGCCTCCGAGCCATAGGCATGGATCGGATACATCACCAGCGACGACTGCACACTCATCATCGAGCGATAGCCCGAATCGATGCGCTCGACTTCGCGCGCCACCAGCCCATAGGTGACGTAGTTGGCGCCGAGCCCGCCATATTCTTCCGGAATGGTGATGCCGAGCAGACCCGCCTCGCCCATCTCGCGAAAGATCCCGGCATCGGTCTTTTCCTCGAGATAGGCTTCCTCGATCCTGGGAGCGAGCTTGTCGGCGGCGAATGCCGCTGCGCCATCGCGCACCATCCGTTCGTCTTCCGACAGCTGGTTCTCGATCAGGAAAGGATCATCCCAGACGAATGCGTTCTTGTCGGCGGCCATGGCCTCGGTCTCCCAAACTCTTGCATGTCGCCCAAAAGCTTGCCCTCGGGCCTGACCCGAAGGTGTCCGGCGGTTTGGGATAACGACATGCACAAACAACAACATGAATTGGGCGGCTTATCGGCTTCCAGGTCGAAAAAATCAAACGAAATTGCTTCGCCATTCAATGAGCGTTAGTAATGGATCATGAACGTGCAGCGCCGCCTCTTGCCTGGAATCAGCGCCCTTGCCGCCTTCGAGGCGGTCGCCCGGCTGGGCAGCTTTACCGCCGCCGCAAGAGAGCTCGATCTGACCCAAGGCGCCGTCAGCCGCCAGATCAAGCTTTTGGAGGACCAGTTCGGCCGCCAGCTGTTCGAACGCGACAGCCGCAATGTCAGGCTGTCGTCGGCCGGTGAGATCTATGCCGAAGCGGTGCGCGCCGCCTTGGGTCAATTGCGCGACGCAGCGCTTGGATTGATGAGCAATCGGCATAGTGGCATCTTGAACCTTGCGATCCTGCCGACCTTCGGCACACGCTGGCTGATGCCGCTCATCCCGGATTTCGTCGAAAACAACCCTGACATCACCATCAATTTCGTCACCCGCATCGGCCGCTTCGACTTCTCCCGCGAACGGCTCGATGCCGCCATCCATTTCGGCCTGCCCGACTGGCCGGATGCCGACTCGACGCTGCTGGTGCGCGAGACGGTGGTGCCAGTCGTCTCGCCCGAATTTCTGGCCGGCCGCGCCATTGCCACGCCTGCTGATATCGGCCGTCTGCCGCTGTTGCACATGGCAACGCGGCCCGGCGCATGGACCGAGTGGTTCGAGCATCAGGGTTTGAGCGCACCGACCGGACCGGGCATGCAGTTCGAGCAGTTCGGCACTGCCGCCCAGGCCTGTATGGCCGGGCTCGGCGTGGCGCTGCTGCCGCAGGTGCTCATCTCAGGCGAATTGCAGCGCGGCCAGTTGGTGCCGGCACCGGGTCGGCCGATGCAAAGCCGCAGCGCCTATTATCTCGTCGTGCCGCACGACAAGTTCGGCCATCCGCCGGTCGCCAGTTTTCGCGACTGGCTGCTGCGCCATGTGCCGCCGGAGAAGTAGCTACTTCCGCTTCAACGCATCGGCCAACGCGGCGCCGAATGCGCCTTGTTGCACCGGCCTTTCCGCCTGACGCAGCGGCGCCGGCGTGCGCGGCACCGGTCTGTTGCCGTTGTCGCGCGGCTTCGGTGTACCGCCGTCACCATCTTTGCGCATCGACAGGCCGATGCGCTTGCGCTTGATGTCGATGTCGACGACGCGCACCTTGACCACGTCGCCGGCTTTCACCACCTCATGCGCATCCTTGACGAAACGGTCGGCCAGTTGCGACACGTGCACAAGTCCATCCTGGTGCACGCCGATATCGACGAAGGCGCCGAACGCGGCGACATTGGTGACGGTGCCTTCCAGCAGCATGCCTGGCTTCAAATCCTTGATGTCGTCGACGCCGTCGGCGAAGGTCGCGGTCTTGAAGCCGGGGCGCGGATCGCGGCCGGGCTTTTCCAGTTCCGCCAGGATATCGCGCACCGTCGGCAGGCCGAACCGCTCATCGACGAAGACACGCGGATCGAGCGCCTTGAGAGCGGCACTGTCGCCCATCAGCGAGCGGAGGTCGCGTCCGCAGGCCGCAACGATTTTTTTCGCCACGCCATAGGCTTCCGGATGCACGGCCGAGGCATCGAGCGGTTCGGTGCCGTTGGCAATGCGCAGGAAGCCGGCGCATTGCTCGAAGGCCCGGGGTCCAAGGCGCGAGACCTTCAACAGGTCACGTCGGCTGGCGAAGGGACCCGCCGCGTCACGGTGCGCAATGATCGCCTCGGCCAGCGATGCGCCAAGACCCGAAACCCGCGCCAAAAGCGGCGCCGAGGCGGTGTTGAGGTCGACGCCGACGGCATTGACCGCGTCCTCGACCACCGCTTCCAGCGAGCGGCCGAGCCGGTACTGGTCGACGTCGTGCTGGTATTGGCCGACGCCGATCGACTTCGGCTCGATCTTGACCAGTTCGGCCAGCGGATCCTGCAGCCGCCGCGCGATCGACACCGCGCCGCGCAGCGACACGTCGAGGCCGGGGAATTCCGCCGCTGCTGTTGCCGAGGCGGAATAGACCGAGGCGCCCGCCTCGCTGACGATCACCTTGAGCGGCTTCGGCCCGGACTCGGCAGGCATGTCGGCCAGCATGTCTGCGACCAGCCTTTCCGTCTCGCGGCTGCCGGTGCCGTTGCCGATGGAAATCAACTCGACCTTGTGCAGGCGGATGAGGTTTGCGAGTTCGGCCTGCGTGCCGCGCACGTCATTCCTTGGCGGAAACGGATAGACCGTCGTCGTCGCCAGCAGCTTGCCGGTGCCGTCCACCACCGCCACTTTGACGCCGGTGCGGATGCCGGGGTCGAGCCCCATCGTGGCGCGCGAGCCGGCCGGGGCAGCGAGCAGCAAGTCCTTCAGATTGCGGGCGAAGACATGGATCGCCTCCTCCTCGGCCTGCTCGCGCAGATCCCGCATCAAATCGAGCGTCAGATGCAGCGACAGCTTTACGCGCCAGGTCCAGCCCGCCACCTCCATCAGCCAGCGGTCGCCCAGCAACTGGCGGCCGATGGCGTAGGCATCGGCGATCATCCGCTCGACCGGCTTCACCGGCGACGCGTCGTCGGCATCGACTTCGATATCAAGCGACAGCACCTCTTCGTTGCGGCCGCGCAGCATCGCCAGGGCGCGATGGCTCGGCACATTGGCCCAGCGCTCGACATGGTCGAAATAGTCGGAGAATTTCGCGCCGGCCTCCTGCTTGCCGTCGACGACGCGCGACCGCATGAAGGCGCGTTCCTTCATGTAGCTCCTCAGCCTGCCGACCAGATCGGCATTCTCGGCAAACTGCTCGGACAGGATGTCGCGCGCGCCCTCGAGCGCCGCCTTGGCGTCGGCCACCTCTTCAGTGATGTAGGCCAGCGCCAGTTCGCTGGGCGCCGCCGCGCGGTCGGCAAGGATCGCCTCGGCCAGCGGTCCCAGCCCACGCTCGCGCGCGATCTCGGCCTTGGTCCGGCGCTTCGGTTTGTAGGGCAGATAGATGTCTTCGAGTTCCGCCTTGGTGACGGCCGCAGCGATCTTGGTTTCAAGCTCTTCGGTCAGCTTCCCCTGCTCGCGGATGGAACCGAGAATGGTGTCGCGGCGCGCATCGAGCTCGCGCAGATAGACGAGCCGTTCGGCCAGCAGGCGCAGTTGCGTGTCGTCGAGGCCGCCGGTGACCTCCTTGCGGTAGCGCGCCACGAACGGCACTGTCGCGCCTTCGTCCAGCAGTCCAATCGCCGCCGCGGCCTGTTCGGGCCGGGCCGCGATCTCGGCTGCGATGACTGCTGCGATGCGCTCGGATGCCATGTCGTTCCTGCTGTCCTGTCAAAAAGAGCGGCGACCATAGGCGCAGAGCGTCGCTCCGCCAACCGGGGCGTTTTCAACCGCCGGATAGTTCCACAGGAAAGCAAGTTGGAAATTCGCATGGCAGAACGCGCCCACGCCTGGATTTGCCCGTGCCTTTCACACGTGCGCGCTGCCCCTCATTGCCCTGCCGGGCATTTCTCCCCGTATAGTGACGGGGAGAAAGACGCCTTCGCAAAGGGTTTCGCCAACGACCAGCGTTGCAAAAAATAGCGCCGCGGTGCGGCCAGCCCCCTTCTCCCCGTCACTATACGGGGAGAAGGTGCCGGCAGGCGGATGAGGGGCAGCGCTGACATTGCCAGTCGGATACGATTGCCCTGCTAGACCATCCGGCTCAGCGCATCGAAGAAGGTGACCATATCGACACTGAGCGGCTCGTCGACCGGCTCAGGCTGCGACGACATCTTGGCGATAACCACCTCCGCCTTGGGATCGACGTAGAGCCACTGGCCGTGGATGCCGATACCGCAAAAAGCGCCGCTGGCCGCGCCGGTCTGGTACCATTTGTTGCGGTAGCGGCCTTGCGGGAAGCGGAACGCCATCGCGCCACGCTGCCAGGCGTCCGTGTCTCCGCCTGTGCTGACAGTGTCGCGCACCCAGGCTTCCGGCACGATGCGGCGGCCATGGGCGATGCCGCCCTGCCGCATCGTCTCGCCGACCCGGGCCAGATCGCGCGGCGTCACCGAAATGCCGCCGGCCGTGCGCGCAGTGCCGGCCATGTCGACTGTCACCGAGGCTTCGCTCATTGCACCAAGCGGCAGCCACAATTTCCCGTGCATCAACTCGGCGAAGCGCTGGCCGGACGCGCGTTCGAGCAGGATGCCGAGCAGGTCGGAATTGGGCGAGCGGTAGCGGAACGTCCGGCCATGCGGCTCGTTAAGGCGCTGCAGCGTCAGGATGAAGTCGGCCAGGCTTTCCATGCCGCCGCCCGGATTCCACAGCGTCGCGCGGCGATAGCGGGCAAAAGCGCTTTCCGGATCGAGATAGGCTTCTTCGAAGTCGAGGCTGACGCTCATGTCGAGCACATGCCGCACGCTGGCATCGCCATAGGCCGAGCCAGCAGCTTCCGGCAGATAGCGGGTCACCGGCGCCTGCGGGTCGAAAACTCCTTCGCCTTCCAATATGCCGGCCAGAATGGCGGTCAGCGACTTGCTGATCGAGAAGATGATGTGGCGCGCGCCGAACTCCATATGCGGTGCGAACCAGTCGCCGACGAATTTGCCGGCTTTCATGATCGTCAGCGCGTCGGTGTCGGAGCGCGCGAGAAAGGCCGCAACGGTCTCGGCGCCGCCGGTCAGCGCGACCTTTTCGTCAAGCAGCCCGTCAAGATCCTGTGCCGGCGCCTCACTGCCGCTTGACGCTGCAGCGACACGTGCGCTCGGCACCAACTCGCCGACATTCTGGAACGACCACCGGCTGAACGGGCTTTCGCGCCAGTTGCCGAGCAGCACCTTGTTGCGGGCAAAGCCATGTCTGGTCTCGAACGCGGTCTTACCGGTCATAGCTTTTCCTTCCGGTTTTTAGGAACTTAGAGACTGTTTCGAAATCAGATGGCCGCCAGAGTAGAGTTTCCAAACGGTCACTTAGCCAAGCGCGGCGGCGATCGCGTGGACGGCTTTCATCGTCGCCACCGAAAAGGCGATGCTGGTGAAATCCGGGTAGCTCGAAAGCTTCACCACGACCATTCTCCTGTTCCAGTCGATATGAATCAGCTGCCCGAACACCCCCCGGCACATCAGCGCGCGCGAACGCGGGTCCTCGATCCAGAACTGGTTGCGGTAGCTGCCTTGCGGCAGGCTGGGATTGAAGTCCGGTCCATGCCTGCCGGTGCGCGTCGCCTCGATCCAGTCGGCCGGCACGACGCCGCCGCCATTGTCGAGGATCAGCTGGCCGAAACGGCCATAGTCGCGCAGCGTGGCGTTGAAGCCGCCATCGGCGATGGCGTAGCCGGCGCTGTCGACGGTGAAGCAGGCGCTTTCATCCGCGCCGAGCTTTTGCCAGAGTTCTTCCGAAACCAGTTGCGCCAGCCGCTTGCCGGTCACCCGTTCCATGATGAAGGCGAGCACGTCGGTCTCTATCGAACGGTATTCGAACGCAGAGCCATGCGGCCGGCTTGCATTCTTGAGCCGCAGGATCAATTCGAACATATGCGATGGCCACTCGAAGGCCGGGTCGCTGTCCGGCGGCACCGGTTTCCAGCCGCTGGCGACATCGACCTGACCGATATCGGAATAGCGGTCGGTGTATTCCTCGGAAAAACGCACGCCGGACGTCATGTCGAGCACATGCTGCACGCTGGCGCCGGCCCAGCCGGTAGCTTCCAGCTCCGGCAGATAGGTCGTCACCGGCATGGCGGGATCGATCAGGCCGCGCCCGGCGAGTATGCCGAACACCGAGCCCGTGACCGATTTCGCCATCGACTGCGACAAATGCAGCGTGCGCTCGGTCATGCCGTTGCAATAGCGCTCATAGGCGATCTTGCCATCCTTGAGCACGAGGAACCCATCCGTATAGGTTTCGTCCAGCAGCCCGGCCAGCGTCGTAGGCTTCCCCGTGCTGTCGCTCACCGGCAGCGCGTCGAGATCGACCTCGGTCTGCTCGAAGCGGCGGCGATGGCCATTGCCGCGCCAGACTTCGACGGTCGGCAGAATTTCGCGGATGTGCTGGAATGCCCAGCGATTCCAGGGTCCCCTGTCCCAGTCGAGCTTCGGCGGCACCATCTTGGGCGGTGAGCCCTGCATGATCGGCGGCCGCGGATCGGAGTTGCGGTAAGACTGCATGAGAATTTCCCTGCCGCCGCATGCCGCTCTTCGGTTCACTTGGATGAGGAGCGGTCTGCACAGCGGACGAAAAAGCCCCCGAATGGGCCTTTAGAGTGACGAACGCCCGACGCCATGGCGAAGGGCAGTGCCGGCAGGCCAGGTGAGGGGCGGCGCGAACGCTGCGAATTCAGCGCTACCCCTCATCCGGCCCTTGACCCGCCTTCTTCCCGCTCGCGCGGAAAAAGGCGGAGTGCCGTTATTTCTGAACGTCCGTCCAGATGCGCGTGTAGAGTTGCTGCACATCGGGCGAGCAAGGGGTGAGGAACTCGCCCGCTTTCTCTAGTTCTGGCGGTACCACCAGTTCGGGCGCATCCTTCATGTCGGCTGGCATGAATGTCTTCGAGCCCTTGACGCCATTCGCATATTTGGCGAAGGCGGAGATCATGGCGGCGTTCTCGGGATCCATAGTGAAGTTCATGAACAGCTTGGCGTTGTCAACATTCTTGGCATCCTTGAGGATGGCAACACTGTCCATGAAAAAGGGGAAGCCCTCCTTCGGGTAGCCGAACTTGATGTCGGGGTTCTTGATGCGCGAGCGCATGATGGCGCCGTTCCAGTAGTAGACGGCCGAATAGTCGCCGGCCGGTAGCTTCTCGGTCACGCTATAATCCATGGCCAGCCACTTCGGCTTGGCCTCCACCAGCTTGTCGCGCACTTTCTTGAGCAGTTCCTTGTCGTCCGTGCACCAGTCGCCGCCCAGATACTTGATGGTGGCGAACAGCACGTCGTTCATTTCCGGCGCGACATTGATCTTGCCAACCAGTTCCTTCGGCGGATCGAGAAAGATGGCCGAGGTATTGAGGTCGCCGTCATAGACCTTTGTGTTGACGCCGATACCGGTCAGGCCCCACTGCCACGGAACCGTATAATGACGGCCCGGATCCCAGGGAACGTTCACCCAGCGCTCGTCGACATTCTTGAAGTTCTCCATCTGGTCGGGCCGGGCCTCAAGCAGAAGCCCTTCCTTCACCCAGATCGGCACGTAGTTGGCCGACGGCACCACAATGTCGAAGCCATGACCACCGGCGCGTACCTTTGCTAGCGCGGTGTCGTTGGAGTCGTAGTCGGTGATCGTCACCTTGACCTTATAGGTATCCTCGAACTTCTTGATCATCTCGGGGCTGGTGTAGTCGCCCCAATTAAAGATGTTGAGTTCGCCTTCCGCATACGCGCTGCCCGCAAAGGCAAACATTGCGAATACCGCCGTGGCAGCCGTGGTCTTCCATTTCATTGCTATTCTCCCGTTTTGGCAATCGTTGGTCATGGCTTGCGCCGGTTGACGAAGTAGAACACGGTTACGAGCACCACCGACAGCGCCAGGAATACCGTGGCGATCGCATTGATTTCCGGGCTCGTTTCGCGCCGCAACTGGCCGAGCATGTAGGTGGGCAGCGTATCCTGGCCGCCGGACTTGACGAATTCGGTGATGACCACATCGTCGAGCGAAATGACGAAGGCGAGCATGAAGCCCGCGATGATGGCCGGCCTCAAGAGCGGCAGCGTCACGAAACGGAAGGCTTTCCAGGGCGTGGCGTATAGGTCAGCGGCTGCGCGCTCCAGCGTCAGGTCCATGCTGTCCAGCCGCGCCCGGATCGGCAGGTAAGCGAACGGGATGCAGAAGGCGGTGTGCGCGGCGATCAGGTAACCGAGTCCTGAGTAACCGGTCCAGACCTTGATGCGCGAGAACACGATCAGGAGCGCGACGCCGGTGACTATCTCCGGCACCATCAGCGGCTGGTTGATGAAGGCGTATTTGAAGGTAAGGCCGGGATAGGGCCGCGTGCGGGTCGTGGCCAGCGCAGCCATGGTGGCGGCGATCGTCGACAGCGCGGCGGCCGAGACCGCCAGCACGAGCGAGCGGACGGAGGCGTCCTGCACGGCCGAATTGTGCCAGGCCGAAATAAACCAGCGCAGTGAGACGCCGTCCCAGCGCGAAAGCGAATCCGCCGTGTTGAACGAATAGGTGACGAGCGCCGCGATCGGCAGATAGAGCGCGAAGAAGGTCAGAAGCGCCATGAACCCGAAGCCGGGTTGCGCCTGGATGTCGAACGGACGCTTAGCCATGGGCGCCCTGCGACCCGGATGCGTTGCGCACGTAGAACAGGAGCGCGATCATCACCAGCACCATGAGCGTAATTGAGATGGCCGCGCCAAGCGGCCAGTTACGGCCCGCGCCGAACTGCAGTTCGATCAGGTTGCCGAGCATCATGTTCTTGCCGCCGCCCAGCACCCGCGGAATGACATAGGCGCCAAGCGAGGGAATGAAGACCAGTATCGAGCCGGCTATGACGCCGGGCTTGATCAATGGGAAGATGATGCGGCGCAGAACCTGCCAGCGACCGGCGTAGAGGTCATATCCGGCCTCGACCAGCCGGAAGTCGAGCTTCTCCATCGAGGCGTAGATCGGCAGCACCATCAGAGGCAGGTAGATATAGATCATGCCGAACAAGATGGCGGCGTCGGTATTCATGATCTGCAGCGGTTGCTTGATGATGCCGAGCGCCATCAGCGCCGTGTTGACCAGCCCTTCGTTGCGGATCACCTGCTGCATAGCGAAGGTGCGGATCAGGAGATTCGTCCAGAACGGAATGGTGACGAGGAAAACCCAGACCTCGCGCGTCTTCGGCGGTCGCGTGGCGATGAAATAGGCTGTGGGGAAGCCGAAGAACAACGTCAGCACGGTGGTGTAGAACGACAGGCTTATCGAACGCCAGAAGATCGACAAATGCGCATCGGCGAAGGCCAGAGTGTCGTCGAAGATGTCACGCTGCATCAACACCGACAGCCAGCCGTCGGTAGAAAATTTCCACACCACGTCGCCATAGGGCCCCGGCGTCAGGAAGGAATAGATCACGACGATCAGCAGTGGTCCGCTCGCGGCGAGAAAGATGATGATCAGCGCCGGCGCCGACAGCAGCCAGCGATCGCGGATCTCTCGGCGCTCGGCCTCCTCAGCGACTTGTTCCGCGCTCGCCATCAGTCCCTCAGCACTTGCGCGGCGTCGTTGCCGATCGATATGCCGACCTTGTCGCCCCGCTCGAAACCGCAGCCGGCGCTGCGCGTGTTCTGCTGGCGCACGGTGAAGCTCTCGCTGCTGTCCAGGCGAACATGGATGTGGGTGTCGGTGCCGAAATAGACGATGTTTTCGACCGTGCCCGATAGGTCGCCCTTGCCGCTGGTCAGCTTGGCATGTTCGGGCCTGACCACCACGGTTGCATTGTCCTTCGGCTGGAAGCCTTCAGCCACGGTGGCGTCGATGGTCGCGCCGGATTTGAGCGTTGCGCGTGCCTTGCCGTTGCCCATTCCTGATATGGCCGCCGTCAGGAAATTGGTTTCGCCGATAAAGTCGGCGACGAAACGCTCCGCCGGCTTGTCATAGATATCCCAGGGCGTGCCGACCTGCAGGATCTTGCCCGCCGACATCACCGCGATGCGGTCCGACATGGTCAGCGCTTCTTCCTGGTCGTGAGTGACGAAGATGAAGGTGATGCCGGTCTCGTGCTGCAGCCGCTTCAGCTCGATCTGCATCTCCTTGCGCAGCTTGAAGTCGAGCGCCGACAGCGGCTCGTCGAGCAGCAGCACTTTCGGCTGCGGCGCCAGTGCCCGCGCCAGCGCCACGCGCTGCTGCTGGCCGCCGGAAATCTGGCTGGTGCGGCGGTTGCTCAGCGCCTCCATCTTGACCAGCTTCAGCATCTCGGCGACCCGCGCCTTCACTTCGGCCTTGGGCTTGCCGAGCATTTCGAGGCCGAAGCCGATATTCTCGGCCACCGTCATATGCGGGAACAGCGCATAGTTCTGGAACACGGTATTGACCGGCCGCTTGAACGGCGGCAGCGGCGCGATGTCCTGGCCATGCAGCAGGATCTCGCCGGCACTGGGGAAATCGAAGCCGGCGATCAGCCGCAAAAGCGTCGTCTTCCCGCAGCCGGACGGACCAAGCAGCGTGAAGAATTCATTTTCGCGGATCGACACCGAAACCGTGTCGAGGGCGGCGACCTGTGACTCCCCGCTACCGAAGACCTTGCGGACGCCACGAACTTCAATTGCACTTTTACCCGGTTGTTCCGGCACGATTACCCCATTCTTGTGTCCGCTCTTCTGGCGGATCCAGTTCCCACTCGATTGTCAGCACACGGCGCATGGCTTGGCAAGCACACATCTGAATGTCGATCATACATCTGAACGTCGATTTAGGACGCAATTCCCGTGCCACCGTCAGGCCTGGTAGGTGATCTTGCCGCCGCAGATCGTCGTCACCGGCCGCACCGTATGCAGCGCTTCCGGCGCGGTCGCCTCGATGTCGCCTGAGAGCACCACCAGATCGGCCATAAAGCCTGGCTTCAGGCGGCCCTTGCGGTGCTCCATGAACTCGGCATAGGCGCCTTCCACCGTGTAGCCCGCTAGTGATTCATGCAGCGAAAAGCTCTGGTCGGGATCGCCCTCTGCCCAAGGTTTGCGCAGCACCGCCGCCTGAATGCCCAGGATCGGATCGATCGGCGACACCGGCCAGTCGGAAGCGAAGACGACATGCGTGCCCGCCTGCTTCAGCGTCCGCCAGGCATAGCTCAGCGGCCATCTTTCGCGGCCGATGCGCGAAAGCGTCGGCTCCAGCGGGAAGTCCATGGCGCCGGGCGGGTGCGGCGGCTGCATCGAGGCGATGACGCCAAGCTCTGCGAAGCGCGGTATGTCGGCGGCAGTGACCACCTCGATATGCTCGACCCGGTGCCGGCTGTCGCGCCTGCCGTTCTTCCGCCGCGCCGCCTCATAACCATCGAGGACCGCGCGCACCGCGCAATCGCCGATCGAATGCACGGCGACCTGCAGCCCGCGCCGGTCGGCCTCCCCCGCCACCTCGGCGAGATGCTCCGGCGTAAACAGCGGCTCACCGCGCCAGCCCGGCCGGTCGGCATAGTCGTCGATCATCACCGCGGTCCAGCCTTCCAGCACGCCGTCGTAAAACATCTTGACCATGCCGGACGACAGCCATTCCGATTGGTAGGAGTTGGCCATGCTCGATGCCTTTTCCAGCCTGTCGAGCGTCATGAAGTTCTTGAAATGAAAAGGTATCTTGGTGCGGCAGAGCAGTCGCCCTTCCTGTTCCAGCCCGGCTAGCAGCTCTAGCTGGTAAAGATTGCCGTCCATGTTCTGGATCGAGGTGATGCCGTGGCGGGCGCACCATTCCAACCCGCGATGCATCAGGTCACGATCGGCCGCGACTTCGGCGGCGGAAGGGTACGGCTCGGGCTCTCCGCCTGTCGCAATGCCGAGCCGCACTCGGTTCTGCCCCGAAAGCTCGAGGATTGGCCCGAACGCCTCCCCCTCGCGCAATTCGCCCGCCGCCAGGCCATCCGCTCCCATGACGATCTCGTTGCCGGGACCGAGTTGCTTGCCGTGCAGGACGCCAGCCAGCTCCAGCGCCTTGGTGTTGGCCCACATCGTGTGATGATCGGAAGCCGACATGGCGAACGGCCGGTCGGCGATGATGCGGTCGAGATGATGGCGGGTGACCGGCTCTTCCTTGGAAAGGATGGTGTAGTCGACGCCGGCCCCAAGCAGCAATTTGGCGTTCGGCCGTGCCGCCGCATAGGCGCGGATCGCGTCGCTCAGTGCATCGAAGCCATGCACGCCCTGAAGGTGCAGATTGTCGAGTTCGGCCGCGCCGCCGAAAAGATGCATATGCGCTTCGATAAAGCCCGGCACCATCGACCCGCCTTGCGCATCGATAATCTTCGTGGCCGGCCCTTTCAGCACCTCAATCGTCCGGCGATCCCCAACCGCGAGGATGTTGCCGTCCTTTATCGCCACCGCCTCGGCCGTCGGATTGCCTTCGTCCATGGTCAGCACACGGGCATTCATGACGATCAGGTCGGCATTTGAACTCATGATTACCCGCGGTTCGGTTGCGCTACCGACAGGCTAGACGAGTAGCTGCCGTGCCAGCAAGCCATGGCTGGTTGGCCCAGCGCCTTGTGAAAGGCAGTGCAAGACGGCTAGGGTCGCCGCATCTCACCACGGAACAATTTCATGAAGACTGTCTTTTCGCCCCTCCATGCCGGCCATTCCGGCAATGTCGAATTGATCGCCGGCGCCATCGTGCCGGCCTTTGAGAAGCCCTCGCGCGCCGAGTTCATCAAGGCGAGGGTGGAGAGCGAAAAACTCGGCCCCGTGTTGCCGCCCCAGAGTCATGACCTCGCAGCCGCCAAGCAGGTGCATACCAGCGACTACATCGATTTCCTGCCGACCGTATGGCCGCTCTGGGAAGCGTCGGGACGGACTGGCACGGCCCTCCCCTTCACCTGGCCGACGCGCGGCCTGCGCGGCGATGTGCGCCCCCAGACCATCGATGCGCTGCTTGGCTTTTACTCCTTCGACGGCGGCGCCGGCTTCGTCAAAGGCACCTGGGAGGCGATCAAGTCGTCCTACGATGTGGCGCTGACCGCAGCCGCCCTGGTCAAGGGCGGCGAGAGATCAGCCTTCGCGCTCTGCCGCCCGCCCGGCCATCACGCCGGCGCTGCCTTCATGGGCGGCTATTGCTACATCAACAACGCCGCGGTTGCCGCGCAATGGTTCCGCGACCAGGGCGCCAGGCGTGTCTCGATCCTCGATGTCGATTACCATCACGGCAACGGCACGCAGGAGATCTTCTACAGCCGCGGCGACGTGCAGGTGCTGAACCTGCATGGCGACCCGATGACCGAATATCCGTTCTTCCTTGGCCATGCCGACGAGCGCGGCGCCGGCGCCGGCGAAGGCTTCAATGTCAACTACCCCATGCCGTTCGGCACCACATGGGATGCCTGGAATGCTTCGCTGGAGGACGCCTGCGCAAAACTTGCAGCTTACGCCCCCGAGATCGTTGTCGTCTCGCTCGGCGTCGACACGTTCGAGAAGGACCCGATCAGCAGGTTCAAGCTGAAAAGCGCCGACTATCCCAGGATTGGCCGTCGCATCGCCAAGCTCGGCCTGCCGACGCTGTTCGTCATGGAAGGCGGCTACGCCGTCGAGGAAATCGGCATCAATGCGGTCGGCGTGCTGACCGGATTCGAAGATCGGTAATGCATGTCGCCCAAAGGGCTGCCCAGGCGTTAGACCCGAGAGAGCGCAGCGGTGATGGCAGCTACGCCACTTGGCCGCCGATCCTCTGGAACGCGTCGCTTCCCGGGCCCTCCCAATTCGACAAGTGGTTGACGGGAAACAGCGGATCGATCGTCATTGTCTGCTCTCCGGCGCGTAATGGAGGATGACAACACCTGACTTGAGCGTCCTCGTCTCGAGATGCTTCAGGCGTATCCGGTTCGGGCCGCCCTTGAAGAGCGGCGTGCCTCTCCCGAGAATAACGGGGTTGATCCCGAGGTGATACTCGTCGATCAGGCCGTGCTCCATCAGGGTCGCCGTGAGGTCGGCGCTGCCGAACACGAAGATGTCTCCGCCGTCCCTGGTCTTCAGCTTGGAGACTTCTTCCGCGACATTGCCGTTGAAGAGCTTCGTGTTGTTCCAGTCGGCGCTTTTCAGCGTGCGCGAGAAGACCAACTTCTCGATCTTGTTCATGAAATCCGCGATCCAGCCTTGCTCGGACGGCCAATAGGCCGCCATGAGCTCGTAGGTCACCCGGCCGAAGATCAGCGTGTCGGCCTTTTCCTGGGTCTCACGAATGTAGTCCTCGAGTTCTTCTTCGAAGACGAACCAGCTGATGTCCCTGTCCGGACCTTCGAAGAAGCCGTCGACACTCACCATGTCCCATATGATCAGCTTTCTCATAGAACCCTCCTCTTCGTGTATCCCTTTGTGAATTCTCGGCCTATCGCGTGAAGCGGAAGCGCATGTTGGTGATCTGCCCCGCTTTCGAGAGCTCGGTCTTCTCCAGCCTGATCGGCACCATGCCGTTCTGACTGAAGCGGCGGATGCCGTCGCCATTGAGGACGGGCGACATGGAGGAGGACCTCGTCGACAAGCCCTGATTCGGGCCGACGGGAAATCGCAGCATTTCAGCGGGATGCGACGAAGCGTTCCAGTTTGCCCAAAGTTTGCAGTCCCAGTTCCACGGCACCGAAGCCCTTCGCCTCCTGGAACTCGGCAGCCGTGCTGAATACCATGCCCAGCGTTACCTTCGTGGCCCCGTCCTGATCCTCGAACGAGGCCCAGGCGTCGGCATGTTTCGGCCCGTTCTCGCCCCAATGCAGCGTATAGCCGATCCTCTCCTCTGGCCGGACCTCGTTATAGAGATGGTGGTTCGGGAAAACCGTGCCGTCAGACGCGATCATGTCGAATACCCACTCGCCGCCCGCTCGCAAGTCGATCCTCTTCGTTCGACAGGAGAAGCCTTCCGGCCCCCACCATTGCGGCAGCGTTTCAGGGTTCATCCACGCGCCCCAGACGATGGACCGCGGCGCCTGAATCACCCGCTGCAGCACCATGGTTCGTTCGGCCGCGCCCGCGAGGTTGTCCAGGCCGGCACCGAAGCCCGCCCGGTAACCTGCTTCCATGTCCTGCGCCAGCGAGGAAAGTTGCACCGTCACGACCAGCCGGCTGCGCTCGTGCGTGCCTGAGAGATCTGCCGTCACCAGCGCTGCTGATTGCGTCACGCCTTCGCACGAGACCACCTCGTAGTTCACGCTGCACAGCGCTGGCTGCAACACCAGCCAGCCGCACTCGCAGCGGATGTCCGGCTGGCCCTCTGCCTTGCAGAGCGAGATCTCGCGACCACCCACCCTGGTGTCGGCCTCCAAAAACTCCACGGTGACCGAGGGCGATGGCGCAGCCCAGATCGCCCGCGCGGCTGGGGCCGTCCAAGCCTCCCACAGCACGGCCAATGGCGCGGCCACGTCCCGTTCGAAGGTCAGCGTCGCAAAACCGCCTTTCCTGTCATCAGGCATGGTAGGGGTCGCACTGTTTGTAGCGAGGTTCTGTGTCATTCTGCGCGTTCCTTCATCACATTCATCACAAATGCGTCCAACCGGTCGAGCCGGGCCTCCCAGATGGCCCGCTGTTCATTGAGCCATGTTCGCGCTGGATCCAGAGCCTCGGGTACGATGGCGCAGGTGCGTATGCGCCCGTCCTTGGACGTGGTGATCAACCCTGCCTCCTCCAGCACGGAAAGGTGCCGCATCACCGTGGGCAGCCGCAGTCCCGTGGGCCCAGCCAGATCCGTTACCCGCGCAGGTGTTTCGGCGAGCCGGGTCAGGATCGACCGGCGGGTCGGATCAGCGAGCGCGTGGAAGAGCAGCGAGAGATCAAGATCATGCTTAGCCATATCGCTAACTATCGCCCAATTTGCCGGTGGCGCAAGCGAAAACTTCGTCAAGTCGCTAAGTATTTTTTGCCCAATGCGCCGATTTCTGGAAGCAGGCGGCCGAAGCGCCTCACGCCGCCTGCAAGAATGGCCGCTGACCTGTTGCAGCCACGGCTATCTTGTTGTTGGACCATGATCTTCTTTGAAAAGGCGTTCGCCCTTTGCGAGGTCTTGCTCTACTTCTAGGGACGGCATGAGGGCACCGATTCTGGAAGAACGCAGCATTTGAAGTCGGGGAAGCATCCATGATCGACGACGAGCCGGACAGCGAACGCGTCTCGGCGCTGGCGCCGTTCCGACACGGCATTTTCCGCGCCGTATGGTCCGCCAGTCTGGTTTCGAATTTCGGTGGCTTGATCCAGGGCGTCGGCGCCGCCTGGATGATGACCACGATCGCCACCTCGTCCTATCAGGTTGCGCTGGTCCAGGCTTCGACCACCTTGCCGATCATGCTGTTTGCGCTCGTTGCCGGGGCCATCGCCGACAGCTTCAACCGGCGCAAGGTCATGCTGATTGCCCAGATCTTCATGTTGGTCGTCTCGGTTCTGCTGACCGTGTTCACCTATCTTGGCTTGATGACGCCGTGGACGCTGCTCGCCTTCGCCTTCCTGATCAACAGCGGCACGGCGCTTTACAACCCGTCATGGCAAGCTTCTGTCGGCGACATGGTGCCGCGCGCCAAGCTGCCGGCTGCCGTCGCGCTCAATTCGTTGGGCTTCAACCTAACGCGCAGCGTCGGCCCGGCGATCGGCGGCATCATCGTCGCCGCCGCAGGTACCGCAGCGGCCTTTGCCGCCAACGCATTGAGCTATGTCGGGCTGATCATCGTGCTGGCCCGCTGGAAGCCGGAATTGCCGGCCTCGACACTGCCGCGCGAGACGCTGGGCGCGGCGATGGGTGCTGGCCTGCGCTACGTCGCCATGTCGCCCAATATCGGCAAGGTGCTGGTAAGGGGTGCGGCCTTCGGCTTCAGCGCCGGCGCGGTTCTGGCGCTGCTGCCGCTGGTGGCGCGCGATGTCGTCAAGGGCGATGCCTTGACCTACGGCATCATGCTCGGTGCTTTCGGCATCGGCGCCGTCGGCGGCGCACTGATCAGCGTCCGGCTGAGGCAGATGCTGTCGAGCGAGGCGATGGTGCGCATGGCATTCGCGGGCTTTGCGCTCTGCGCCTTCAATGCCGCCGTCAGCGACCAGGCCTGGCAAACGTCGCTCGGGCTGCTCATCGGCGGCGCCTGCTGGGTGGTCGCGCTGGCGCATTTCAACGTCACGGTGCAGATGTCGACGCCGCGCTGGGTGGTCGGCCGGGTGCTCTCGGTCTATCAGACGGCGACTTTCGGCGGCATCGCCCTCGGCAGCTGGATTTGGGGCGTCGTCGCTGATTCGCATGGCGCCGAGTTCGCGCTGATCGCGGCCGCCGTCGCGATGCTGGCGGGCGGCGCGATCGGCCTCTTGCTGCCTTTGCCGCAGCAGGCGGTGCTCAACCTCGATCCGCTGAACCGTTTCAAGGAGCCGCACCTTGCACTCGACCTGAAACTGCGCAGCGGGCCGATCGCCATCATGATTGAGTACATTATCCGCGAGGAGGACGTGCCGGAATTCCTGGCCACCATGGCCGAACGCGGCCGCATCCGCCGCCGTGACGGCGCCCGCAACTGGACGCTGGCGCGCGATCTCGAAAATCCCGCAATATGGATCGAGCACTATCACACGCCGACATGGCTTGAATACATCCGCCACAACAAGCGGGCCACCCATGCCGACGCCGTTGTCGGCGAGCGCGTGCGGGCGCTGCACAGCGGCGACGAGCCGCCGCGCGTCCGCCGCATGATCGAGCGTCCGACAACCGCCGGCACGACAATCGTCATGCCGAAAGGACCGATCGAGCATTAGGTTGACGTAGGGCTGTGGAAGAAGCACGCGCAAGCTCATTCGCTGGGCCCGCATTGCGCCCAGAAGCGGACGTTGTCGCCTGAAGCATTGCAAATGCTATTTCATTTCACCTTAATGACAACCTTGCCCTTGGCCCGGCCCTGTTCAATGTATGCCAATGCCTCGTTTGTCTGCTCAAGCGGAAAGACACGATCTACGACCGGGCGGATGACGCCCGTTTCGATGAGCGACGTTATCTTTGTCAACTGCTCGCCATTGGCCGCCATGAACAGGAACGAGTATCGGACACCTGCGCGTTTCGCCCGCCTCCTGATGCCTGCGCTCAAAACGCGCATGACCAGGTTCAGCACCCAGTTCAGCCCTTTCTCCCTGGCAAACCCAGGATCGGGCGGACCGGAGATCGAAACGGCGACGCCACCTGGCTTCAACACACGCAGGGACTTTTCGAGGATCTTGTTGTCTTGGCTGTTCAGGACGACATCGTAGCCCGAAAGGACTTTCTCGAAGTCATCCTTCTTGTAGTCGACAATGACATCGGCGCCCAGCTTCCTGACCATATCCGTGTTCGAGGAGCTTGTTGTCGTGGCGACCGTCGCGCCGAGGTGCTTTGCCAATTGGATGGCGAATGTCCCCACTCCACCGGAGCCGGCCTGAATGAAGACCTTCTGTCCTTTCTTCAGCTTCGCTTTTTCAACCAGCGCCTGCCAGGCGGTTAGACCCACCAGGGGAATGGACGCAGCCTCTTCCATGCTGAGGTTTTTTGGCTTCAGGGCCACGTCGGCATCATTAATGGCGATGTATTCAGCGAACGCTCCGATTTGACCGTCGCGCGCTCGCGCATAGACCTCGTCGCCCGGTTTGAATTGTCGGACTTTCGCGCCGACGCGAATGACCGTTCCGGCCACGTCATGGCCTGCGACGAAAGGCCGGCGGTAGGGCAGGATGAGCTTGAATTCTCCGTCCCTGATCTTGGAGTCCAGCAGATTGACGCTGGCGGCATGGATCTGCACCAGCACGTCATTCTGCCCTGCTTCCGGCTCTGGAACCTCTCCAAGCCGGAGGCGAGCTTTCTTTGCATATCGATCGACGAAGAAGGCCTTCATTGCAGCTTTCCTAAATTGAGGAGACCAGGAGCGCCCGATCGACATCTCCGGTGCCTCGCCCTATTGCATTATGGTCAATTAATGATAATATGGTCGTAATGCAATAGCTGATCGAAGGAGAAAAACATGCGCTACGAGAAAGGCCGGAGGGAAGCATCGCGGCAGCGGATCATGGATGTGGCGACCGAACGGTTTCGCTCCGACGGCATCGCTGCATCAGGTATCGCCGGCATCATGGGCGAGGCGGGACTGACCAATGGAGCTTTCTATCCGCATTTTCCATCCAAGGCGGCGCTCGTGCGTGAGAGCGTGGCGGCGGCCCTGGAGGTTCAGGCGACCCAGATTCAGGAGGCGGTGGCTGCCGGTGGCCTGCCAATGGCCATCGACGCGTATCTGTCGGCGGAACACCGAGACAATCCAGGCCACGGTTGCGCTTCAGCCGCGCTGTTGCCCGAAATTGCGCGTGAGCCGGTCGAGACGCGCCAGGTTTACGCCGAGCACCTGCTCAAGCTCGTACGCCCGGTGGCGGCCGAACTGACACCCGACGCCCGCGACCCCGAAGATGTCGCGTTCGGCGTCTTCGCGACCCTGATCGGCACGCTTGAGTTATCGCGCGCGGTGAACGGGACCGAACTGTCCGATCGCATCCTTGCGGCTGGCGCGGCAGCGGCGAAGGCGCTGCTCCAGCCCCGCGACAGCGACAAGCCAGAAGAAAGGAAACCATCATGAACGTGCATCATCTGTCGCGACCTGCCGCGATCGTCAAACACAGGGACGTGCCGACAAAAACGGTCGACCTCGGCGGTACGAAATTCGCCTACCGGGAGCTCGGGCCCACAACCGGGGTACCGGTGATCTTCCTTACTCATCTGAGTGCGGTACTCGACAATTGGGATCCCCGGGTCGTCGATGGCATTGCCGCAAAACGGCACGTTATCACCTTCGATAACCGTGGTGTTGGCGCATCAGGCGGGTCCACTCCCAACACGGTGGAGGCGATGGCCCGCGACGCGATCGCCTTCATCCGGGCCCTCGGCTTCGAGCAGGTCGATCTGCTCGGCCTGTCTCTTGGCGGCTTCATCGCCCAGGCGATTGTTCAGCTGGAGCCTAATCTGGTTCGCAAGATCATCCTCGCGGGAACCGGCCCAGCCGGGGGTACCGGCATCGACAGGGTGACATCAGTCACCATCTTCGACATGATCCGCGCCGCGCTGACCATCAGGGACCCAAAGAACTACCTCTTCTTCACCCAAAGCCCCAACGGTAAGAAGGCGGCGCGCGAGTTTCTGCAGCGCTTGAAGGAACGGACCGATGACCGCGACAAGCCCATCGCCCTCGGCGCTTTCAGCCAGCAGCTCAAGGCAGTCCGTGCCTTTGGCCTTGAGCGCCCTGCCGACCTATCGCGTGTCCGCCACCCGGTGCTCGTGGTGAATGGCGATCACGACAGAATGGTGCCCACCAGCAATTCCGTCGACCTGGCACGACGCTTCCCCAATGCCGAGCTGGTCCTGTATGAGGACGGCGGGCATACGGCCATTTTCCAGTATCACCGCGCCTTCGTGGAAAAGGCCCTGGACTTCCTCGATGCCTGATCAGGCCGTGCCGGTGCGTCCGTTTGGTGAGCAAATGATCTTTCGATCCATGCGCTAACCTGACGGGCAATACCGCCGTAAGGCAAACAACATTGCGACGTGTCGACGCCGCGGCTCAGGATGCGGCGCGCAGGCTCGTACGGACGCGCCGCCTGCTTGTGGCGCGGGACTTCTCCGCCACGACACCGGTGATCTCGACCACGCCGTTCTCATGCGGTTTGGCGTTTGTGACCTTGTGGAGACGCTCATAGGGCAACAGTTCCTTGACCCGGGCGTCGAGCACCGCGACTTCGGCTCGCAGGTCCTCGCATTCCTGCCTCTGGACATCGAGCTGTATCTGTTCGGATGCCTGTTGCAGGGAAAGCTGCGAAAAATTCGCGCTCACGGTCGAGAGGTGCATCTTGTCGTTTTCGTTCTCCTTTCTGAGAACCGACAACCTTTCCTCCGCAATTTGCTTTTCGGCGACAGCGTCGCTCCATTGAGCCTTGAGATTGGCGATCTCACTCGCGGCTTGATTGTTCTCGTTCGAGGCGACTTCAAATCGTGACTGGAGGTTGCGAATTTCAGAACGCAGGCCGCCGATCTCAGCGAAACTACGCGCACGCTCGGCTTCCCTGTCACCTTCCATGATACGGGCCGCTTCGGTCATTTCCGACAGCTTCGCTTGCGCGATATCGAGCGATTTCTGCAGCCGCATCTCCTCTTGTTCGCTCTTGCCGAGCGCAGACAGCAGTTCCGAAAGTCGCGCCGCGTCACTGGCATGAGTCGTCGAGAGCTCGTCCAGCCGGTGCCGCGCCTCAGCTTCCCGCTTCAGCGCCTTGTCGAAGTCGATCGACAGGCTGACATGCTTTTCCCGCAATATCTCGTTCTCGCGCGCGCATCGGTTGGCCTCGGCCGTTCTGGCCGAAAGCGTTTTGACGAGGTCGCCGAACTCCGCTTCGCGCTCTGCGCTCGCATTGCCTGCCACGACGAGTTCCAGCTTTGCTGCAGCAAGGGCACTGCGAAGTGCCTCCTTGTCCTCGGCCAGGCTTATCTCGCGCTGCTGCAGGGCCTCGACGGCGCTTTCGCGCTCGCGCTGCTTTCTGGTCGCATCGTGGAACTGCTCCGATAGCACTCTTTGCTGCGTGGTCAGGCTGCCATTTGCCAGTTCCAGTTCGTTGGCGCGAAGAATGTCCCCGTGAAGCAGCTTCAGGAATTCGCCTGTCAGGTGATGCGAGGTCGCGATCTCCGACAGTTTCGTGTTGATCTCCTGCAGATACTCGCGCGCATCGTCAAACAGCCCCTCAACGGCATCTAGCGCAGCCAGGCGGGTTTGTGTGTGGGAGGTCAGCCGCCGTGCGATCTCGGGAGCGTCGGCATCGTCCTCGGGCTGAGAGTTGTCATTCCTTGCCGCGAGATTCTCATCCGGAACGTTGTCCAACGGCGATTGGTCGTCCAGGTTGAGACACTCATCGAACGCATCCGCCAAATCGGCTTCGAGTTCCTTGAATGCTCTGTCCACCGTCTCGGCACGCTTGATCAGACTTCTGATTTTCATGACTGAACATCCCCTACTGTAACGCCATCTGGGGTCTCGATCCTCGCCTCCCGGACACGGGTTACCCCTCCCCCTGATCGCGCGGTGGCGCATGAGGCGAGCCCACGCTAGGGACAGGCTTGGCCACTGTCCTCGTCTGTTTGAATGATGCAAACCTTGGAACTGCCCTGATTGCCGCCGGCTTTCGGGCAAACAACCACCGTCGGAACGTCCGCCGGAGGCCTTGCACCGACAGCAACTGACCGTACGTCAGCGATCATCGTCGTGCCGCTATCGGGAGAGGACGCGAATGCGGCTCTGAAACTCACCCCGATCGACATAGCATCCCCGCAGATGTCTCAGCCCCGTATTTGGGTTGAACGATTGGCGGCCGTGAAGCACCCGGCGATTATCGAAGACCGCCATTTCGCCGGCCTTGAGGCGGTAGGCTATTTGAAAACGCGAGCTGCGGATCATCATCATCAGCTTGCGATAAGCCGCATAGAAGGGGGTGCATATCTCGGAGGGAAGGTCGATGACATCGACAAGATGGGCGTTGAACCGCAACTCTGTCACGTCTCCATTGCGTCGAGTTACGATCACAGGAAACCGACCGCGCAGATCGTAGTTTTCGTCGTGAAAACGATAGGGGATATCGACCTCGCACAAGAGACGGTATGCTTGCGGATCTTCCGCCTGTAATGCGGCCACAACCGCAAACCCGTCGGCAAAGACCGATCCACCGCCCTCAGCTTCATTCGCGATACAATGCAGGAATTGATAGCCGGGCGGCACCTCCTGGTTCGCGAGATCGGTGTGTAACGGCAAGGCGACAGGGGTGTAGGCCAAGTTGTTCGGGTTCGGCATCGACACGACTTCGAACATAGTGCCGAAATTTGTCTGGCGCAGGAAACCTACCCGCTCGGCCGCACGCCGCCCGGCGTCGGGATCATCGCCAAGCCCCTCGACGATGGAGAGCCCGTATGCAGCCGTCGCCCTCAGCCAGGCAAGCAGATCGGCATCGCTTTGAAAAAGGCCCCCGGCAGAGTAGCGCGGTATGGTTTCAAGATCGATCGAGCCGTCCCAGAGTTTCGGAGCGATCTCGGCCGGATCGTCCCGCTTTCTGCCTGGGCGGTAGGATTCAAAGAAATGGCCCGGGATTTCCTCCTCAGCCAGGCCGTTCGGCCAGACAATGCTCACAGCGCCGCGTCTGTCCTGGACGTTGAGGGGTCTGAGCGAGGCGTCAACGCTGGTCAGGTCGAATATTCGTTCTTGGGTCTGTGGGTGAAACGCCGATGGCGCATTATCCTTTAGCCAAAGCCAGGGATAGCAGACTGTTTCGCCTGACGAGAACGTCACGGCAAGCTCGGTCTCCCGGGCTTCCACGGAAAGCATGGTATTCATGATTGTGTCTCTCTGAACACGAAATTAAATCTTCAGATTGGATCGGGCCCGCAAGCCATCAACCCAGAGGTGGTGGCCACCACAAGCTCGGCTTCCCATAACGATGGGATCCGGGATTTCTGTTCGGTTCATCGAGCACTCGATCTCCAGGTGAAACCTGGCTCCAGCTGAAATCTGGTGCACACAGCGATGGTAGCCGTCATTTGCCGGCGGTGTCCAGCTAAATGCAATGGGACCGCCATCCCCCTCTGGGCTGCCCTCGCCGACAACCCAGCTTCACTGCGGCGATAAAACCATCATCATATCGGGAACCGCGTTGACGTATACGTCAACCCGAAGCTATATGCGCCGGCGACCTTGATCGCGAAATGCGCAAGATGGCGACTTCGGCCGGACCGAAGTGCCCCAGACCGAAGTGCCCCAGACCGAAGTGCAATGGGGTGCGACAAACGCAACGAGACGAGGAGAACGGCCATGGGCGTTCAGGAAATTGCCGACAAGATCAGCGCGCGCGTGGCGAGTGCCGGGTTCGATCGTTCCGTGAAATTCGACACCGGAGGCGACGGCGTCATCGTCATCGACGGCGCTGCTGTATCGACCACCGACGCGCCGGCCGACTGCACGATAAAGCTCTCGCTCGACGATCTGGAATCGCTGATATCAGGCGATCTCAACCCGACCATGGCGTTCATGTCCGGCAAGATAAAGGTCGAAGGCGACATGAGCGTCGCCATGGCGCTGAGCCAGTTGATCGGCTGACCCATTCCAATCCTGGATGGAAACAAGCCGCCGCCCGATGGCAGCGGCTTGTTTCCGATCCGTCAGGCAGCGAGCGACAGCCGCTGTGCCTTCAGCTTGCGCCCGGCCGCCTTCAGCGTGCCCTGTGCGCCGGCGAGCACGCCTTCCACCAGTTCCAGCGCCAGCAGGCGGTGCCGCTCATAAGGTCCCGGCATGGCCAGCGAGCCGGTTTTATCGGCCGAGAACCCGAAGCGCTCGTAATAGGGCGCATCGCCGACCAGCAGGATCGCCGCATGGCCGAGGCGCGCGGCTTCAGCGATTGCATGGCGCATCAGCGCCGAGCCGATGCCGGCATTCTTGATTGTGGGATCGACGGCGAGCGGGCCAAGCAGAAGGGCGGACCTACCGCCCTCGCCCAGCACGACATCCCAGAGCCGCACGGTGCCGGTGACAGCGCCCGACGCGTCACGTGCGACAAAGGCAAGGCCTTCCGAAGGCCGGCGGCCGCGCCGCAGCTTTTCCGACGATTTTCTCCGGCGCTTCGGCCCCATGGCGCGGTCGAGCAAGGCTTCGCGCGCCGGGGCGTCGGCAGCGGTTTCGGCGGTGATGACGAAAGCGCTGGCAATCTCCCCCCTCGAGGCGGAGATGTCGCCGAAGCCGACAGAGGGGGGCGGCACGTCCTGACGCGACACCCTGTCGTGGGCGAAGGACGTCGGCGCTTCACGCGAGACGACCCCCTCTGGCCACTTCGTGGCCATCTCCCCCTCAAGGGGGGAGATTCCGCGCGCGGCGCCCTCAACGATGAAATCCACAATTTCCATTTCCGCGATCCTTCACGAGCGGATTGTTCCACAGGCGAGCCCGGGCGGGCGACAGGCGCCCACCTCGGGGTGATCTGACCGGCTCTTGCGAGCCGTCAGATCACGTAGGATCGGAGAGGCTCGAAGCCGTTGAAGGCGACCGAGGCGTAGGTCGTCGTGTAGGCGCCGGTGCCCTCGATCAGCACCTCGTCGCCGATGGTCAGCGACAGGGGCAGCGGATACGGCGTCTTCTCGTACATCACGTCGGCCGAATCGCAGGTCGGGCCGGCGAGCACGCACGGCGCGGTCTCGGTGCCGTCATGCGCGGTGACGATCGGGTAGCGGATCGCCTCGTCCATCGTCTCGGCGAGACCGCCGAACTTGCCGATGTCGAGGAAGACCCAGCGGACATTGTCGTTGTCGGCCTTCTTCGAGATCAGCACGACTTCCGACTTGATGACGCCGGCATTGCCGACCATGCCGCGGCCCGGTTCGATGATGGTCTCGGGAATCGCGTTGCCGAAATGCTTGCGCAGCGCCGAGAAGATCGCCTGGCCATAGGCCTGTGCCACCGGCACGTCCCTGAGGTAACGGGTCGGGAAACCGCCGCCCATATTGACCATCTTGAGCACAATGCCTTCGTCAGCGAGCGTAGCGAACACCTTTTTGGCGTCGCCGAGCGCGCGGTCCCAGGCGGTCAGGTCGGTCTGCTGCGAGCCGACATGGAACGACACGCCATAGGCGTCCAGCCCGAGCGCCCTCGCGTGGCGCAGCACGTCGACCGCCATCGCCGGCACGCAGCCGAACTTGCGCGACAGCGGCCATTCGGCGCCTTCGCCGTCGGTCAGCACGCGGCAGAACACACGGGCGCCGGGTGCAACGCGGGCGATCTTCTCGACCTCCTCGACGCAGTCCACCGCGAACAGCCGGATGCCGAGTTGATAGGCGCGCTGGATGTCGCGCTCCTTCTTGATGGTGTTGCCGAAGGAGATGCGGTCCGCCGGCGCGCCGGCGTCCATCGCCATCTCGACTTCGGCAACGGAAGCGGTATCGAAGGACGAGCCCATCGCAGCAAGCAGGCGCAGGATTTCCGGCGCCGGATTTGCTTTCACCGCATAGTAGATTTTCGAATCGGGAAGCGCCTTCTCGAAGGCGCGGAAATTGTCGCGCACGACATCGAGATCGACGACGAGGCAAGGGCCGTTCGGACGTCGGGTGGCGAGGAAGTCAAGGATGCGCTGGGTAGCCATCGGGGTCTCTCCATAGCGCCTTTCGGCGCGCACAAAGGCTGCGGACGCGGGTCATCGACCTCGCGAACACGCGGTGGACAAAGGCGGGACGTCAATCCATGGAACCAGCCGGTGGAGACCCCGGAACCATGAAGCGCCGTCTCGCGGCGGTGAACCTTGGCCTTGCCCGGCCTCGGTTCGCTTTGTCTGCCTTGGCTTGGATTGGGAGAACCCGTTCCGCACTGCCGGCAATGAAGGTGTGCCTCTTCAGTAACCCCGGTCTTTGGACGACCGGCAGAACACCAGAAAGGCCCGCACCGTCGTTGCTTCAAGGTGTCCTCGGTCTGGCAGTTGGCCGCTAAACCGACTGGAGGGGTTAGCTCCAGTTACCTTACCGATATCCCTCACCATTTTGAGGATCGGCGGACACCCACAGGCACGTGCGACTTTGGGCAAGCGCGATATAAGGTCGATGGATTTCACAATCAATAAAAATCGTACGCCAGGTTGTAAAATTCCTGGCGTCGAACAATGTTGCAACAACTGTATCCGGATATCGAACGCATGGCAGGCACTCGCGGCCCTCTGAACGCTTTTCTCGACCTCGATGGTATACCTGTATCCAATGCGCAGTCCGGCCCGCTTGCCGGCCTGCGACTGGCCGTCAAGGATATTTACGACGTCGCCGGCTACCGCACCGGCTGCGGCAATCCGCAAAAATACCAGCAGGCTTCACCCGCCCCGGCGACGGCGCCGGCCGTCCAGGCGCTGCTTGATTCGGGCGCGCGCTTCGTCGGCAAGACGCAGACCGACGAACTGGCCTTCTCGCTGATGGGGCTGAACGCGCATTTCCCGTCGCCGGTCAATCCGGCAGCACCTGATCGCGTCACCGGCGGCTCGTCCTCCGGTTCCGCCGCCGCGGTCGCCGGCGGGCTGGCCGACATCGCCGCCGGATCCGATACCGGCGGCTCGATTCGCGCCCCGGCAAGCTTTTGTGGGCTGATCGGCCTGAGGACCACGCATGGCCGCATCTCGCTCGAAGGCGCCATGCCGCTGGCCCCTTCACTTGACACGTTCGGCTGGTTCGCCAGGGACACGGCCACCTATGACAAGGTCGGCGCGGTGCTGCTCGGCGACGATCCGCACACCCACGAATTGCAGCGCCCCCTCGCGCTGGATGCGCTGGACGGGCTCGTGCTCGGCCCGCAGGAAGCCGACGAGTATCGCGCCATGGTCCGCGCTGTCGCATCGGTGCTGGGCGCACCGCGCACCGTTGCCCCGCTGTCGCATTCCACCGACGATATCTATTGGTGCTTCCGCAAGCTGCAGGGGTACGAGGCGTGGCAAAATCATGGTGCCTGGATCGCCGGCGGCGATCGGATGCTCGGCCCCGGCGTCAAGGAGCGCTTCGAGCATGGCGCAGCCATCGACGCGGCAACCGCGCAATTCGAAACGGAACGTCGCGTTTCGTTTCGTCTTGAGCTTGCCGACCTGCTTGGCGAGGACGGCGTCCTTGTGCTGCCGACCGCTCCGGGTGCCGCGCCGCTCAAGGCCGCCTCATTCGACGATTTGCAGACCTATCGCGAACGCGCGCTGAGACTGTTGTGTCTTTCCGGTCTGTCCGGCTTTCCGCAGATCACCCTGCCGCTGGGCCTGGTCGACGGCGCCCCGTTCGGCCTCTCGCTGCTCGGACCCAAAAACAGCGACCGGCAGCTGATGGCGCTTGCCGCGCGCATCCTTTCAGCCCACCAGAGGAGCGCATGACATGGATACGCTGACCCGCATGCGCGCCTTCATCGACGTCGTCGAGGCCGAAGGATTTTCGGCAGCGGCGCGCAAGATCGGCCGCTCCAAGGCGCTGCTGTCGAAATATGTGCGCGAGTTGGAGGATGAGCTCGGCGCGCTGCTGCTCAACCGCACCACCCGGCAGTTCTCACTGACCGAGGCCGGCCACACCTATTACCGCCGCGCCTCGGAAATCGTCCGCGAGGTCGACAGCCTGGCCGATGCGGTGCGCGAATCCTCCGGCGACGTGCGCGGCAGGATCAAGCTGTCGGCGCCGCGCACCTTTGCCGATGCGCCGATCGGCCAATCGCTGATCGACTTCGCCAAGCAGCATCCCGACATCGTGCTCGACATTCATCTCGACGACCGCTTCGTCGATCTGGTCGAGGAAGGTTTCGATCTCGCCGTGCGCATTTCGCGGCTGGAAAGCTCCTCGCTGATCGCCAGGCGCCTGGCGCCGTTCTCGGTGCGGCTGTGCGCATCTCCCGACCTGATCGCCAGGCACGGCATGCCGGCGCGGCCGCAGGACCTTGGCCGCATGCCCTGCATCATCGACACCAATGGCCGCTGGCTGACCAACTGGCCGTTCAAGGGCGACAGCGGCGACACGGTGACCGTTTCGGTCTCGGGTCCGATCGAGGTCAACAGTCCGATGGCGGCAAGGGCCGCCGCGGTGGCGGGATTGGGATTTTCCATCCTGCCGGATTTCATCGCAGCGCCCGATATCGAAAGTGGCCGGCTGGTGACCGCGCTGGATGACCGCATCCTGCCGGGTGGCGGGATTTTCGCCGTCTATCCGCACCGGCGCTATTTGCCTGCGAAAGTTCGCGTCTTTGTCGATTTCCTGGTGCTGTGGTTCAAGACGATTGACTATGCATGAGCTTTTGGCCGCCGGGGGTCCCATTTTCGCCCGCTTTCTGGTAACTCTCGACAGTCACCCAAGTCGATGGAATCACCACCCAGAATGAACCTGAAGCGGCAAGCAATCATGATGGCTTCGGCCATGGCGGCGACTTTTGCCACGGTCGGGCCAGCCGACGTGCATCCCCACGTCTTCGCCGAGGCTCGCCTCGAAGTGATCCTCAGCCCGGATCACCAAAGCGTGAAGGCCTTGCGTCATGTCTGGCGCTTCGACGATTTGTTTTCGAGCACGGTGATGATGGAGTTCGACAAGAATTCCGACCTGAAGCTTGACGACAAGGAGCTGAAGGAAGTCGCCGACACCGTCCACGCTTCGCTGGCGGAGTTCAATTACTTCCAGCTCGTCACCGTCGACGGCAAGGATGAGGCGATGAGCCCGCCGCCGCAGCTGATGGCGAATTTCGACAACGACCAGCTCATTATCCTGTTCGAATCCGAACCCAAGGCGCCAACCAGGCTGGCCGGCAAGATCGATATCGGCGTCTATGACCCGACCTTCTACACGGCGATCGATTTCACCGAGGATGCCAATATGCAGGTCGCCGACTTGCCGTCGACATGCACGAGCCAGGTCGTTCGTCCGAACCCCGACGAGGCGATCGCCGCGAACCAGAAGAACCTGACGGACGCCTTCTTCAATGATCCGACAGGCACCGATATGAGCAAGATCTTTGCGACCAAGCTTGAACTGAACTGTCAGCCAAAAGGATAATCCGGTGACGAAACCGTCCCTGCGTTTGGCTTTCGGCCTCTTGGCCGCCGCCCTTGTCATGACGCACGTCCTCGGCTCCGCCCACGCCCAGAGCTCGCTCGGCATCGGCACCAATGACGGGATGGCTCCCACCACCGGCCCGTTCGCCCAGATCCTGATGTGGATCAATCTGCGTCAGCAGGAATTCTACCGCGCGCTTGCCGGTGCGATGAAGGCGATGCGTGAGGACGGCAGCAAGCTGTGGCTGCTTATCGGCCTGTCCTTCGCCTACGGTATTTTCCATGCCGCCGGCCCCGGTCACGGCAAGGCGGTGATCTCGTCCTACATGGTCGCGAACGAAGTCGCGCTCAGGCGCGGCATCATGCTGTCCTTCGTCTCGGCCCTGCTGCAGGCGGTGACGGCGATCCTGGTGATGATGCTCGCCTACTTCGTCCTGCGCGGCACCACCATATCGATGACCGACGCGGCATGGTTCCTCGAAGTCACGAGTTTTGTCTTTGTCACCCTGTTCGGCGCCTGGCTTTTGTGGCGCAAGGCCGGCCCTGCCATCCTTCGCCTGTTCGGTGCAAACCCTGCCTATAGTCTTTCGGCGGCCCATGCCGGCCATTCGCAAACGGGCCATCCTGCACATGCGCATTCGGTGCATGCGCTTCACGCACATGGCCATGACGGCCACGATAACCAGGATCATGGCGCACACGACCATCACCATGACCATGGCGGACACGATGACCATGGCGGGCACCATCACCATGCGGCGGGCGAAGTCTGCGCGACGTGCGGACATTCACACGCGCCCGACCCGGCGCTGCTTTCCGGCGACCGCTTCGACTGGCGCACTGCCTGGTCTGCGGTGGCCGCGGTCGGTATCCGGCCGTGTTCGGGCGCGCTGATCGTGCTGAGCTTTGCCATGCTCAACGGGCTGTGGTTCGGCGGCATCCTGTCGGTGCTGGCGATGGCACTCGGCACCGCGATCACCGTCTCGATCCTGGCGACGCTGGCGGTGACGGCCAAGAACTGGGCGGTGTATTTCGCCGGTGACGGCCGCATGGGCAACCGCATCCATTCAATCGTCGAGATCGGCGGCGCAGCCTTCGTCTTTTTGTTTGGGTTGCTGTTGTTGTCGGCGAGCCTGACTGGCGGATAGCGCCTCGATCGGACGGGCAAAACTGTTGGTGTTGGCGCCGCCCCTCATCGCCCTGCCGGGCACTTCTCCCCGTATAGTGACGGGGAGAAGGGCGCCTTCGCAGAGGATTTCGCCAATATCCAGCGCTGCAAAAAAGCGCCGAGGGTGCGGCCAGCCCCCTCCCCGTCACTATACGGGGAGAAGGTGCCGGCAGGCGGATGAGGGGCGGCGCCGAGGTCGACAATTGGCGTAGTACTGGAAAGACCCGAATATCAACGCAAATTAAAACTTCCCGTCCAACTCGTCCTCGATATGCGCGCGGATGATGTCGTCGAAGCTGGTTTCGGCGGCAAAGCCAAGCTCCCTCGACCGCCGCGCCTCGAACCGTGTCGGCCAGCCCTTGACGATCGCCCAGATCGTTTCGTCGGGCTCCTCGCGGATCAGTTTCACCGCCTTGGCGCCGGCCATGCGTTCCAGGGCCTCGATCTGCTCGCCGACCGTGACGGCGACGCCGGGCATCGTCAGATTGCGGCGCGGCCCGACGGCGTCGCCGTCGATCGCTGCGGCGTGGATCAGAAAATTCACCGCCGAGCGCGGGCTGGCGTGGGTGTGTACGACAGAGCGCGGCACCGGCAATATCGCCTCCTGGCCGTTCAACGGCTCGCGGATGATGCCGGAGAAAAAGCCTGAAGCCGCCTTGTTGGGCTTGCCCGGCCTGACGCAGATGGTCGGCAGCCTGATGCCGATGCCGTCGAAGAAGCCGCGCCGCGTATAATCGGCGAGCAGCGCTTCTCCCATCAGCTTCTGCGTGCCGTAGGAGGTCAATGGCGTCGGGTGGAATTCGTCTGATATAATGTTCGGAAACGGTGCGCCGAACACGGCGATCGACGAGGTGAAGACGACGCGCGGCGCAAACCCCGCCAGTCTTACGGCATCGAACAGCGCCCTTGTGCCGTCGAGATTGACGCGATAGCCGAGATCGAAATTGGCCTCCGCCTCGCCCGACACGACGCCGGCGAGATGAAAGATCACGTCTGGGCGCGACGCGACCAGCCGTTCCATCGCGCTCGCCGCGGCGAGATCGCCTGTATGGATGGTGACGTCGACGCCATCCAGTGTCGGCGCCTGCGGCGGCACGATGTCGTGAAGGTCGAGCGCGGCGACCTTCCGGCCGCTGAGCGTTCCATCCTTCGCCAGCCGGGCGATGAGCTTGCGGCCGACCATGCCTGCCGCGCCGGTAATCAAAACACGCATATCAATGATCCTTTTTGCGCTGGCTGCGGCCACGCAACCAAAACACGACGAAAATGGCCACCATGAAGACAGCGGCAATAATAGCGGCAAGAATGGTCGACACGCGGCCGACCGCCAGCATCACGGTTGGCAAATAGTAGGCGGCGATGCCGAACAGCAGCAGCACCCACAGCGCGCCGATCGCCGCATTGCGCGTGTCACGATCCATCACGCGGCCCTGACACGGCGGGGATTCGTCAACTTCGTTACCATGCCATGGAACTCCTGGGATCAGTGATAGTGGCGATGATGCGGACCCGCATCATGCGCATGGTCGTGCTCGCCATCATGCTTATCATCGGCGCAATGGCCGAATTCCGGTTCTACGGTGGCGTGGGCAATGCCATGCGCGGCAAGCCGCTTCTTGATGGCACTGACCGCTTTGTGGGCATCGACGCCATCGTTGAGGCAAGCATGCAAGGTCGCCATGTTGCTTGACCCGTCAAGCGACCAGACATGCATGTGATGCACCTCGCGCACGCCGTTCACCGTCCCTTCTATGTCCCTGGCGATCAGGTCGCGATCGAGGCTCGCCGGCACGCCTTCGAGCAGGACATGGGCCGCTTCACGCATCAGCGACCAGGCGGTGGACAGGATCAGCAGCGAGACAAGGACGGACAGGATCGGATCGATAGGCGTCCAGCCGCTCGCCAGGATGATCAGCGCAGCGATGATCGCCGCCGCCGAGCCAAGCAGATCGCCGAGCACGTGCAGGATGGCACCGCGCATGTTCAGGCTGTCGCGGTCGCCGCCATGCAGCACGAAGAAGCAGCCGATATTGACCAGCAGACCCGCGATCGCGACGACCAGCATCGGCCCGCCGAGCACGGGCGCAGGCGTCAGCAGGCGTTCCCAGGCCTCATAGATGATCCACAGCGCAATGGCGAAGATGGCGATGCCGTTGGTATAGGCGACCAGCGTCTTGACCCGGCCGAACCCGTAGGTGAGGCGAACGGTGGCCGGCCGGCCAGCCAGATGAAAAGCATACCAGGCAAGGCCGAGCGCGATACTGTCGGCAAGCATGTGGCCGGCATCCGCCAGCAGCGCCAGTGATCCCGTCAAGAGACCGCCAAGCGCTTCCACGACCATGAAGCCGGCGGTCAGGCAGGCCGCGATCAGCACGCGTTTCTTGTCGGTCGAGCCGTGCACATGACCGGCGCCGTGGCTGTGACCATGCCCTTGCGTACCATGCGCCATCTGCGAACTCCTGTCAGAGCTGATCCATCCCGGCAGAATCCGTGGGGAGGCTCTGTGTTCCTGTTTGCCCATGATCTTGCCCGAACACCGGCTTCCACTTTTCGGGATCATGGTTCTTCCTGTTTGACCACGATCTTGCCCGAAAACTCGGCCTTCACTTTTCGGGATCGTGGTCCTGGATCATGGTCAGGCGCCGAACTCGGCGCGGAAGTCCTCGAGCCGTCGCTTCTGCCGGCCGTCGCCATCGAAATTGCCCGGATCGAGCCATGCCTCATAGGCTCTGCGCAGTGCCCGCCACTCCTTGTCGATGATCGAGTACCACGCGGTATCGCGGTTTTCGCCCTTGACCACAAGATGCTGGCGGAAAATGCCCTCGAACTTGAAGCCGAAACGCTCCGCCGCGCGCTTCGACGGCTCGTTGCGGTTGTTGCATTTCCATTCGTAGCGGCGATAGCCAAGCTCGTCGAAGATGTATTTCATGAACAGGAATTGCGCTTCAGTCGCCGCCGGCTTGCGCGAGATCAGCGGACCCCAATAGATGTTGCCGATCTCGATCACGCCATAGGCAGGGTCGATGCGCATCAGCGTCTGGCGTCCGGCGACCTTGCCGCTGGCCTTGTCGATGACGGTGAAGAACAGCGGGTCCTCGCTGGCTTCGGCCTTGTCCAGCCACGGCTGGAAGGCGGCGCGGGTCTGCGGCGGATAATCGGGCAGCCAAGCGAAGCGGCCGTCGACATCAGGCACCGACGACGCCTCGAACAGGCCGTCGCCATGCTTTTCGGAGGTCAGCGGCTCAAGCCTGACAGTGCGCCCCTCCAGCACCTTGCGTTCCGGCCGCGGGCGCGGTTGCCAATTCTTGAGATTTTCCGACACCCAAAGCTCCAATCCGTTTGACTTTGCGAAAGGACGCTCACAAAAACGCTCGCTCGGTGAAAGAACCACAGGGACGGGAAAAATGCTCCACACGATTTCGGCCTTCGATCGTCTCGGCGAGGAAAACGCCTTTGCGGTGCTGGCTCGTGCCACCGCGCTCGCCCATCAGGGCCGCGATATCGTCAATCTCGGCATCGGCCAGCCCGACTTCAAGACGCCGCAGCACATCGTCGAGGCCGCGATCAAGGCGCTGCGTGACGGCCACCACGGCTATACGCCGGCCAACGGCCTGCTGGCGACACGCGAGGCGGTGGTGCGCCGCACGCTGACCACAACCGGTGTGGAGGTGTCGCCCGAGGCGGTGATGATCCTGCCCGGCGGCAAGCCGACCATGTTCGCCGCGATCCTGATGTTCGGCGAACCGGACGCCGAGATCCTCTATCCCGATCCCGGCTTTCCCATCTATCGCTCGATGATCGAGTTCACCGGTGCTGCTCCGATACCGGTGCCGATGCGCGAGGAGAACGGCTTTGCCTTCTCGGCGCAGGAGACGCTGGCGCTGATCACGCCGAAGACCAGGCTGCTCATCCTCAACTCGCCGGCCAACCCGACCGGCGGGGTCACCCCGCGCGCCGAGATCGAGAAGCTGGTCAAGGGGCTGGAAGCGCACCCGGACGTCGCCATCCTCTCCGACGAGATCTACGACGTGATGACCTATGACGGCGAGACGCACTTTTCGCTGCTCAATTTCCCCGAAATCCGCGACCGACTGATCGTGCTCAACGGCTGGTCGAAGACCTGGGCGATGACCGGCTGGCGCATGGGCTGGTCGATCTGGCCGAACGGCGACAAGGGCGCCCACCTCTACGACAAGGTGCGCAAGCTGGCGGTCAATTGCTGGTCCTGCGTCAATGCGCCGAGCCAGTATGCCGGCATCGCGGCCATCGACGGTCCGCAGGACGACGTCGACAAGATGATGCGCGCCTTCGACCGCCGCAGGAAGGTCGTGGTCGAAGGGCTGAACGCTTTGCCGGGCGTTTCCTGCATCACGCCGAAAGGCGCTTTCTATGCCTTCCCTAATGTCTCAAAAACTGATTGGAAGGCCAAGAAACTCGCCTCGGCTTTGCTTGAGGATGCCGGCGTGGCGCTGATCGGCGGACCTGATTTCGGCGTTCTCGGTGAAGGCTATATCAGGCTGTCCTACGCCAATTCCGAAGAGAACATCCTGCGCGCGCTGGAACGGATCAAGGCGTTTCTGGGCAAGTGAGGGCGGGTACGCGACCGACGAAAGGAGATGTCAGATGTTCTATGCCATCCTTGCCTATCACGTGGAAGAAGTGATCACGGCGCTGACGCCGGAGGAGGACGCGGCGCTGATGGCCGACCTGCTCAATATCCACGAACGGCTTTACCGGGATGGCAGCCTCGGCCCGGCGGCGCGGCTCGGGGCGACCCAAGACGCGTGCACCTTGCGCGGGCCAGGCGCCGGAATGGTCATTGACGGACCCTTCGCCGAGACCAAGGAGCAATTGTTGGGACTATACGTCGTCGACTGCGCCACGCGCGACGCCGCGATCGCGATCGCGCGCGACTTTCGCCGTGTCAATCCGACGGCCGTCTACGAAATCCGCCCTATTTCGTTATATCTTCCGGGCGTGCCGCTTTCGGTGACGCAGTCCTAAAGCGCATCGCGTTTGAAGGATGCGACGCGCTTTAGTTCTTGTTTTATGCATGTCGTTATCGCAAAACCGCTGCGCACTTTTGCGCGACATGCATTAGCCAAAATTGAACGCCGTCCGGCCGGGTCCGCCCGGCGTTCGCCGGCCTTTCATCGTGCCACTGGCAACGATGAATTCGCTGACGCGAACCGGCCGCTCACCCTCGCCCGACATACGGCATCTTCGTCGCCATCACGGTCATGAACAGCACGTTGGCGTCGAGCGGCAGGCTGGCCATATGGAGGACGGCATTGGCGACCTGCTGGACATCCATCACCGCTTCGGCGGCGATGGAGCCATTGGCTTGCGGTACTCCGACCGTCATCGCCTGCGCCATGTCGGTCAAGGCGTTGCCGATGTCGATCTGGCCGCAGGCGATGTCATAAGGCCGGCCGTCCAGGGCCAGCGTCTTGGTCAGCCCGGTAATGGCGTGCTTGGTCGCGGTGTAGGGCACTGAACCCGGACGCGGTGCGTAGGCAGACACCGAGCCGTTGTTGATGATGCGGCCGCCCATCGGCTGTTGCCTGCGCATGGCGCCGAAGGCGGCGCGGGCGCACAGGAACGAGCCGGTGAGATTGACCCCGACAATTTCGTCCCACACCTCGACGGGGATCTCGTCGATCAATGTCGACTTGTAGCCCGTGCCGGCATTGTTGAAGAGCAGGTCGACACGACCGAAAGCCGCCGCCACCGTCTCGAACAGATCGTCGACCTGGTCGGCCTTGCTGATGTCGCAGGCGACCGCCAGCGCCTTGGCTTGTGTCGATCCGGCATCAGCGATTGCCTTGTTCAGCACCGGCTTGCGGCGTCCGCAGAACACCGTATTCCAGCCGGCCCTGAGCAGCGCCGTGGCGACGGCTTTACCGATGCCCGTGCCGGCGCCAGTGACGATGGCTGTTTTGTAGTCTGTCATAACTGTCCTCCTATAGCGCCGCATGCCCGCAAGGACGCTATAGCACCATGATTTTGAGCAATTTTGAATTTGCGCATGATCGCCTGCAAAAATCGATTCCGATTTCGGCTCATGCGCTAACCGGCTGCGACAAAAAGGGCGGCCATTGGCGGCCGCCCTGATCTGAACCGGCTGGGAGGAGGAAAGCCGATCCGACTGCTTAAAATCATGCGCTTCCTGGGTAAACGAGACATTAACGCGAATGGACGCCGGATTCCCGCTCTCCGCGGCCCTGAAGCCTACCAGCGCGAATTGGCGGTTGCCTTGCCCGATCCCGGCACCTCTGGCGCCGGCACTTTTGCCGCCGACACTGTCGCCTCGACATGGTCGAGCAGGGCATCGGGCAAGCTTAGGCGGCCGGCGAGCAGATCGAGATAGCCGCGTTCGGCACGTGTATTCGGATCGATGGCGAGGCGCGAGGCGGTGTAGAGCTCGAGCTTCTGGGCGTCGGTTTGGGCGCCGGCGACCAGCGTATCCAGGTCGAGCGGCCTTTCCAGTTCCGACAACAGGAATTTCTCCGCGTCGGCGTCGATGCCCGCGAGGCTGAGCTTGCCGGCGATCTTTTGCCGTTCGTCGTCGTCGATATGGCCGTCGGCCTTCGCCGCCGAAATCATCGCGCGCACCAGGGTCAGGGTGAATTCGTCCTCGCCTTGCGGCGCCTGCGAGGGATGAAAGCTGGTGTCGGCGGGCGGCGGCAGCAATTCCGGTTCACCGGCAACTTGCGTTTCAGCCGGCGCCTTGCCGTTCTTGTAGTTCTGGTAGGCCTTGTAAGCGAGGCCGCCGACCACGGCCAGGCCGCCGAGCTTCACCGCCGTGCCGGCGACCTGACGGCCAGCGCCGGTTCCGAGCAGCACCGCGGCCAGCGCGCCAGCGGCCAGCGGATTGTCCTTGGCCATCTGCACCGCCTGACCCCCTTTGTCGCGCACGGTCGACCCGGTTCCGGGAATTTGCGAGCCGAGCAGATCGTTGAGGAGCTTCTTGGGATCGAACATCAATGCCTCCAGAATTGGCCGGCCGAAAGCGCCGGGCAGGTTTTCGGACGTTGAACAGGTAGGCCCCGCATATGGACATTACAATGACGGATGGGCGCTTTGCCGGTGATGGCACAAACGAGATGATGTCAGGATCTGCCTTGTCCAACGCGTTGGGCCGAAAATCGGAATCGATTTTCGGAAGGCACGATTTATGGATTCAAAATGTTAGAGCGTACTTTGTGCGTCCAAGCGGACGCAGGTCGCTTTAACGTCCGATATGCGGAGCCCTGCCTTGCGCTTGCGCCAGCTCGACCTGGCGTTGACGCTCGGCGTAGCGGGCGCGATCCTCGTCGGAACGGACATCGTAGCAATGCGGGCATGAGATACCGGCGGCGTATGTCGACGACAGCAGGTCCTGCCCGGTCAGCGGATACCGGCAGGCGCGGCAAAGTTCGGCCTCACCCTCGATCAAGCCGTGCGACACCGAGACGCGTTCGTCGAAGACGAAGCACTCGCCCTGCCAGAGGCTTTGCTCGGCAGGCACCTCTTCGAGATATTTCAGGATACCGCCCTTGAGATGGAACACATCCTCGAAGCCGAGCGACTTCACATAGGCCGTTGCCTTCTCGCAGCGTATGCCGCCGGTGCAGAACATGGCCACCTTGCGACCGACGAGCTCGGCCCGATGCTGCTCGACCCAGGCCGGGAATTCGCGAAAGCTCGTTGTCGCGGGGTCGACCGCTCCCTTGAACGTACCGATCGATACTTCGTAGGCGTTGCGCGTGTCGATGACGATCGTGTCCACATCCGATATCAGCGCGTTCCAGTCGGCCGGTGCGACATAGGTGCCGGCGCTTGCCGCCGTATCGAGATCCCCAACACCCATGGTGACGATCTCGCGCTTCAGCCGCACCTTCATGCGGTGAAACGGCATCTGCGCGGCGCTGCTGTACTTGACCTCGAGACCGGCGAGACCTTCGATGGATTCGAGATGATCGATGAGCGCGGCTATGTCAG
This sequence comes from Mesorhizobium sp. WSM4819, assembly GCF_055811215.1. NCBI lineage: Bacteria > Pseudomonadati > Pseudomonadota > Alphaproteobacteria > Hyphomicrobiales > Phyllobacteriaceae > Mesorhizobium > Mesorhizobium sp. WSM4819. Next base: position 180,671 of record NZ_JBVVQO010000004.1, read on the forward strand.
CTTCGCTGCCGGCGACCGTGCCGTTGATGCCCTCATGCGCCAGCAGCAGCGTGCCCTTGATACCGCGTCCGCAGCAAAAGGCGGCGAGCGGCGCGCGCAACGCCTCAAAGTCGTCGAGCCGGGCAAACCTGTAGAGCGCGGCAACGCGCAGGGGTTGATTGGGCAGTGTCATCGCCGAAGCCACTAAACGCTCATGAAAGCCGATTCAAGGCCGCCGCGCGGAGCAGCCTCTCCTTGGTGGCCTTGACGGCCGGTCTGACGGACTTGCCGGCAGCGCGTGACATCGCGACACGCTTCGCTTCGTGGACAGAAAACCGGCCTTCTGCTAACCGATTGAACGGATCAATACCGGAGAGACGACAAATGCCCAGCAAGACCGAAAAGCTCCTGTCGCTCCTCAACGGCCAACCGGTTATCCCGGTGCTGAAGATCGCCAATCTCGCCGATGCCGTGCCGCTGGCGCGCGCGCTGGCGCGCGGCGGCCTGCCGGCGATCGAGATCACGCTGCGGACCGCTGATGCGCTCAAGGCGATCCGGCTCGTGGCAAGCGAGGTCGAGGACGCCATCGTCGGCGCCGGCACCATTCTGGACATCAGCCAGTTCGACGCGGCGGCGGCAGCCGGATCGAAGTTCATCGTCAGCCCCGGCATCACCCGCGAGCTTCTGGCGGCGGCGAAGGACAGCGACGTTCCGTTGCTGCCCGGCGCCATCACGCCCGGTGAGATCATGGCCGCCCGCGAGGCAGGCCTGCGCTTCCTGAAATTCTTCCCGGCAGAACAGTCGGGCGGCATCGCCTCGCTCAAGGCATTCGCCTCGCCGCTCGCCGATGTCCAATTCTGCCCGACCGGCGGCATCACCGACAAGAACGCCAGCGACTATCTGAGCCTGCCTAACGTCATCTGCGTCGGCGGCTCCTGGGTGGCGCCGGACGATTTGGTCAAGGCCGGCAAATGGGACGAAATCGAAGCCCTGGCGCGCGCCGCGAGCAAGCTCGGGCGATAGTTCGTCTGCACAAAGGATCTGGTTCTTTGACTGAGCCTGAAGGAGGCGTGATGGTTCCCGCCGACCGATCTCCTCCTGCCAATCTCGAGGCTTTGCGATTAGCCATAAGCCACCACGTCTTCGTCATCCCAGGGCAAGCAAGGAGCGAAGCGACGCGGCGCAGACCCTGGGATCCATCCCGTGATATCAGCCGAAGAATGCAACGGCCCAGAACGGCGCCTGCATTCGCAACGGTGGCAGTTACCCTTCCAGGCACGATCTACATCGGCGTCACCAACGATCTTGGCCGCCGCATGCCGGAGCACAAATCCGGCGAAGGCTCGCGCTTCACCAGCCGCTACGGCGTGCGGCGCCTGGTCGTGACGCCATCCAGCGCGAAAAATCGCTGAAGCGTTGGGCGCGCCACTGGAAGATCGAGCTGATCGAGAAGACCAATCCAGAATGGTTTGAGCTTTCGCGGAACGGAGTGGCAGCGTTCGGTCTGAACCGTTGCATTCTTCGGCTGGCGTAACGGCATGGAATCCAGGGTCTGCGCCGCGTCGCTTCGCTCCTTGCTTCGCCCTGGGATGACGAAGTGGAAGGATGGTTCGGCCAATCCTAGACATGCATAAAAAAAGCCGCGCGGGTTACCGGCGCGGCTTTTTTTATTGGTTGGTCGATCCGCTACTCGGTCCTGAAGCGGGCGACCGACAGGAACTTGACGGCTTTGCCGGTGAACCGGTTGGCGTCGGCCAACTGATCGTCCGCCTGGAATCCCACGGTATAGACTTCGGTTGGGGGCGTGTGCACGATATTGTAGGCGTAGCGCTGCGCCGTCGTCGCGCTGGAGACGGTGGCGACATTCTCGCCGCTGTTCAACGCCCAGCGCGCCGCCGTCGGCTCTGCGGCGACTACCACGGACTTGGGACCAGGCTTCAGGTCACGGGCGGTTGCCCTGGCTGCCTTGCGGGTGGTCTTCACACCCGTGCCGATCGCCGCGGCCGGATCGGAGCCAGCCGGGCGGGCAAAGACAGCCTCACGCGGCGATGCGGCATTGCCCTTCGCCAGCTCACCGAGGACCGCGCTTGGCTGGGAGAGCGAAGCGACCTGGTATTCGTCGGTTGCGCTGACCCGTTCGAGGACGGCTTTGACCGCGTCAGACTGGACTGCGGCAGACTGGACCTGGTCAGGCTGGGCCAATTCGGGCTGGGCCAGATCGGGCCGAGCCGACGGCAGCACCGAGAACACATCGGTAGCGGTCTTGCCGTGCCCGGCGGTATCCGCCAGCGCCAGAAGCACAGCCTTGTCCTGCGGCGCAAGGTCGGCCGCTGCAAGGTCGGCCGGCAACGAGTGATTGGGGCGCCAGGTCGGCAACGGAATGTTGTTGGCGGCAACCTGCGCCGCATCGGCGACAACGGACGGTTCGGTCATGCCGAAGGGAGCGTTCGCCGGCGCTTGCGCGGTCGTCACCGCCTGTTCGGTGGTGGCGGTGGCATCCGCCACGCCGAACGGAACGTTTTCGGGCGGCTGAGCGACATCGGCCTTCGGCCGCGGGGCGAAATCGGGCAGCGGCACGCTGCGCGCCGGCAGCGCCGCGATGATCGTTTCCGGCGTGTCCTCCTCCGGTTCGGGAGCAGGCGCATCGGCGATTTGCGGAATCTCGGCGCGCTTCGCATCCTCAGGCGACACGATGGCAATGCCCGGAAGCTTGCTGTCCCTGGCGGCCGGCGCCGGCTTGGCGTTCGCCAGCTTCACGCTCGCCGCCTTCACATTGGTTGACTTCGGCGTTGGCGCGGCCACCGCATCGGCGCTGTCATCGGCCTCGTCTTCACCGCCGCCGAAGAAAGCCGCCAGCAGACCGCCGGATCTTTTGGCACCGCCACCCGCGCTGGCCATTTCGATGGCGGGAGCGCCGGCGCCCTTGCGCGCCTTGTACGAGGCGAGCGCCTGTGAATAGCCGGGCAACGGCTTGCCGTCGCTCGGCACATGCAGCGTCTTGCCGTTGGGGAACACGCGCGCCAGTTCCTGGCGGCTGATGCCGGGCCAGTGCCGCACATTGCCGACATCCATGTGGACAAAGGGCGAGCCGGACCTCGGATAATAACCGACGCCGCCACCCTGCATCCGCAGACCGATGTCGCGCAGTTTCTTCAGCGGCACGCCGGGAATGTAGAAATCCATGGCCCTGCCGAGCGTATGCTGGCTTTTCTTGGCAACGCCCCTGCTGCGGCTGCGCAGCATCGAGTTCGTCGACGACGAGCGATAACCGCACACGACCTGGATATAGTCGCGGGCGCCGCTCTGCCTATAAGCCTCCCAGACCAGGTCGAGCAGGCGCGGATCCATCTTGGTCGGTTCGTTGCGGCGCCAGTCACGCAGGATGACGTTGATCTTTTTCAGACCCGCCTGATCGTAGCGGCCGCCGCGCTTGAAGACGATCTCCGCCTTCTCTTTGGTGTGCAGGTTGTAGAGTTTCAGCGAACGTGTCTGGGCGCTGGCGCCGGTCGCAGCCGCTGTAAGGAAGCCTAAGGCGAAAATCACCGCTGCCAGCCATCTCGGCCAGGCGCTCATGTGATAGTGCCGCCCGTTTGTGTGTCGTTCGACTTTGTTCAAATCAAAAGGCCTTGCAGGCTGCCGTTTGTCCCCGGATTTGACCAACGGATGCGGTGGTGTTCACATCCGAATATCGATCCTAATGGTTAATCATCGCTTATTGAAGCCGAAATGCGGTAACACCGTGGCGATATCCCGTCAAAAATATTGCACGGGGTTTCTTGGTAAACTGCTGGTTTAGATCATGTTTCTGGCTTTGCCTGAACACGATCTGTTACCAGACGCCTCAATGCGTGAATACTGCCGCAAGCGCGTCCCGACCGCGTCACGCCCGATTCGCGACTGTCGATTGTCCTGATGCCAGGTTGGCAAGCTGGTCCGGGCTTGCCTGTCAGGAAGCAAGCCGGTCGATACGGCCCGTTTCCGGATCGATGCCATATTCCTTGAGCTTCCTGTAAAGCGTCGAGCGGCCGATGCCGAGACGGCGGGCAACTTCGCTCATCTGGCCGTTATAATGGTCGATGGCGAGCTTGATCATTTCGAGTTCGACATCGGCCAGCGCCCGCACATTGCCGCGTTCGTCCAGCGCCCGCAGCGTGCCGAAGCGGGGCTGCTGCCTGGCAGGCGGATCGAGCTCGGTCACAGCGATGCCATTATTGGCGCCCTCGCCCAGCGGCTCGGTGACCAAAGGCAACGCGGGCAACCAGTCATGCGCATCGAGGTTGACGGTGCCCTCGACCTGCGCCCGGATCTGCGGAAACTCCTCCTCGGTCAGCACATCGCCTTCACAAAGCACCGAGGCCCGGAAGACGGCGTTTTCCAGCTGGCGGATGTTTCCCGGCCAGTCGTAGGCCTGCAGCATGGCGAGCGCCGCAGCTGAAATGCCGTGCAGGCGATGACGTGGACCGGTGGGCGCGACCTTGTCCAGAAAATGCTCGACCAAATACGGAATGTCGTCGCGACGGTCGCGCAGCGGCGGCACGAAGATCGGATAGACGTTCAGGCGGTAGAACAGATCCTCGCGGAACTTGCCGTCCTTGACCTGCTGCAGAAGATTGCGGTGTGTCGCCGAGATCAGTCTGATGTCGACCCTGACGGTCGACCGCCCGCCGACCGGATCGACCTCACCGTCCTGCACGGCGCGCAGCAGCTTGACCTGCACGTCGAGCGGCAGGTCGCCGATTTCGTCGAGGAACAGCGTGCCCGAATGCGCCTCGACGAACTTGCCGGTGTGTTTTTCGGTGGCGCCGGTGAACGAGCCCTTCTCGTGGCCGAACAGGATCGATTCGACCAGATTGTCGGGGATGGCGCCGCAATTGACGGTGACGAACGGTTTGGAGCGGCGATCGCCGCTGCCCTGGATGGCGCGCGCCACCAGCTCCTTGCCGACCCCGGATTCGCCTTCGATAAGGATCGGGATGTTGGACGCGGCCGCCTTCTGGCCGAGACGGATCACCCGGTCCATCGCCGGACTGTGCGTGATCATGTCCTTGAAGGTCAGATGGCCGCCGCGCCGCCGCGACGTGCGCTTCACTTCCCCCTCGACCGCCTCGACTTTGAGCGCGTTGCCGATCGATGCCTGCAGCCTGTCGGGAGATGCCGGCTTGACGACGAAATCGAAAGCACCGTGACGCATGGCCGAAACGACGGTTTCGATGCCGCCCTGGGCGGTTTGCACGATGACCGGAACCTGGATGCCGCGCTCACGCATCGCCTTCAGCACGCCGATGCCGTCGAGGCCCGGCATGACGAGGTCGAGGATGACCACCGACACGTCGCGCGCCTTGGGCCCGTCGAGCGCATCGAGACCGGCCTCGCCGCCATCCGTGATGATCGCGCTGTGGCCGAATTTCGTCACCGCCGCCTCGAGCAGCCTGCGCTGCACGGGATCGTCATCGACTATGAGAATGGAACCTGTCATGACTGGTTCAACGATGCTCGCCCAATATGCCCACCCCACTGTGCCCACCCAATGGGGAACCCTATGGATCATCCTGGCACAGGGTTCTAAATAAGATTTCAAAAAACCCGGTGAACGAATTGCTTAGGATTTGACCGGCTTTCTCATCCCCTTGATTCTTTGGCCCTTTGACAATCTGGAAAGTGTCGGCAATGAGCATGGTTTTTAGTCGGCAGCTTGCGGCGGCGGCGTCCGGTCAGGGCGCGGCGGAGCTTGGTGATCTGCCGGAATGGGATCTCGCCGATCTCTATTCCGGCATGGACGCCCCCGAGCTGAAACGCGACATCGCCAAGGCGCTCGCCGATGCCATCAGCTTCGAGAGCCGCTGGAAAGGCACGCTCGCCGCCGAGGCGGAGCGTGCCGACAGCGGCAGGCTGGGCGAGGCGCTTGCCGCCTATGAGGCGCTGGAGGAACTGATTGGCCGGATCGTCTCCTATGCCGGACTGATCTACGCCGGCAACACCACGGATCCGCAGCGCGCCAAGCTCTATGGCGACATTCAGGAGAAGATGACCGACGCCAGCGCGCATCTTCTGTTTTTCGCGCTCGAACTGAATCTTGTCGACGATGCCGCGATCGAAACCGCGCTTGCTGCCGATCCTGCCTTCGCTCACTACCGGCCGTGGGTGCTTGATCTGCGCATGGACAAACCCTACCAGCTCGAAGACCGGGTCGAGCAGCTTCTCCACGAGAAGTCGATTACCGGACGCGGCGCCTGGAACCGCTTGTTCGATGAGACGATGACCGATCTGCGCTTCGACATCGATGGCGAAGAGCTGACCCTGGAGCCGGCGCTGAACCGCCTCCAGCACGCCGATGGCGAGGTGCGCCGCCGGGCTTCTGAAGCGCTGGCCGCAACCTTCCGCAAGAATCTGCGCACGTTCACGCTGATCACCAACACGCTGGCCAAGGACAAGGAGATTTCCGACCGCTGGCGCGGCTTCGCCGACATTGCCGATTCGCGTCATCTCGCCAACCGCGTCGAGCGCAGCGTGGTGGATGCCCTGGCCTCAGCCGTTCGTGACGCTTACCCGCGCCTGTCACACCGCTACTACGCGATGAAGGCGCGCTGGCTCGGCATGGAAGTGATGAACCACTGGGACCGCAACGCGCCGTTGCCGGAAACCCCGCAAGCGATCATCGGCTGGGACGAGGCCAAGAACACGGTGCTTTCCGCCTATCAGCGCTTTTCACCTGATATGGCGGAGATTGCCCGGGTTTTCTTCGACCGCAACTGGATCGACGCGCCGGTAAGGCCTGGCAAGTCGCCGGGCGCCTTCGCGCATCCGACCGTGCCGTCGGCGCATCCCTATGTCCTGCTCAACTACATGGGCAAGCCGCGCGACGTGATGACGCTGGCGCATGAGCTTGGCCACGGCGTGCATCAGGTGCTCGCCGCAAGCCAGGGCGCGCTGATGGCCTCGACGCCGCTGACACTGGCCGAGACGGCGTCCGTCTTCGGCGAGATGCTGACGTTCCGCTCGCTGCTGGACCAGACCACCGACAAGCGCGAGCGCAAGGCCATGCTTGCCCAGAAGGTCGAGGACATGATCAACACGGTCGTGCGCCAGATCGCTTTCTACGAGTTCGAGCGCAAGGTGCATGCCGAGCGCAAAAACGGCGAGTTGACATCGGACAGACTCGGCCAGTTCTGGCTGGAGGTGCAGGCGGAAAGCCTCGGGCCGGCGATCAAGCTGCGCGAGGGTTACGAGGTCTTCTGGAGCTATATTCCACACTTCATCCATTCGCCTTTCTACGTCTACGCCTATGCGTTCGGCGACTGCCTGGTGAATTCGCTCTATGCGGTCTATCAGAATGCAGAGCGTGGCTTTCAGGACAAATATTTTGCCATGCTGCGCGCCGGCGGCACCAAGCATCATTCCGAGCTCCTGGCTCCCTTCGGTCTTGATGCCACCGATCCTGCTTTCTGGCAGATCGGACTTGGCGTGATCGGCGGGCTGATCGACGAGCTCGAAGCTTTGGACAATTGACGCACAGCGCTGAACAGCCAGGTTCGACAGAACAGTTTAGCCGCAGTGCATATTGAGGCCATTCTATTCTTGCGCTAAATACCTGTTCTTAAATAACTCTCCGTGGAATTTTTCCGTTAGCTTTCCGGAAGCTGTATGATAGCGTCCCGCCTCAAGCTCAGTCGGCGCGGCCAAATCTTCGGCCGGTCACGGCGCTTCGACGATTGCGACAGCGCCGTTGGCCATGGCAGGAAAGCCGGTCGCCGACAGCGCGATTTAAGCCGGCTGTTCCACGAGCAGCGGAGCCACCATTGAATGGTCCTTGTGCCAAGGTCCCAGGCCACGGCAGATGGATCGGACTGGAGAGAGACAATGGGCACTTTTTTCTACATGCTCCTGGCGTTCCTGGTAGGTGTGTTGGCTGGCTGGTTCATCTGGGGACGCCCGCGTGGCGATCTCGACAGCCTGCGCGGTGACATGGGCCGCACCCGCAGCGAGCGCGACAGGCTGCGCGCCGACGCCGACCGCCTGACCCGTGAGCTGGAAGTATGCCGCGGCGCCCGCGCCGACCTGGAGCGCCAGTTGGGCGAGGCGCAAGGCACCAAGACCGGTGCGACAAAGGCAGCAATCCCGGCACCGCCGGCATTGATGGCGACATCCGCGCCGGCCAACACGACGCCCGCCAAGACGACGCCCGCCAAGACGACGCCGGCCAAGACCGGGCCGGCAAGGTCCGGGCCGGCAAAGACCACGTCCAAGAAACCGGCGGCCGTGAAGGCGGCAGCCGCGCCGAAGGGCAGTGCATCGAAAACGAGTGCGTCGAAAGCGAGCGCGTCGCAGGCAAGTGAGTCGCAGGCAAGTGCGCCAAAACCTCCCGCATCGAAAACCAGTGATGCACCAAAGAGCGCTGCGCCAGCGGCAAAGAAAGCCGCGACAACAAAGGCGGCGGTGGGCAAAGCCAGCAATCTGCGCCGCCTGATCGGCATCGGTCCGGCCAACGAGCGATTGCTCCACGGGCTCGGAGTGACGACCTATGCGCAAATCGCGGCCTGGACGGCCGCCGACGTCAAGCGGATCGAGGAGACGTTGAACTTCGACGGCCGCATCGAGCGTGAGCGCTGGATCGAGCAGGCGAAACTGCTTGCCGCCGGCGATGAGGAGGAATTCGCGCGCCGCTTCCCGAACGCGGGGACCGGGAGCAACACCTGAATTGCCTGCCGGCATCGAGCACATAAGGGACCGGCGACGCCCGCGAGGTGCCGCCGGTTTGCTTTTGCACTAGCTGCGTTTGCGTCTTGAGACGCCGGTCTCTCGATTGCGCGCGATCGAGCCGCCATATAGAGCGATAGCTGGCGTCACCGATCGCAGCATCCGAGTCCCATGCCCCTGCCCTCTGCAATTTTTCGAAATGACGAGCGCGCTCATCAGCTCGTCTTCGACCAGCCGGCCGACATCATCGTGGCGCATGAGGCAGAGGATTTCCTGCCGGCGCTGGACATTGCGCAGGCCGCGCATGACGCCGGCAAATGGCTGGCCGGCTATTTCTCCTACGAGGCCGGCTACCTGCTCGAACCGAAGCTCGTTCCGCTGCTGCCGGGCGGACGCCGCGCCCCGCTTGTCTGCCTGGGGATTTTCGACGCGCCTGTCGAACAGCCGGTTGTGCCCGGCAACGCGCCGTCGACCAACGGCCCGATCTTCAACGCCAGGGCCGCCTGGACTTCGGAAGACTACGCAAAACGCTTTGCCCGACTCCACAATCACATTCGCAAGGGTGATTGCTATCAGGGCAATCTGACCTTTCCGGTTCATGCGCAATGGTCGGGCGATCCGCTGGCCGCCTTCGACGCGCTGACGGAGCGCCAGCCGGTGAAATACGGCGCGTTGATCGCGCTCGGCGATCCGGTCGTCTTGTCGCGTTCGCCGGAACTGTTCTTCGAGATCGACGCCGCAGGCATGATCGAGACGCATCCGATGAAGGGCACCGCCCCGCGCGGCGCGACCAAGGCGGAGGACAAGCGGCTGAAGACGTTCTTGCTCAATGACGAGAAGAACCAGGCTGAGAACCGGATGATCGTCGATCTCCTGCGCAACGACATTTCGCTGATCAGCGAAGTCGGCACGCTGGAGGTGCCGGAGCTTTTCCGCATCGAGAGCTACCCGACCGTCCACCAGATGGTGAGCCGCGTGCGGGCCAAGCTGTTGCCCGACCTCACCATCCGCCGGATATTCGCTGCGCTGTTTCCATGCGGTTCGATCACCGGCGCCCCGAAAATCCGCGCCATGGAAATCCTGCACGATCTGGAAGCCACGCCGCGCGACGTCTATTGCGGCGCCATCGGCTGGATCGCGCCCGGCGGCACGATGCGCTTTTCGGTGGCGATCCGCACCATATCGCTCTTTTCCAGCGGCGAGGCCGTCTACAATGTCGGCGGCGGCGTCGTCTTCGATTCGACGGCCGAGGAGGAGTATCAGGAGTGCCTGCTGAAAGCGCGCTACGCGACGGGAACACCGCCGATTTCGAGCTGATCGAAACCATGCGCTGGCAGCCGGGCCAGGGCTTTCTCCGTTTCGACCGCCATTTGGCACGCCTTTATGGCTCGGCGGCCGAACTGGGTTTTGCCTGCGATCCGCAGAAGGTCGGCGAGATGCTCAGGAACGCCGTCGACCGGCCTGACATGGCCTTGCGCACACGCCTGGTCCTGTCGCGCAGCGGCAAGGTGACGGTCTCGGCGCTGCCTTATGAGCCGCACGCGGCCGACAAGGTCTGGAGGCTGCAACTGGCGCGGGTGCGGCTTCAATCAAGCGACACGCTGCTGCGCCACAAGACGAGCCGCCGGGACACCTATCAGCGGGCGCGCGCCGAATATCTGATCAGCCGGGCCGACGAGGTTCTCTTGGCCAACGAGCGCGGCGAACTCTGTGAGGGCACGATCACCAATCTGTTTGCCGATTTCGGCGACGGCGCGCTGGCAACACCGCGGCTCGATTGCGGCTTGCTGCCTGGCGTGTTGCGCGGCGAATTGCTGGACGAAGGCCGCGCACGCGAAGCAATCTACAGCCTGGATGATCTGAAGTCGGCCAAAGCGCTGTTCGTCGGCAATTCACTGCGCGGACTGATCCCAGCACGGCTTGGCTGAATTGCAATCGGTGCCGGACGATGCGCCCATTGCTGTGTCTCGAGCATGGTTCCCTTGCGAGTTGGAGAAGATGCGTCCGGCCCGAGAAGGAATGGGCCGGACGCGCGGCAGCCGCTTGGGAGGAGCGACTATTCGCTTTCGTGGGTCTGACCGGAGCCGCCGACGGAAACGATGTTGAAGGGCTTGCCTTCGACGGCAATGTCGCCGGTTTTCTCGAACGACGTCGCGTCAACGACATGCAGCACGCCTTGCAGGGGATCGGTGACCACGATCTTGTCGCCGGCGACCGCGACACGCGGCCTCGGATCGCTCCAGTGACCGTCCATCGAATAGGGGTCGGTCAGCTTGAGCGAGTTTGCGATCTCCCCCTTGACCACGTCGAGTTGGTGAAGCTGGCCGTCCTCGGTGAAGACGTAGGCGAATTTTGCGCGAACGGGGTCGACCGCGAAATGCACGCGGCGCGTCGGAAGGTCGATCAGCCGGAATGCGTCGCTCTCGATCGTCGGATCGATCAGCACCACCTTGTCGGCGCCGTAGTTGCCGAGGAAATATTGCAGGCCTCTGCCGCCGATCAGCGTCGTCGTCTTGCCATCCGGCAGGCTGTCGGCATAGGGCAGATGACGGATCGCCGGGCTGCTGTCGCCATGGCTGACGACAAGCAGGCCGGTCGCGCAGGCGAAAGCCAGGATATTGCCGGAAGACGCCTCGCCGTGGAGGTCTGGGCAGGCGTGGATGCCGCCGATCGGCGCGCCGGCTTTGTCAGCGACCCTGATGCCGACCGGGAGTTCGTCCGGCTTCTCCCGGTTCGGCTCCGAAAGCAGGACATGGGAGCCATAGGCGACTGCGACGCCATGCTGCGGCGCGTCGGTCTTCACTTCCCTGAAATCCGGCTTGCCTTCCAGGACCGATTTTTCGGAGATGATGCGGGCGACACCTTCGCCGTCGAAGAAAGCGGCGAAGTCTCCGTCATGCTCGACGAAATGCGACGGCTTCTCGCCTGTGATCTCGACGCCGGCAAGTTTCGGCGCTTCGACGTCGATGTCGCCGTGCTCGCCGTGGTCCTCGAAGGAAATGCCGCTCGCGATCCCGGCAACGACGCCGGCCGAGCCCTGCACGGCAAACACGGTCCTGCCGCTTTCGCTGCGATGGAGCGACGCCGGCCCTTTGATCTCGAACGTGTCGAGCTTTTCGCCATCGATCGCATCGATTACGGTCACCTTCGGGTCCGCGTGGTCCGAGATGAAGAGGCGCCATGCGGTCACCTCCTCGGCATGGGCAGCACTTGTTGATAGGGACACAAGCAGCGCGATGGCCGTGGCTGACGCCCAATTTGTCCTCACGATATTCTCCTTGAATGTTATTACATAACTATTGGTGATCGACGAAGAGGCGGATTGCTCCGCCTTTCCATCACAGGGCTGGCGGTCAGCTTCCGAGGATCGCGCCTTTGATCGTCGTGATGTTGTGCCGCATCATCTCGAGATAGCTCGCAGCCGGACCGTTCTTGTCCGACAGGGCGTCGGAGTAGAGTTCGCCGCCGACTTTCAGGCCCGTCTCGCTGGCGATCTGCTCGATCAGGCGCGGATTGGTGACGTTCTCCACGAAGATTGCCGAAGCCCTGTCTTGCCTGATCTGTTTGATCAGGGCCGCGACGTCGGAGGCTGAAGCCTCGGATTCGGTGGAGACGCCCTCCGGTGCCAGGAATTTTATGCCGTATTCGTGTTCGAAATAGCCATAGGCGTCGTGGGAGGTGATGATCGTGCGCTTGTCCTCGGGTATCTCAGCTACGGCAGCCTTGATCTCCGCTTCCAGTGCCTCGAGCTGCTGGCCGTATGATTCGGCATTGGCCCGATAAGTGTCGCAGCCGGCTGCATCGGCGGCACAGAAGGCGTCGGCGATGTTCTTCACATAGAGTTCGGCATTGTGCACGGACTGCCATGCATGGGGATCGGACTCGCCGTGGTGATGGTGCCCTTCCTCATGGCCCTCTTCCGCCGCGGCGTGTTTTTCCCCGCCCTCGGCGGCTTGATCCTGATCGTGATGACCTTCTTCCTCGGTGTTGCGCAACACCTCGCCACCTTTGGTCAATTCCACGATCGGCGCCTTGGTGGCGCTCGCCTCGACGAGACGCTGGAGGAAGCCCTCGAACTGGAGGCCGTTGACCAGCACCACGTCGGCCGAACCGACGGTTGCCGCGTCGGCCGGCTTTGGTTCGTAGACATGGGCGTCACCATTAGGGCCGACCAGCGTGACGATGTCGACACGATCGCCGCCGACATTCTTGGCGAAATCGGCGATGATCGAGAAACTGGCGACAACCCTGAGGTTCTCGGCAGCGGCCACCGACGGAGCGATTGGCATCGTTGTTATAGCGCCTATCACGGCGGCGAGTTTTAGCGTCCTGGACATTCGATCGACTCCTTTGTTCAAGCGGTTCGGGGGGGAGATGCGCCGGACGCGTCGCGAGCAGCCGCGCGCCCTGGCAGAGATAAAAGGGAATGTGGATCGTGCCCGCCGACAAATGATCGTCGTCCTGCACGATCCCATCGAGGCGCGCTGTTGTGGCCCCAGCGTCAGGATTTGAAGTGTCAGGTCTTGAAAGATCAGCACAGGCAGCCATTCGATCCATCTCCGCGGGAGCCATCGAAGTCAGCCCCGCCCTTGACGATCCGTTATGTTATGTTATCACGCTCGTCAATCCAAAATGTTATACTATAACTGACGCCCGCCATTGTGCTCGAAACTGCCTGGAATACGAGGGAACAGCGGATGCCTGGACGCAACCAGCAGCTGGTGCTCGACGCGCTGACGCGCTCCGAGAGGCCGATGGGGGCCTATGAACTGCTTGGACTTCTTCGCCAGGAAGGGCTCCGCTCACCGCTACAGATCTATCGCGCTCTGGATCGGCTCGTCGAGCAGGGCCTGGTTCACCGGATCGAGAGCCTGAGCGCGTTTGCGCTCTGCGTCCACAGCGAATGCGGCACCCATGGCCGCGCCGCCTTTGCAATCTGCGCGAATTGCGGGCGGGCAAGTGAGGTTCATGACCCGGCATTGGAGCGGGTGCTGCGCCGGATTGCCCGACGGCAGGGCTTCCAAACCAACTCGGCCACGGTGGAGCTTTCGGGTCTATGCGAGGCTTGCGCGCATTGAACAGACGCCGGCCTTCCGTCTACGGGCGATCCAATCGGCTCGCGCCTGACCCAGCTTCAATCCGCAACAATCCAACATCCGGAGACGACTATGCCGCTTGAAGCCTCCCAGAAAATGCCCGTCACGGTTCTTACCGGCTACCTCGGCGCCGGCAAGACGACGCTGCTCAACCGCATCCTGTCCGAACAGCACGGCAAGCGTTACGCCGTGATCGTCAACGAGTTCGGCGAGATTGGCATCGACAACGACCTCATCGTCGATACCGACGAAGAAGTCTTCGAGATGAACAACGGCTGCATCTGCTGCACGGTGCGCGGCGACCTGATCCGGATCATTGAGAGCTTGATGCAGCGCAGGGACCGTTTCGACGCCATCCTGATCGAGACGACCGGCCTTGCCGATCCCGCCCCCGTCGCCCAGACCTTCTTCGTCGACGACGATGTCAGGCAGAAGACGACACTCGACGCGATCATCACCGTCGCCGATGCCAAGCATCTCCTCGGCGAACTGGATCATGCGCATGAGGCGCAGGAGCAACTCGCCTTCGCCGATATCGTCATACTGAACAAGACCGACCTGGTGGCGCCGGCCGAACTCAAGGCAGTGGAGGCGCGCATTCGCAGGATCAACCCGACGGCTGCGATCAAGCATTCCATACGTTGCAACGTTCCACTCGACGAGGTTCTGGATCGCGGCGCGTTTGATCTGAACCGCGTGCTCGAAGTCGAGCCGGACTTTCTCGACGCGGGCCACGACCATGTGCATGACGATCACGTCACCAGCTTCTCTCTCGTCACCGAAGCGTCGATCGATCCGCGCAAGTTCTTGCCGTGGATCCAGATGATCACACAGAAATTCGGCATCGACATGCTGCGCATGAAAGGCATCCTGGCGTTCAAGGGCGATGAACACCGCTTTGTCGTTCAGGCCGTCCACATGCTGCTCGAAGGCGACCACCAGCGCCCCTGGAAAGAGGGGGAGAAGCGCGTCAGCCGCCTGGTATTTATCGGCCGCAACCTGCCCAAAGACCTGATCGAAGACGGCTTCCTCAAATGCCGCGCCGAAATGGACTCCCTGGTGGCGCTGAATGCATAGGGGCAAGGCCGACGACAGCGCGCGTCCTTTATCCCGTTGCCGAGCGCCTTCGTCTTCGGGACGGGATTGGATATGAACCGTCTCGCGAACCCACTCGCCCCGCGCGGCCTTGCCCTTCCGGAGAAGACCAGACAGATCAAGCTCTGGGTTCGCAGGGCTTGCGGGCTCGATGACGATGTCGTCGTGTCCGTCACGGAGCTGGCATGCCGCAAAAATGGCTGTCCCGAGATCGAAACGGTGATCGGCATAATGCGTCCCGGCGAGAAAATCGAGACGATCCGGGTCAAAAAAGCAATCGCCGACGTGACCTCGCACGATCTGCCGCGAGGGTGAATGGATCGGGATATGCGCAGGGTGTCGGCCTCTTGGCCAAAGCTCTGGCGCGTACCGAATGTCACCGGCATGGGACCGAGATCGGGAACCGTCGACGAGAGCTGGTGCTCGCCACATCTTTCGCCGCGCCATTGCTGGCGGCCGACTTCGCCCAACTCGACTACAAGGGCCAACTCGGGGAATGACGGCCGGCCGTCAGCGGCTGGTCGTCCTCCTTAACCACATGACGAATGCGGCGTAGCTCGCGGCTTTTCGCTGGTTTATGACAATGATCTGTGGTTGTAGCGCGTGGCGGTCGGGCAAAAAAGTGCTCCGCTTTGCGTCTGTTTGCCCGGCTTTTCAGCCTGTCTGAGGGAGTAATCGATAAAATGGCGAATGAAAACTGGCCCGTTTACGGTGAGATCACCGGCCCTGTCGTGATGATCGGCTTCGGCTCGATCGGACGGGGAACGCTGCCGCTGATCGAGCGCCATTTCAAGTTCGACAAGTCGCGCATGACGGTCATCGACCCACGCGATACCGACCGCAAGCTGCTCGACGAGCGCGACATCACCTTCATGCAGGATGCGGTGACCAGCAAGAACTACAAGAAGCTTTTGACGCCGCTGCTGACCAAAGGCGGTGGCCAGGGCTTTTGCGTCAACCTGTCGGTCGACACCGGCTCGGTGGATTTGATGCGTCTCTGTCGCAAGCTGGGCGTGCTTTACATCGACACCGTCGTCGAGCCATGGCTCGGCTTCTATTTCGACACCAAGGCCGACACTGGCAGCCGCACCAATTATGCGCTGCGCGAATCCATGATCGAAGAAAAGCGCGCGCACCCCGGCGGGGCGACCGCAATCTCCACCTGCGGCGCCAACCCAGGCATGGTCTCGTGGTTCGTCAAGCAGGCGCTGGTCAACCTCGCCACCGATCTTGGCCTCGAATTCTCGGAGCCCGCGCAGCACGATCGCGAAGCTTGGGCCAGGCTGATGAAGAAGGCCGGCGTCAAGGGTATCCACATCGCCGAGCGCGACACACAGCGCACCAAGAAGCCGAAGCCGATGAACGTGTTCTGGAATACCTGGTCGGTCGAAGGCTTCATCTCGGAAGGGCTTCAACCGGCCGAGCTCGGCTGGGGCACGCATGAGACGTGGATGCCGAAGAACGGCAAGAAGCACAAGCATGGCTCGAAGGCCGCAATCTATCTGGAGCAGCCGGGCGCCAACACGCGTGTGCGCAGCTGGTGCCCGACGCCGGGCCCGCAATATGGCTTCCTGGTGACCCACAACGAGTCGATCTCGATCGCCGACTTCTTCACCCTGCGCGGCAAGAAGGGCAAGGTCCAATATCGCCCGACCTGCCACTACGCCTACCATCCCTGCAACGACGCCGTGCTGTCGCTGCACGAGATGTTCGGCGCCGCCGGCAAGGCACAACCGGTGCATCACGTGCTCGATGAAAACGAACTGGTCGACGGTGTCGACGAACTCGGCGTGCTGCTCTACGGCCACGACAAGAACGCCTATTGGTACGGCTCGCAGCTGTCGCTGGCGGAAGCGCGCAAGCTGGCGCCCTATCAGAACGCCACGGGCATGCAGGTCACGTCGGCAGTGCTGGCGGGCATGGTCTGGGCGCTGGAAAATCCCGAGGCCGGCATCGTCGAGGCGGACGAGATGGACTACAGGCGCTGCCTGGAAGTGCAGTCGCCCTATCTCGGGCCGATCAAGGGCTATTATACCGACTGGACGCCGCTCGACAACCGCCCTGGGCTGTTCCCGGAAGACCTCGACAAAAACGACCCATGGCAATTCCGCAACATCCTCGTTCGATAGTTCAACATCCTCGTTCGAAAGCAATGTCTCACTGCCTTGCAATCGTCCGGAAATCGGGCGATTGAAGGAAGGCGGCCTGGAGCGACGTGCATCCATTTGGACGCACAAAGTACGCTCTGGCGGTTCGAGTGTACGCATCGTGCTTTCCGAAAGATCGCATCGATTTTCGGGCCAATGCGAGAGGAGAGGATCTTGATGATGACGATTGCGCGCAAATTGCTTTCGGCCGGCATTGTCGCGGCCGCTGCCGCCTTGGCGGCGTGCACCACCGCCGGCCCGGGCGGGCCGCCATCGGCCACGCGGAGTCCGGTCGAAGGCTCATGGATCGACGCGCAGGGCACGGGCCTGTCGACCTTCGCCGGCGGCAGCTTCAAGACCGTCGCCACCGACACCGGCCAGAAGCTTGCCGACGGCAGCTACGCCATGACCGGCGGCACTTCGGTCCAAATCCAGGGCACTTCGCTGATTCGCCAGACGCCGATCAGCTTCAACTGCTTGTTGATCTCCACCTCGCAGCTTAATTGCACCAGCGTGAGCGGGCAGAACTTTGTGCTGACGCGACGCACCTGAGCCCATACTGAACTGCATTTGCAAAGGACGGCGGCTTGAGGCCGCCGTCTTTTTGTGCCGGCAAAGCTGGGCCCGATTCCACTTGCATCGACCAAAACGCGATGTGAACATGGGCGAGAAGCCGGCTGTTTCGTTCCAGTCGAGCGAGGGCGTTAAACAGGTCATCCGGGAGACGAAGATGAAGAAGATCGCCGCCATTGCCGCCCTTTCGGCGTCTACGCTTGGCCTGTCGACCGGCATGTCCTTTGCCGACTACACTCTGAACATCCTGCACATCAACGACTGGCACAGCCGCATCGAAAGCAACAACAAATATGAATCGACCTGCTCGGCCGAAGAGGAGACCAAGGGCGAGTGCACCGGCGGCGCGGCGCGGCTGATCACGGCGATCGCCCAGGAGCGCATGAAGCTGGAAGGCCAGAACGTGCTGCTGCTCAGCGCCGGCGACAATTTCCAGGGTTCGCTGTTCTACACGACCTACAAGGGCAAGACCGAAGGCGAATTCCTCAACCAGATGAAATTCGACGCCATGGCGGTCGGCAATCACGAGTTCGACGATGGCGAGGCGGCGCTGGCGCCGTTCCTGGATATGATCAAGTTTCCGGTGCTCGGCGCCAATGTGAATGCCAACGCGCAATCCAAGCTCGGTGACCGCGTGAAACCGTCTGTTGTGATCGAGGTCGGCGGCCAGAAGATCGGCGTCGTCGGCGCGGTCACCAACGACACGCCGGAGCTCGCTTCGCCAGGCCCTAACGTCACGATCGAGGACGACGTCAAGTTGATCACGTCAGAGGTCGAGAGGTTGAAGGGAGAAGGCGTCAACAAGATCATCGCGGTCACCCATATTGGTTACAAGCGCGAGCGTGACGTCATCGCCAAGATCCCCGGTGTCGACGTGGTGGTTGGCGGCCACAGCCATTCGCTGCTGTCCAACACCGACCCCAAGGCTGAAGGCCCCTACCCGACGATGGTCGACAATCCGGACGGCTACAAGGTGCCGGTCGTCCAGGCGGCGTCCTATTCGAAATATCTCGGCGAGTTCAAGGTCGTGTTCGACGACAACGGTGTCGTCAAGCAGGCCAGCGGCGACCCGATCTACCTCGACAAATCGATCACGCCAGACCCCGCCGTGCTTGCCCGCATCAAGGAGCTCGGCGCGCCGATCGAGGCGTTGAAGAACCAGGAGGTCGCCGAAACCACCAAGGCGATCGACGGCAGCCGTGAGAACTGCCGCACCCGCGAGTGCGAGATGGGCAATCTCGTCTCCGATGCCGTCCTCGACCGCGTCAAGGACCAGGGTGTCGAGATCGTCATCACGAATGGCGGCGGTCTGCGCGCTTCGATCGACCAGGGCACCGTCACCATGGGCGAGGTGCTGAACGTGCTGCCGTTCCAGAACACAGTGGCGACCTTCCAGATTTCCGGCAAGGATCTGGTTGCCGGGCTCGAGAACGGTCTCAGCCAGATCGAGGACGGCGCCGGCCGCTTCCCCCAGGTTGCCGGCCTGAAGTATTCATTCGACAAATCGGCCGCCGCGAATGCCGGGCGCGTCAAGTCGGTCGAGGTCATGCAAGGCGGCGGGTGGACGCCGATCAATCCGGACAAGGATTACCTGGTCGCCACCAACAACTATGTGCGCCAGGGTGGCGACGGCTACAAGGTGTTCGCCGACAAGGCCAAGAACGCCTACGATTACGGTCCGGGCCTCGAACAGGTGGTCGCCGATTATCTCGGCGCGCATCGGCCCTATACGCCGAAGATCGAGGGCCGCATCACCGAAATCACGGCCGCCGCCGCGGCGGAACCGGCCCAGCAGCCGGCCCAGGAATCGGCGAAGCCGGCCGAGGCTCCCGCTCCGGCCGAGCCCGCAAAACCGGCAGAAACGGCTCCAGCCGCGACTGCGGAGCCGGCGATGCCCGAACCGCCGGCCGGTTCGGACGATATTGCCACGACACCGCCAGCCGTGCCGACGGAACCCGCCCCGGCAGCGCCGGCACCAGCGGAGGCTGCGCCTGCCGAGCCGGCAAAGCCGGCCGAAAGCAGCCATGTGATCGTTGCCGGCGACACCTATTGGGATTTGGCGGAAAAGGCCTATGGCGATGGCGCCAGGTGGAAAACGATCTCCGACGCCAACCAGGATTACGAGCCGCGCCGGCTTCCCGTCGGCGCAACCTTGACCATCCCGGCCGCAAACTGAATTCTTCTGTCATTGTTGGAAAACCCGTCCGGCAAACCGGGCGGGTTTTTCTGCTTTCGCCTCCCAAGCTTAGATAAGGTGCGGCCAGACGCTGCATTGAAAACCGGCGCGGCATCGCTAGTTTCGCGCGGTATCCGGAGATCCCTTATGACGCCTTCCAACCCTGCCGATCCCAAGGCCGCGACGGTCCTCGACCCGCTGCCGGCAGGACAGCCGCCGGTCGGGGCGGGCAGGATCGGCGTCATGCTGGTTAATCTCGGCACTCCCGACGGCACGGAATTCAAGCCGATGTGGCGCTATCTCAGGGAGTTCCTGTCCGATCCGCGCGTCATCGAGCTCAACAAGGCGATCTGGTACCCGATCCTCTACGGGCTGGTTCTCACCACACGGCCGAAGAAGTCGGGCGCCAACTATGCCAGGATCTGGAACCGGCAGCGTGACGAGTCGCCGCTGCGCACCTACACCCGCGCTCAGAGCGAAAAGCTGACCGAGGCGCTGCGCGACCTGCCCGGCGTCAGCGTCGACTGGGCAATGCGTTACGGCAATCCTTCGACCGAGAGCGTCGCCAAAGGGCTGGTCGCGCAGGGCTGCGACCGCATTCTGACTTTTCCGCTTTATCCGCAATATTCCGCGACCACGACCGCCACCGCCAACGACCAGTTGTTTCGCGCGCTGATGAAGATGCGCCGCGCCCCGGCGATCCGCAGCGTGCCGCCCTACTATGCCGAACCGGTCTATATCGAAGCGCTCGCCCGTTCGATGGAGCGCCATCTGGCGAGCCTCGATTTCGAGCCGGAAATGGTCATCGCCTCTTATCACGGCATTCCGAAACCCTATTCCGACAAGGGTGACCCCTATCAGGCCCATTGCCTTGAGACGACCCGGCTGCTGCGGGAAAAGCTCGGCTGGGATGAGAAGAAGCTGATCACCACGTTCCAGTCGCGCTTCGGCGCGCAGGAGTGGCTGCAGCCTTACACCGACAAGACGGTCGAGAAATTGCCCGGAGAAGGCGTGAGATCGATCGCCATCGTCAATCCGGGCTTTTCTGTCGACTGCATCGAGACGCTGGACGAGATCGGCAGGGAGGCGGCGGAGACCTTCCATCATGCCGGCGGCGAAAAGTTCGCGCATATTCCCTGCCTCAACGACAGTGCCGAGGGCATGGCGGTGATCGAGGCGATGGTGCGGCGCGAACTGTCGGGCTGGATCTGAAGCGGACATAATCGAGCGCCGCTAACCGGCTTTCTATGCACCGGTTATCCACTATCACCTGATTGTAACGTTCTTGAAACACACTTAAGTGTTTGGTGAAGTCGGTCGCGTTGAAACATTTCCGTGGCCGGCATCTGAGGGAGAGCCAAATGGATTTCAGTGGTTTCGATATCGCGCTTCTTGTTCTTGTCGCTCTTGTCGTGCTCGTGCTTTTCAAAGGCATCCGGACAATCCCGCAAGGCTACAACTATACCGTCGAACGCTTTGGCCGCTATACCAGGACATTGAGTCCCGGCCTCAACCTCATCGTGCCGTTCGTCGACCGCATCGGCTCCAAATTGAACATGATGGAGCAGGTGCTCGACGTCCCGACGCAGGAGATCATCACCCGCGACAACGCCACCGTCGCCGTCGACGGTGTCGCCTTCTATCAGGTGCTCAACGCGGCGCAGGCCGCCTACCAGGTCGCCGGGCTGGAGAACGCCATCCTCAACCTGACGATGACCAACATCCGTACCGTGATGGGCTCGATGGACCTCGACGAGCTTTTGTCGAACCGCGACGCCATCAACGAACGCCTGCTGCGCGTCGTCGATGAGGCGGCACATCCCTGGGGCATCAAGATCACCCGCGTCGAGATCAAGGACATCAATCCACCGGCCAATCTCGTCGAATCGATGGGTCGCCAGATGATGGCCGAGCGCAACAAGCGCGCGCAGATCCTCGACGCCGAAGGCCTCAAGCAGTCGCAGATCCTGGAAGCCGAGGGCCGCAAGGAAGCCGCCTTCCGCGACGCCGAGGCGCGCGAACGCTCGGCCGAGGCCGAGGCCCGCGCCACGCAAGTGGTGTCGGAAGCGATCGCCAAGGGCGACGTGCAGGCACTCAACTACTTCGTTGCGCTGAAATACACCGAAGCACTGACCAGGATCGGCTCCGCCACAAACAGCAAGGTCGTGCTGATGCCTATGGAAGCTTCGTCATTGATCGGCACGCTCGGCGGCATCGGCGCGATCGCCAAGGAAGTTTTCGGCGCAGAGGGCACTGCCGGCACCACGCGGCAGGCTGCACGCCCGCCCGTGGTTCGTCCCAGCGAGACCTGAGGCCATGTTCGAGCGCATCATTTCCGAACTCGGCCCCTGGGTTTGGATGGTTCTCGGCTTCGTCCTCCTGGTGATGGAGGTCATCGCACCGGGCATATTCATGCTGTGGATCGGCATCGCCGCGCTGCTGATCGGCGTGGTGTCCCTGCTCATCTGGGACGCGGACTTCTGGACCTGGCAGATCCAGGTTCTCGCCTTCCTGGCGATGTCGCTGGTTTCAACCTATGTCGGCAAGAGACTGGTGGGTGGGCGCGATGATGGCACCGATCAGCCACTGCTCAACCGCCGCGGCGCACAGATGATCGGCAGGATGGCCACCCTGGACGAGCCGATCAAGGACGGCCGCGGCCGCATAAAGCTGGGCGACACGCTATGGCGCATCTCCGGCCCCGACCTGCCGGCCGGCACGCAGGTGCGCGTGACGGGCGCGGCCGACACCGATCTGGAACTGACGGTCGAGGCGGTCCTGGACTGATCCGACCATCTCGGCAGGCGACTTTTCAAACAGGCCTGATGTCTCTCAGTTTCGAAATTCGCTCAGGCGAGCTCAGGCCGCGCCGATGCGCAGCAGATCGTGCAGATGGACAAGTCCGACCGGCCGTCTGCCTTCGACAACCATCAGGCTGGAGATGGTCGAACTGTTGATCGTCTGCAGCGCGGTCGCCACCAGCGTATCCGATCCGGCCGTCTTCGGCTCCTTGGTCATGACCTGATCGACGCTCATCGCCAGAAGATTGCTGCCGATGTGGCGCCTGATGTCGCCGTCGGTGATGATGCCGATCAGCGCACCATCCGCATCGGTTATCGCCACGCAGCCAAACCCCTTGCGCGACAATTCGAGGATCGCTTCTTGCATTCCAGTGCCGGAAGGCACCAGCGGCAGCCTGTCGCCGACATGCATGATCTCGCGGATCTGCGTCAGATTGGCGCCAAGTTGCCCACCGGGATGGAAGGTGCGGAAATGATCCGGCGTGAAGCCGCGCGCTTCGAGCAACGCGATGGCCAGTGCATCGCCGATCACCAGTTGCAGCAGCGTCGATGTCGTCGGCGCCAGGCCGTGCGGGCAGGCTTCCGGCGCACGCGGCAGCAAAAGCACCACATCGGCCGCCCGCGCCAGCGCCGATCGCTCTCCGGCGGTGACTGCGATCAGCGGAATCGAGAAGCGCCTGGAATAGGCGATGATGCCCTTGAGCTCGCGGCTCTCGCCCGACCACGATATGGCGATGATGGCGTCGTCCCTGGCGATCATGCCGAGGTCGCCATGATTGGCTTCGGCAGAATGGACGAAGAAAGCCGGCGTGCCGGTCGAGGCGAGCGTCGCCGCGATCTTTGAGCCGATATGGCCGCTCTTGCCGACGCCGGTGACGATGACGCGGCCGGCGATATGCGACACCATATCGACGGCGCGCGCGAACGGTTCGGTCAACCCGTTCTCGAGCGCGGCCGCCAGCGCCGCGACACCGGCCTGCTCGGTCGCTACCGTTCTAAGCGCCGAGGCGATCGAAGCCTGCCCATCGAGCCGCTTCTTGTCTGGGGATCCCGCATGCATGGCTGATGCGATTAGCGCTTTGCTGCGCGCCTGTCCAACGGAATTGCCATCCGGTAGCTATCCAGTGGGCTTTGATCGACCGTCGCTCAACCCTCCGTTAACCATCCCCGTTTACGGTTCGGTAAGTATGGCGCGCGTGCGCCGCGCAAGCAGTGGTAGCGATGTCCGGGGCCCCGCCTGAAAAGAAAAGAAGACGAAACGGCAAGGCGGTCTGCGCCTTGCTGCTGGCGACCAGCGTCTTCGCCTTGCTGCGGCCTGCGCAGCCCTATGCCCAGGTAACCGAGCTGCGCGGCGAGGTTTCGGAATCGGCGATTCTGGACGACCAGCAGCGCAAAACCAGGCAATTGAGCATCGCCCAGGATCAGACGGCGCAGGCCGGTGCAACCACCCAGAGCACGGCGCCGTCGCCCGCCTATCAGCCGGCCAGCCCGGGCGCCGTGCAGGACGACGACGCGGCACCGGCGACCGGCAGCATTTTTGATCCGCCGGCAGCAACCGACGATCCGTTTGCGGACGCCCCCGTTCCCGTCCCGCCGCGCCGGCCATCGAGCGCAACCCAGGGCGCAGCCGATCAGGACGAAGCCGCCGAGACACAGGCCGCCACCGCGACGACGGCCCCGACGGATGACGAGGACACCGCCGAGACGGACCCAATCAATTCCCGTGCCGTGACCATCGATTCCGCCGACAGGCAGCAACTCGATCCGGGCGCCGAGCGCGCCGAAGCCATCGAAGGCCGGGACAGGAGGGCCGAGGACGACCCGTTCGCCGCCACCGGCATCAAACTCGGCTCCTTCGTGATCAGGCCGACGCTCGAGCAAGGCCTGAAGGCCTCATCGAATGCCGATTCAAGCAGCGAAGGCAAGCCGGCCCTCCTGTCGGAAACGACGCTGCGCTTCAACGCCATCTCCGACTGGCGGGAGAATTCGGCTACCGTCGACGGCTACGGCACCTTTCTCAAGACCCTATCGGGCGACGAGGTTGAGGAGGCGCGCGGCCGTGTCGAAGGCACGCTCAATGTCGAGTTCGACAACGATCTGCGCGCCATCGCCAGGCTCGGTTACGAGGCGGCACCGGAATCGGCTTCCTCGCCGGTCGTCATCGAAGGCACCGCCGAGCAGCCGGTGCGCCAGACCATCGACGGCAGCCTGGCGGTCGAGAAGGATGCCGGCAAGATGCGCTTCGCCCTGACCGGCGCAGTCGAACACGACATCTACGGCGACGCCAGGCTTTCGACGGGCGGAACGCTGTCGCAGAAAGACCGCGATTCGACGCTCTATACCGCCACCTTGCGCACCGGCTATGAGATTTCGCCCGCCATCACCCCTTTCACCGAGGTCGAAATCGGTCGCCGGGTCTATGATTTGCGCGTCGACAGCAATGGTTTCGAACGATCTTCGACGCGGCTTGGGGTTCGGGCCGGCGCCGAGCTCGACCTCGGCGAGAAGCTTGCCGGCGAGTTCTCGGCCGGCTGGCTGCGCGAGGCGATAGACGATGACCGCCTGCCGGCAATTTCGGGCGCCACGGTGAACGCCGACCTCAGATGGTCGCCGCAACGCGGCACCACGATCGGCCTCACCGGGCAGACGATCGTCGAGGGCACGACAACCGCCGACGAAAGCGGCACCATCCTTTACTCCGGCCGCCTCACCGCCGAGCGGGAAATCCGTGCCAACCTGATCGGCAACGCAGCTCTCGGGGTAGACTGGCGCGACTACATCGGGTCGGACGGCCATGATCTGACGCTGAGCGCCGAGGCCGGACTGACATGGTGGCTGAACCGATATGCCGGACTGACCACCCGCGCCAGAACTGAAAAACAGACCAGCAACATCGAGGGCCGCGACTACACCGCCCACAGCATCTTTGTCGGGGTGACGCTGCAGCCGTAAACCAAGCCGCCGCGCACCCTCGGTTCAGGCCCGAGGGCATGCTTTTGCGCGCATGCATTAGCCCGGGGGTTAGAACGCCGCGCCCCGCTGCTCTGACGGTTTCATCTCGTCGAGAAGCTTGCTGATAACGCCCGCCATGCGTCCGTTCATGTCGCTGCGCCACAGCGCGAAGGCGACGTTGGCCTCGACAAAGCCTTCCGGCGATCCGCAATCGAAGGTGCGCCCTCGGTAGTGGCAGCCATAGAAGGGCTGCTGCTTCTCCAGCTTCAGCATCGCATCGGTGAGTTGTATCTCGTTGCCGGCGCCCTTCTCCTGGCCTTCGAGTATCCCAAATATCTCCGGCTGCAGGATGTAGCGCCCGTTGATGTATAGGTTGGAGGGTGCCGAGCCGGTCTTCGGCTTTTCCACCATGCCGGTAATGCGGAAACCGTGATGCGTATCCTCGCCGCGGCCGACGATACCGTATTTATGGGCCTCGGCGGGGTCGCATTCCTGAACCGCGACGATGTTGTTGCCGGTCTCGGCATAAAGCTCGACCATCTCCTTCATGCAGCTTTTTTCGGACTGCATGATCATATCGGGCAAAAGCAGCGCGAAGGGCTCGTCGCCGACCAGCTCGCGGGCACACCAGACGGCATGGCCAAGGCCAAGCGGCACCTGCTGGCGGGTGAAGCTGGTCTGCCCTGGCGAAGGTTGCAGCCGCTGCAGGCGGGCGAGCTCGTCGTCCTTGCCGCGTTGGGCGAGCGTGTCATAGAGTTCGAACTGAACGTCGAAATGGTCCTCGATGACCGCCTTGTTGCGTCCAGTCACGAAGATGAAATGCTCGATGCCGGCTTCGCGTGCCTCGTCGACCACATACTGGATGACTGGCCTGTCGACGACGGTCAGCATTTCCTTGGGTATGGCCTTGGTGGCCGGGAGAAAACGCGTGCCGAGGCCAGCGACCGGGAAAACTGCCTTGCGAACTCTCTTCATGCTGTCAAATATCCGCTTCTAAGGCTGTTCGGCAATCCCGCTTCAAGACATTTTCGTGCCGGAATCTGGGATTATGGAACGGCTGGTCAGAAAAAATCTGTAGTCCGTAAAGCACCAACCCGCCTTTTCGTTCCCAACGGCACCTATGGTAAACTAAATGCTAACCGGGTTCGGCGATGAATGATCTTCCTGTGATGAAGAAGGAGGAAAAGATGTCCGTTCGCGACGCCGCAAAGCGCTTCACCAGCATCGTTGCGGCCGCCAGTCTGTCGCTTGCCTTGCTGATGCCCACCGGATCGGCTTTTGCCGACGCCGGTTTTCGGCAATGGGTGGCGAGCTTCCGCGCCACCGCGGTGCGGAGCGGCGTTTCCGGCGCCGTTTACGACCGCGCATTCGAGGGCATCAGCGATGCCGACCCGGTCGTGCTGGAAAAAGCGCGTTATCAACCCGAATTCACCGCGCCCGCCTGGGACTATTTCGACAACCGCGTCCATGACCAGTCGGTCGCTGTTGGCAAGCAGATGGCCAGGAAGTGGAAGCCGTGGCTGGACAGGATCGAGGCAAGATACGGCGTCGACCGTCACATCCTGCTGGCGATCTGGTCGATGGAATCGAACTACGGCGAAATCCTCAAGCGCGACGATGTCATGCGCAATGTCGTGCGTTCGCTGGCCACGCTTGGCTATGCCGATTCGAGACGATCGAAGTTTGCCCGCACACAGTTGATCGCGGCGCTGAAGATCCTGCAAAGGGGCGACATCGATAAAAGCCACCTCAGCGGCTCATGGGCCGGCGCCATGGGCCATACCCAGTTCATTCCCACCAGCTACCAGGCCTATGCGGTCGACATGGATGGCGACGGCAAGCGCGACATCTGGAATTCGATTCCCGATGCATTGGCAACGGCCGCCAATCTGCTCAGGAAGAACGGCTGGCAGGCCGGCAAGACCTGGGGCTATGAAGTCAGCCTTCCCGACGGAAAGAAGTTCCCGGCCGGATCGAAGTCGTTGTCGCAATGGCAAGCGCTGGGTGTCACGCGTGCCAACGGCAAGCCGTTCAAGAGTGGGGAGAAGGCCACGCTGAAGGTGCCAGGCGGCCGCGGCGGCCCGGCTTTCCTGATGGTCAAGAATTTTTCGGTCATCAAGCGTTACAACAATGCCGACAAATATGCGGTTGCCGTTGGCCTTCTTGCCGACGAAATCGCCGGTTATGGTGGGCTTGTGCAGGACTGGAAGCGGCCTTTCACGAAGCTCTCCTTCGAGGAGAGGCAGGAGCTTCAGCAACGGCTTTCCCAGTACGGCTACTATGACGGCAAGTTCGACGGCAAGATCGGCGAGGGATCGAAAGCCGCCATCATGGCCTTCCAGGCGAAGGCTGGCTTGACCCAGGACGGACATCCGAGCATGGAAGTGCTCAAATGGCTCAGGCAGAACTAGCTTCGCATAGGGCAGACCTGGAGCATCGGACCCAAACCGGTTTTGAGGAAATCCGATGCTCAACTTAAGGTAGAGCGGCGGCACGGTTGTATCAGAGTCCGGCGCTCTTTAGGGATGGAGACGGTAATTGGTTTCGGCTGCGCGTATCCGTGTGATCCTTCGTCGCGTGCCGATCCTGATTCTGGCTATTGCCGTCCTGGCCGTCGGCACCGCCGTCTTTCACACGCCGGCCGTGGCGCAGGAAGAACAAAGGCGTGGCTGGTCGCTGCGCGACCTGTTGTTTCTGCGCCGAAGCGAGCGGATGGAGCCGCCACGACTGATTGAGCCGCGACGGATTCAGAGGATCGGGCCACGCAAGCCAAAAGTCAGAAAGTCGCGTGCCGCGCCGCGCCGGCCGGCTGAGCCGGCAGCCCCCATTGTCGAGAAGGCGCCGGATGCCCGCACCGTTCTGGTGGTCGGCGATTTCATGGCGACCGGCCTCGCCGAGGGTCTCGACACCGCCTTCGCCGAAAACAACAAGGTCAGGATCGTCGTTCGCAGCAATGGTTCGTCCGGTTTCGTGCGTGACGATTTCTACAACTGGCCCGAACAGATCAAGTCGCTGATCGAGGCCGAAAAACCGGCGGCCGTGATCGTCATGCTGGGTTCCAACGATCGGCAGCAGATGCGCGTGAACGGTGAACGCGAACAGCCACGGTCCGAAGCGTGGACCAAGGAATACGAACGCCGTACCGAAGCGTTCGGCAGGGCCATCGCATCGGCCAAGGTGCCGTATCTGTGGGTCGGCATGCCGGCCTTCAAGGCGCCGAAGATGACCTCCGACATGCTGGCTTTCAACGACATCTACCGCTCGACGGCCGAGAGCCATGGCGGCGAATTCGTCGACATCTGGGACGGTTTCGTCGACGAGGAAGGCGCCTTTGTCACCAGCGGGCCTGATATCAACGGCCAGCCGGTGCGCCTGCGCACCGACGACGGCATCCGTGTGTCGAAAGCCGGCAAACGCAAGCTCGCCTTCTATGCCGAAAAACCCTTGCTGAAGATCCTTGGAATGACCTCGCCTCCGGGCACACTGGCAGCTTATGCGCCAGCCGGCGCTCCGGTCGGGGCGCCGACACCGACACCCATGCCCGTCGATCGCACGGTGCCGATGCTGCTCAGCGATCCGGCACTCGACGGAGGTTCGGAACTTCTCGGCGCCGCAGCGCCGGCACAGGCGTACGGGCCCGGCGAAAAACTCGTCATTGGGGGCAAGGCATCAGCTGCTTCGCCCGGCCGCGCCGACGATTTTTCCTGGCCGCCAAGGAAGCAGCCTGCGGCGCCGGCCGTGCCCGAAACGACCACCGCGATCACTCCGTAAACCTGCCGGACGGCCGCACAAGTAGGCGACGGTCTCAGCGCGGCAGCACGCTCGATCCCATCAGCGCCTCGTCGATCGAACGCGCTGCCTGACGGCCCTCGCGGATCGCCCAGACGACCAGCGATTGACCGCGGCGCACATCGCCCGCCGCATAGAGTTTTTCGACGCCGGTCTTGTAGTCGCGATCATTGGCCTCGACGTTGTTCGAGCGGCGGCTGTCGATGGCGATCTTCATCTGGCCAGCCAGTTCCGACACCGGCCCGACGGCGGCCGGCCCGGCAAAGCCGATAGCGATGAAGGCGAGATCCGCACGGATGACGAATTCCGTGCCGGCGATCGGCTTGCGCCTTTCATCGACCTCGCAGCATTTGACGCCGGTCAACGCGCCGTCCTCGCCGATGAATTCGAGCGTCGCCACCTGGAACTCGCGCTCGGCGCCTTCCGCCTGCGAGGACGAGGTGCGCATCTTCGTCGCCCAATAGGGCCAGACCGAAAGCTTGTCCTCCTTTTCCGGCGGCTGCGGCCGGATGTCGAGCTGGGTGACACGCACGGCGCCCTGGCGGAAGGCAGTGCCGACGCAGTCGGACGCGGTGTCGCCGCCGCCGACGACGACGACATGCTGGCCGCCGGCGACGATCGGCGGCGAGGGCCACGCCACCGACTGGATCGGCTCGCCGCCGATGCGCTTGTTCTGCTGCACCAGGTAAGGCATCGCGTCATGCACGCCGTCGAGATCGTCGCCGGGAATGTTGGCCGGGCGCGGCGTTTCCGAACCGCCGCAATAGAGCACCGCATCATATTCGGCGAGCAGCTCCGCCACCGGCTTGTTGACGCCGACATTGATCCCGCAATGGAAGCTCACCCCCTCGCCTTGCATCTGCTCGATGCGCCGGTCGATGTAGTGCTTCTCGATCTTGAAGTCGGGGATGCCGTAGCGCATCAGCCCGCCCGGCCGGCTCTCACGCTCATAGACGTGAACGTCGTGACCGGCGCGGCCAAGCTGCTGGGCGGCCGCCATGCCGGCCGGCCCCGAGCCAATGATTGCCACGCGCCTGCCGGTTTTCCTTTCCGGCGGATATGGCCGGATATGACCGGTTTCATAGGCCTTGTCGGCGATTGCCTGCTCGATCGTCTTGATGGCGACCGGAATGTCCTCGAGGTTCAGCGTGCAGGCTTCCTCGCAAGGTGCCGGACAGATGCGGCCGGTGAATTCCGGGAAGTTATTGGTCGAATGCAGGTTGCGGATCGCATTGTCCCAGTCGCCGTTGTAGACGAGGTCGTTCCAGTCCGGGATCTGGTTGTGGACCGGGCAGCCGGTCGGCCCGTGACAGTACGGAATGCCGCAATCCATACAGCGCGCGGCCTGTTTCTCGACCTCCTTGTCCGACATCGGCAGCGTGAACTCGCGAAAATGCCGGATGCGGTCGGAAGCCGGCTGGTACTTGTGCACCTGCCGGTCGATCTCGAGAAACCCTGTTACCTTGCCCATAGTCCAGTCCCTGCTGTCCAGATGGCGCGCTCGACGTCGCACCCGTTAACCTCATAAGGCAGCCATGGCAACCTTCAGTCCGAGGCCAGGATTGTTGATGAAGGCGTCGACCGGGAAGCTTTGCTTCCCGGCAACTCCCAAAGCCTATTCCGCCGCAACGCCCATGCGCATGCGTTCCATTTCGATCAGCGCGCGGCGGTATTCGACCGGCATGATCTTCCGGAATTTCGGCCGGAAAGTCGCCCAGTTGTCGAGGATTTCGCGGCCGCGCACCGAACCCGTGTAATGGACGTGGTTCGAGACCAGCTGATAGAGCCGCTCCTCATCATGGCTGGTCATGTCGCCGGACACGTCGACGCGGCCTTTGTGGTCGAGGTCGCCGCCATGATGGAGCAGTTTCTCCATCAGGTCGTCTTCTTCAGGAACGGGTTCCAGTTCGACCATCGCCATGTTGCAGCGCTCGGCGAAATCACCCACCTCGTCGAGCACATAGGCGACGCCGCCCGACATGCCGGCGGCAAAGTTGCGGCCAGTCTGCCCGATGACGACGACAATGCCGCCGGTCATGTACTCGCAGCCATGGTCGCCAACACCTTCGACGACGGCGGCGACGCCCGAATTGCGAACCGCAAAACGCTCGCCGGCGACGCCGCAGAAATAGGCCTCGCCCTCGGTCGCGCCGTAAAGCACCGTGTTGCCGACGATGATCGACTCCGCGGCGACGATCTTGGTGTTCTCAGGCGGGCGGATGACGATGCGGCCGCCCGACAGGCCCTTGCCGACGTAGTCATTGGCCGCACCGACCAGCTCGAACGAAACCCCACGCGCCAGGAAGGCGCCGAAGGACTGGCCGGCGGTGCCGGTGAGCTTGACCGAGATCGTGTCCTCGCGCAGGCCCTTGTGCCTGAAGCGCTTTGCCACTTCGCCCGACAACATGGCGCCGGTCGAACGGTCGACATTGCGGATCGGCAGCTCGATGCCGACCGGCTGCCTGGCGTCCAGCGCCGGCTTGGCCAACTCGATCAGCTTGCGGTCGAGCACGTCGTCGATCGGATGCTTCTGCCGCTCGGTCCAGTGCACCGCCTCATGCGGCGCATCCGGCTTGAAGAACATCTTGCTGAAATCGAGCCCGCGTGCCTTCCAGTGCTGGATCAGCCCCCGCTTCTCCAGGAGGTCGGTGTCGCCGATGATCTGGTCGAGATGGGTGTAGCCCATCTCGGCGAGCAGCGCCCGCACCTCTTCCGCCACATAGAAGAAGAAGTTGATGACATGTTCCGGCGTGCCCTTGAAGCGCTTGCGCAACACCGGATCCTGCGTCGCGACGCCGACCGGGCAGGTGTTGAGATGGCACTTGCGCATCATGATGCAGCCGGCCGCGATCAGCGGCGCGGTCGAGAAGCCGAATTCGTCGGCGCCAAGCAGCGCGCCGATGACGACGTCGCGCCCGGTGCGCAGGCCGCCATCGACCTGCAGCGCGACGCGCGACCTGAGGCCGTTGAGCACCAGCGTCTGGTGCGTCTCGGCAAGGCCCATTTCCCACGGGCTGCCGGCGTGCTTGAGCGAGGTCAGCGGCGATGCGCCGGTGCCGCCGTCATAGCCGGAAATGGTGATGTGGTCGGCGCGCGCCTTGGCGACGCCGGCCGCAACCGTGCCGACACCGACTTCGGAAACCAGCTTGACCGAGACATCAGCCGCCGGGTTGACGTTCTTGAGGTCGTAGATGAGCTGCGCCAGATCCTCGATCGAGTAGATGTCGTGATGCGGCGGCGGCGAGATCAGGCCGACGCCGGGCGTCGAATGCCTGACCTTGGCAATGGTGGCATCGACCTTGTGCCCGGGCAGCTGACCGCCCTCGCCGGGCTTCGCGCCTTGCGCTACCTTGATCTGCATCACATCGGAGTTCACCAGATACTCCGCCGTCACGCCGAAACGCCCGGAAGCGACCTGCTTGATCGCCGAACGCTCGGGGTTCTTGCCGCCGTCCGGCAGCGGCAGGTAACGGTCGGCCTCTTCGCCGCCCTCGCCGGTGTTCGACTTGCCGCCGATCGTGTTCATGGCGCGCGCCAGCGTGGTGTGCGCTTCCCTGGAGATCGAGCCGAAGGACATCGCTCCGGTCGAGAACCGCTTGACGATATCGGCAGCCGACATGACCTCGTCGAGCGCGACCTTCTTGCGCCCGGTTTCTTCGGCCAGCCTGATCTTGAACAGGCCGCGAATGCTCTGCGCCCGCGCCGTCTCGCTGTCGATCTGAGCGGAATAGTCCTTGAACGTCTGCCACGATCCCTGGCGCACGGCGTGCTGCAGGGTGGCCACCGCATCGGGCGACCAGATATGCGCTTCGCCGCGCATGCGGAACATGTATTCGCCGCCGACCTCGAGGCTGTTGCGCAGCACCGGGTCGTTGCCGAAGCCGTCGGCGTGGCGGCTGACCGTCTCGGCCGCGATCTCTTCCAGCCCGACGCCTTCGATCAGCGTCGCGGTGCCGGTGAAATATTTTTGCACGAAATCGGTCTTCAGCCCGATGGCGTCGAAGATCTGCGCGCCGCAATAGGACTGGTAGGTCGAGATGCCCATCTTCGACATCACCTTGAGAATGCCCTTGCCAATCGACTTGATGTAGCGGGAGACGACCTCATTGGCGTCGACTTCGGCCGGCAGCTCGCCGCGCTTGTGCATGTCAAGCAGCGTGTCGAAGGCGAGATAGGGATTGATCGCCTCGGCGCCATAGCCCGCAAGGCAGCAGAAATGATGCACCTCGCGCGGTTCGCCGGACTCGACCACCAGCCCCACCGACGTGCGCAATCCCTTGCGGATCAAATGATGGTGGACCGCCGCCGTCGCCAGCAATGCCGGGATGGCGATGCGGTCCGGCCCGAGCTGACGGTCGGACAGGATGATGATGTTGTAGCCGCCGGCGACCGCCGCCTCGGCGCGCTCGCACAGCCGGTCGATGGCGCCCTGCATGCCGGCCGCGCCTTCGTTCGAAGCATAGGTGATGTCGATCGTCTTGGTGTCGAAACGGTCCTCGGTATGACCGATGGAGCGGATCTTCTCAAGATCGCCATTGGTCAGGATCGGCTGGCGCACTTCGAGCCGCTTGCGACGCGAATTGCCGACGAGATCGAAGATGTTCGGCCTCGGCCCGATGAACGACACCAGGCTCATCACCAGTTCCTCGCGGATCGGGTCGATCGGCGGGTTGGTGACCTGGGCGAAGTTCTGCTTGAAATAGGTGTAGAGCAGTTTCGATCTGTCCGACATCGCCGAAATCGGCGTGTCGGTGCCCATCGAGCCGACCGCTTCCTGGCCGGTGGTCGCCATCGGCGACATCAGCAGCTTGGTGTCTTCCTGGGTAAAGCCGAACGCCTGCTGGCGGTCGAGCAGGCTGACGTCCCTGCGCAGCGCCCGCGGCTCGACCGGCTTCAGGTCTTCGAGGATGAGCTGGGTGTTGGCGAGCCAGCTCTTGTAGGGATGCCTGGTCGCAATCTCCGACTTGATCTCCTCGTCGGAAACGATGCGGCCCTTCTCCAGGTCGATCAAAAGCATGCGGCCGGGCTGCAGCCGCCACTTCTTGACGATCCTTTCCTCCGGCACCGGCAGCACGCCAGCTTCCGAGGCCATGATGACGCGATCGTCGTCGGTGACGATATAGCGCGCCGGGCGCAGCCCGTTGCGGTCGAGCGTGGCGCCGATCTGGCGGCCGTCGGTGAAGGCCACCGCCGCCGGCCCGTCCCACGGCTCCATCAGGGCGGCGTGGTATTCATAAAAGGCCTTGCGATCTTGATCCATCAGCTTGTTGCCGGCCCAGGCCTCAGGGATCAGCATCATCATCGCGTGGGCGAGCGAGTAGCCGCCCTGCGTCAGGAATTCGAGCGCATTGTCGAAACAGGCGGTGTCCGACTGCCCCTCATAGGAGATCGGCCACAGCTTGGAGATGTCGTTGCCGAACAGTTCGGAATCGACCGAGGCCTGCCGCGCCGCCATCCAGTTGACGTTGCCGCGCAGCGTGTTGATCTCGCCATTGTGGGCGACCATGCGATAGGGATGCGCCAGCTTCCACGAGGGGAAGGTGTTGGTCGAGAAGCGCTGGTGGACGAGGATCAGCGCCGTCTCGAAACGCGGATCGGTCAGATCCTTGTAATAGGCGCCGACCTGATAGGCCAGGAACATGCCCTTGTAGACGATGGTCCGCGATGACATCGACACGACGTAGAACCCATTGTCGACGCCCTTGGTCTCTTCGTGGATACGACCGGAAATGACCTTGCGCAGGATGTAGAGCCGCCGTTCGTAATCGTCGTCGCTCTCGATCTCGGCGCCACGACCCAAAAACACCTGCCGCTGGACCGGTTCTGAAGCAGCGATATCAGGCGCCTTCGACAGCGATGAATTGTCGACCGGCACGTCGCGAAAGCCGAGCAGCGGCTGGCCTTCGAGCTGCGCGACCTCGGCGATGATGCCTTCGATATGCGCCTGAAGCTCAGGATCGCGCGGCATGAACACATGGCCGACGGCGTAATGGCCGGGCTTGGGCAGTTCGACGCCCTGGCTGGCCATCTCCTCACGGAAGAAGCGGTCGGGAAGCTGCACCAGCACGCCGGCGCCGTCGCCCATCAGTGGGTCGGCGCCGACGGCGCCGCGATGCGTCAGATTTTCGAGCACCGCCAGGCCGTCCGTGACGATCTGATGCGACTTGACGCCCTTCATATTGACGATGAAGCCGACGCCGCAGGCATCGTGCTCGTTGCGCGGATCGTAAAGGCCGTGGGCGGCGAACCCGGTAGGGGTCCGCCCGATCCTGGTCAGGCCAGTGGCGATGGACGGATTTTTGACGGCTAGCGCTTTCGTCTGCGCGGCCGGGCCGTTCGTCGCAGATGGCGTCACTTCCGTCATCGTCCTGTCCTCCATCCCAGCCCTTAGGGCGCTGGTTTCCGTTGGGAAGCGCATGAGCTTCCCTTTCATCCTTGCGGCACGTCTTGCGAAATCCCGTCTTGCGAAATCCTTGCCGAACCAGGCGGCCTGGTTCGCATCCGGCAATCGTACAGGCCAGAGCCGGGCTGTCTACTGTCGCTCGCGGCAACGGCCGGAGAGGCCCAATGATACGCCAATCCAGCCTGTTTTGTGCGACAAAATAAGACAGCACTACTGTCCTAAATTTTTATGACAGAAATTGCGGATGTGCACAAGACCGATTCACAACAATTGTGGGCATCCAGAGACAGAAAATTACGCGCCACCCGGCCAAAACGCAACCTTCAGTCGTCCGCCTTAATGCATGTCGCGCAAAAGTGTGCTGCGGTTTTGCGATAACGACATGCATGAAAACAACAACCTAAAAGCGCGTCGCATGAGGCCGGCCGAACGCGACGCGCTTTAGGTCCCCGGCCTCTCGTTGGCTTTACCGCTTTTCCGGCACTTGGCACTTGCGAGCGGCATGCGAAAGCGGCCAAGGTCGCCTCGATTTTCCCAGCACAGGCAAACGCATGAATTTCGCTTCCGACAATTGGGCAGGCGCCCATCCCAGCATCGCCGCGGGCCTGTCGGCCCATGCCGGCGGCTTTTCCACCGCCTATGGCGACGGCGCCCTCGACGAGTCCGCATACCAGCGCTTCAACGAAATCTTCGAGCGCGAGGTCGCGGTGTTTTTCGTGGCCACCGGCACCGCCGCCAATTCCCTGTCGCTGACCGCCTACAACAAATCGGGCGGCATTTCCTTCTGCCATCGAGAGTCGCATGTCATCGAGGATGAATGCGGCGCCCCGGAATACTTTACCGGCGGCTCACGGCTCCATCCCGTCGACGGCGCGCTGGGCAAGATCGATCCGAATAGGCTGGACAGGGCGGTCGGCCGGTTCGCGGCTGAAATCGTCCATTCCGGGCGCCCGATGGCGGTGTCGATCACCCAGTCGACCGAGGTCGGCACCATCTACACACTGAACGAAATTGCCAGGATTTCGGCGATCGCCAAGCATCACAAACTGCCGCTGCACATGGATGGCGCCCGCTTCGCCAATGCGCTGGTCGCGCTCGAGACAACACCGGCGGAGATGACCTGGAAGGGCGGCGTCGACATCCTCTCTTTCGGCGGCACCAAGAACGGCTGCTGGTGCGCCGAGGCTATCGTGCTGTTCGACCTCGACCGCGCCAGGGAACTGGCCTTCCTGCGCAAGCGCGCGGCGCAATTGTTCTCGAAATCGCGCTTCATCGCAGCGCAGTTCGAAGCTTATTTCAAGGACGACCTGTGGCTCGACACGGCCCGGCATGCCAACGCCATGGCAGCACGCCTCGCAGCACTGATCGAGGATTCCCCGTCGGCGCGTCTGGCCTGGCTGCCGCAAGCCAACGAAGTGTTCGCGGTGATGAAAAAGGCCAAGGCTGAACGGGTGCATTTGGCCGGTGCCGCCTTCTACGACTGGCACAAGCCGCACGACTTTGATGGCCATATCGGCGAGGACGAAGCGCTCTATCGTTTCGTCACCAGCTTTGCGACCACGGCCGAAGAGGTCGACCGCTTTGGCGAGCTAATTGCTGGATAGCGGCACTTAATTCAAAAAGGGCGGCGCCAGGCGCCGCCCCTCGTCTGTTAGGTCGTCTTTGTGACGCAGCTTACGCGGTGGTCTTGGCCTCGATCTGCTTGGCCTTCGCCGAAGACGCGGTGATCGCGATCTTGCGCGGCTTCAGCTCCTCGGGAATATTGCGCTTGAGGTCGACGAAGAGCAGGCCGTTCTTCAGCGAGGCGCCGACGACATCAACATGGTCGGCAAGCTGGAAGCGGCGCTCAAAGGCCCGGCTGGCGATACCGCGATAGAGCAGTTCAGAGCCTTCGCCATTGCCCTCCTTGCGCTCACCCTTGACTGTCAGAACGTTGCGGTGAGCCTCGATCGAGAGCTCATCGTCCGAGAAGCCGGCGACCGCCATCGAGATGCGATAGGAATCCTCACCGGTGCGCTCGATGTTGTAGGGCGGATAGGTCTGTGCACCTTCCGGCTGCGCAAGCGAATCGAGCATGGTGAACAGCCGGTCGAAACCGACGGTCGAACGATAAAGCGGGGAAAAATCAACGTGACGCATGGTGTGTTCTCCTGTTGAGCAACAAGGTTTGCGTATGGCCGGTGCGAAACCCGTGACGGCGTTCCGGATGGGCCAGCGGCCCCGACATTGGCGGCCGCAGCAGACATTTGGGGAGCACGAGAAGGCATTTCAAGATTCTGCCGCCTCGATGAACGGCAGATGAACCGCGGCTTCGGCGGACGTTCAGCTAAGTCGCGCTAGACTGCTTCCAGGATCAAGGAACAGGCGGCGGTTACGGCGTCGCGCGTCCTCTCGGACACGCAAAAGGAAGCTGTAACACTTTGATTGCGCATGATTCACGGCGAAATCGGCTGCGGTTTTCGCGGTTATGCGCGAGATGCCGCAACGAGGCCGACCGGGTGTAACGTCCCTTCCTCCCGGATCGACGGGGGGCCGGAAGCACGCCGCAAGCTGCTTTCGGCCTCACTCGCCGTCTGGCTCGTTCAGCCTTTCCAACGCGTCCGGAATTCCTTTGCTTTTGCTGCCCTTTGCTTTTGCTGCATGGGGCGTCTATGCCTACCAAAGCTTGCGCCATGCAGGCAGCGACACTTAAAACGCAGCGCCGAATGACGGACCTCCTCGACAAAATTCCCCTCTTCCACGAAATTCCGGGCAATCCGCTGCCGGAAAATGCGGCCCGTGGTTTCTTCACCGCGCGCGACGGCAAGAAAATCCGTTATGGCCTCTTTCCCGCCGTTGCCCGCCCGATGAAGGGCACCGTGGTCCTCTTGACCGGCCGCAACGAGTGCATCGAAAAGTATTTCGAGACCATCCGCAACCTCGCCGACCGCGGTTTTGGCGTCGCCACCTTTGACTGGCGCGGCCAGGGCGGTTCCGACCGGCTGATCAGCGATCGCGAGCGCGGCTATGTCCGCAGTTTCTTCGACTACACCGGCGACCTGGAACAGTTCTTCGAGGAGATCGTGCTGCCCGACTGCCGGGGGCCGTATTACATATTGGCCCATTCGGCCGGGGCGGTGATCACGCTGCTTGCCGGGCCGTCGATGGTGAACCGCGTACGGCGCATGGTGCTGATCGCGCCCTTCCTGGCGGTGCCCGACCTGCCGGTCTCGACAGCCACCGTTCGCCGCCTCTGCTCGCTGTTCTGTCTGCTGGGCCTTGGCAAGCTTTACGCCGCCTGGGGTCCGCGGCCCAGAAAAACCATACCCTTTGCCGTCAACAAGGTGACATCGGATCCCGAGCGGTATCGGCGCAACACGCTGCTCTACGAAACCTACCCGCAGCTGGCGCTCGGCGGCCCGACGATCCGCTGGCTGAAAGCGGCGGCGCAGGCCTCCGAGGTCATCAGCGATCCCGACTTCATGGCCAGGATCCGGGTTCCCTTGCTGGTGGTCGCCGCCGGCGCCGACCAGGTCGTCTCGACGAAAGCGGTGGAAACCTACACCAGACGCCTGCGTCTCGGTTCACTGCTGGTGATCGATGGTGCACGCCATGAAATATTGCAGGAGACCGACTTCTATCGCGAGCAGTTCTTTGCCGCCTTCGATGCCTTCATTCCGGGAAGCGACGACAACTCCTGATTGAATGCCGTGCTCGTCCGGACGCCAAAAGACCGCTCCAAATCATTGAATTCCATGACTTGGCTTGAAAGAATGGCTTGGCTTGAAAGAATGACTTGGCTTGAAAAAATGCCTTCCAGGTCGATCGTCGGCCTACACTTGCCGGGCGAAATCCATGATCCAGTTGGTCTCCCAGGTCTTGCCGCCATCCGCTGAAAAAGCCTGCTCCCAGCGCGCCGATTTTTCAGTCATCCGCGACCACAGGAAGCGAACCTGGATAGCGCGTCCGTCAAAAACGTCTTCACACAGGAACATGCCGACGCCTGCTTGGAAGGCGCCGCGCATCGGAATATCGATGGTCGCCGGATTGCGGCCGTCGATCCACCAGATCGACCATTGTCTCGTCGCCGGATCGAAGGTCCGCAGCGTGGCGGCGCGATAGGCGCCGACCGGCAATTCAATCACATTGTCGTCGACATTGCCGAGTCCGCCAAGGATCGGGCGCACCTCGCATGTCCCGCCAAACACGTCCCAGTTCGTGTCGCCTTGCAGGCGCTCCTGCAACCTTCGATGGTTGACGTTCCAGCGTCCGAAGAAGAAATCGAAATCGGCCCGCCCATCTCCCAGGGCATTTTCTGCCAACGCATTTTCCACTGGAGCATCTTCGGAATGGCTGGTTGTTGACCGCGTCGGCATGAGACTCCCTCCCGTGGCATTGTCTCCATAGCCGAGCGCTGCTGACACCCTGCCGTCAGGAGCATTGGGTTATCGTCGCCGTGGGCTGCAGTCCATAATGGCCAGCTGCCCAGCCGGTTCAGCCACGCAACGCCGCCATCGCGGCGGCATGAAGCTCCGGCGTTGCCGCAGCCAGGATGTCGCCGCCCCTTTCCGCCGGTCCGCCTTCGAAGGTGGTGACGACGCCGCCGGCCTCCTCGATGATCGGGATCAGCGCGACGATATCGTAGGGTTTCAAACCGGGGTCGGCGACGATGTCGACGCTTCCCGCCGCGACCATGGCGAAGGCATAGCAGTCGGTACCGTAGCGGGCGAGCTGGACCTGCCGCTCGAACAGGTCGTAGCGCAGGCGCGCGTCTCCCTTGAACAGTGCTGGCGTGGTGGTGAACAGCGTCGCTTCGGCGAGGCTTGTCGTCTTGCGTGTGGTCAGCCTTCGCGGTCCGCCCGGGCCTTCATAATGGGCGCCGGACGCGTTGGCGTAGAAAAGCTCGCCGGTGAAGGGCTGCGACATCATGCCGGCGACGGCATCGCCGTCGACCGTCAGCCCGACCAAGGTTCCCCACACCGGCAGGCCGGAAATGAAGGCACGGGTGCCGTCGATCGGATCGATCACCCAGACATGCCTGCTGGAAATGTTCTCGCTGCCATGCTCCTCGCCGAGAATGCCGTGATCGGGATATTCCGCTGATATAAGCGCGCGGATGACCCGCTCGGCCTCGCGGTCGGCCTCGGTGACCGGGTCGAAGCTGCCTTGCTCCTTGTTGGCGACCGCGCCCTGGCTGCGGAAGCGCGGCAAGGTTTCGGCTGCGGCGGCATCCGCAATGCGCCGCATGAAATCGATGCTGATGTCCAACTGATTCTCCCGCGTAATGCATGTCGCGCAAAAGTGTGCAGCGGTTTTGCGATAACGACATGCATAAAACAACAACCTAAAGCGCGTCGTCCGGTCAAACGCGAGGCGCTTTAGCGTGCTGGAACCATCGTCTGCCTGTGGATTTCCGCCAAAACAAGGGCGTGCGAGACTTTTGCGCATCGACGACTGTTGCTCGAATGCAACGCTGGCGCCCTCGAAACGCAGTTTCCACATCATAGTGAATTAAAAACGCCGCACGGCGGCTTGACATTTGTGCATCGCACAATAGATTTGTTCTCGGACAGGCTCTCCTGTCCATGCCCTCCTTGGGCGTTTCCTCCCTAGACTTCGACCGTGTCGTGCAAACGATGCGGTCTTTTTTTCGGCGCGGCACTCAGCCGATTGCGCGTCCCGACCCGCACGCCGATGCCTTTATCCGGCGCAAGATCTCGTTTCGTTTTTCGGCGATCATTCGGCGGCAAGCGGCAGGTCGATAAAATTGTGGTCGGGCATTGCCATCAGGTCGGCCGAGAATTGCGCCAGATCGTCGGCGAGCGCATCGAAGCCGGCGGATTTCTGGAACGTCCGCTCGTTCATGTAGAGCCCGCGATTGACCTCGATCTGCAGCGCATGGAGATGGCGCACGGGG
Organism: Mesorhizobium sp. WSM4819; assembly: GCF_055811215.1. NCBI lineage: Bacteria > Pseudomonadati > Pseudomonadota > Alphaproteobacteria > Hyphomicrobiales > Phyllobacteriaceae > Mesorhizobium > Mesorhizobium sp. WSM4819. The sequence goes on from NZ_JBVVQO010000004.1 coordinate 222,272, forward strand.
CGGCCATAGTGCTCGGTGATGAAGCCTCCGGCGTAGGGCTTGTTATGGGCGACGGTATAGCCCATGCCGATGAGCAGGCCGATCGCCGTCTCGGTCAACGCTGCCGCGGCGGAGATGCCGAAACGGTCGCCGACGATGAAGTCGGGCCTGACGCCGCTGTCGCCGACCCTGATGCTCGCCGGCATCGAATGGCAATCGATCAGCACGGCAAAGCCGAACCGCGCATGGGTCCTGGTCAAAAGCCGTTTCAGCGTCTCGTGATAAGGCTTGTAGACGGCCTCGATACGCGCGACGGCTTCCGCCAGCGGCAAGCGGCCGGCATAGATTTCGAGCCCCTCTCCCACCAGCTTGGGCACCGTGCCAAGCCCACCGGCGACGCGCGCCGAACGGATGTTGCAGAACGACGGCACCGGTTCGGCGAACATGCGCGGATCGAGTTCCCAAGGCTCCCGGTTGACGTCGAGATAGGCGCGCGGGAAGTTTGCCGCCAGCATCGGCGCGCCGAGCGCGACCGCGCCGCCGAACAATTCGTCGACATAGCAATCTTCGGAGCGGCGGATGGCGTTTCGGTCCAGCCTTGCCATGGCCAGGAACCGGTCCGGATAGTGACGGCCGCTATGCGGCGAGTTGAAGAGGAAGGGGACACGCTGTTCGGCGCCCGACCGGATTTCGAAGGGGGGAACGACCGAAAAATCCTCGGCTGCCGTTTTCAATTTGAACGTACCCGGAAACACCAATGCATCATGGTTTGAAAGGTGCCACCTCGCCGGCCGCATGTCCAGCGTTTCGGCGTCCGGACCGCTTTGTCAAAGCCGGATCGGGCCTTTATCGTTCACTTGATGTTTACCCTCACCTCCTCATATACAGGATGGTTAACGGGCTGCCCCACGGCAGTCCCGGGCGGGTGATTCGGACGGGACAAGATGGCACGCATTCTACTGGCGGAAGACGACGATGACATGCGCCGGTTCCTCGTCAAGGCGCTGGAACGTGCCGGCTACCAGGTCAGCGACTTCGACAACGGCGCCAGCGCCTATGAGCGGCTGCGCGAAGAGCCGTTCTCGCTGCTGTTGACCGATATCGTCATGCCGGAGATGGACGGCATAGAACTCGCCCGCCGCGCCACCGAGATCGATCCAGACCTCAAGGTGATGTTCATCACCGGCTTCGCGGCCGTTGCGCTCAATCCGGATTCCAAGGCGCCGAAAGACGCCAAGGTGCTGTCGAAGCCGTTCCATCTGCGTGACCTCGTCAACGAGGTCGAAAAGATGCTGCAGGCAGCCTGACACGTTTTCCGCCGCCGGCCTCCGGCGCGCCTTCGACGGTGCGGCAAGACGAACCTTTCTTTCCCTTTTCCTGCTATTGACGCGCCGTGGCAAAAATGGTGTATGCGCGGCTTCGGATGGGCGTGTAGCTCAGCGGGAGAGCACTGCATTGACATTGCAGGGGTCACAGGTTCAATCCCTGTCACGCCCACCATCCAGACAATCCGCCGTCACTCGCACCCCGTGGATTTCCTCGTCTTACGGGCGCGCTTCTGGTTGGACCGCGTGAATGCCGTATTCTCGAGAACGCCAAATCGGGCCGCTTGATTTTTGGCCCCAGCCAATGCTTCTCATTGAAGTCGGCAGAGCTTTTTTTCGGCCTTACCGACGAGACGATATGAATTTTGATGTCCCGGGGGATCGCTCTTCCAAGTGAATCCGAAACGGTATCCAACATATCGGTGAGCGAGTTTGCATTGGCCATCGCCAAGAGACGGCCGCCGCCCAGGCCGTCATGTCTGGTTGCAGCGATCAGCGTCGACGATCACGCCGCGCCGAGGCGGAGATCGCCCGTCTCGATATGCTGGAGAAACCAGGCATAGGTCTGCTCCAAGCCACTCTGAAGCGAGTACCGCGGGCGCCAGCCCGTGGCAAACAGGCGCGATACGTCCATCAGCTTGCGCGGCGTGCCGTCCGGCTTGGTCGCATCGAATGTGAGCACCGCCTCGGCGCCGACGACGGAGAGCATGGTGCGGGCCAGTTCGGCAATGGTGATGTCTTCGCCCGAGCCGACATTGACGTGGCTGTCGCCGGCATAGTTTTTCAGCAGCCAGACCAGAGCGTCGGCGGCGTCGTCGACATGCAGGAACTCGCGCATCGGCGTGCCCGATCCCCAGACCTCCAGGGTTTTGTCGCCGGCGCGCTTGGCCTTGTGCGCCTTGCGCATCAGGGCTGGCACGACATGGCTGGTGGAAAGGTCGAAATTGTCGCCGGGGCCATAGAGGTTGGTCGGCATCGCCGAGATGTACTCGACATCGTATTGGCGCCGATAGGCCTGGCACAGTTTCAGCCCAGCGATCTTGGCGATCGCATACCATTCGTTGGTCGGTTCGAGCGGACCGGTCAGCAAGGCATCCTCGGAGATCGGCTGCGCCGCAAACTTCGGATAGATGCAGGACGAACCGAGAAACAGCAATTTCTGCACCTCGTTGCGGAAGGCGCTCTCGATGACATTGGTCTGCATGATGAGATTGTCCTGCAGAAAATCGACCGGCAAATTGTTGTTTGCCAGGATACCGCCGACCTTGGCCGCCGCCATAACCACCGCGTCCGGCCTGTGGCCAGCCATCCAGCGCCGCACACCGGCCTGGTCCATCAGGTCGAGTTCATCGCGGGATGCGGTCAGGACCTCGCAGTCCTCCTCCGCCAGCCTGCGCATTAAGGCCGAGCCGACCATGCCGCGATGCCCGGCCACGAAAATGCGCTTGCCCCTTAGGTCGTAATCCATTGGCGTATCCCTATGCAGAACGGCCGCTATGACCATCTGGCGTCGGGGCCGGATGGACCTTGCGTCGGACGCATACCGCATACAGATTTGCCGAGACAAGCCAAATCGGAGATTCGGGCGAGCTCTTCTTGTGGTATGGCGGTCAGACACCCGCCACGGCGCACAGGCTCTTCATTCTGGCGACGGCAAGCTCCGGGTCGGCCAGCAATCCGGCCTGGTCGGCGAGGCGGAACACATCGGCATAGTGGCAAATGCCGCGTGCCGACTGCATGCCGCCGACCATCGAAAAATGGTCCTGGTGGCCGTTCAGCCAGGCCATGAGGACGACACCGGCCTTGTAGTACTCGGTTGGCGCCTCGAAGATTTTCCGTGACAGAGATACCGTCGGCGCCATCAGCGCGTCATAGCCGGCGCGATCGTCGTCGGCCAGCCTCGCCAGCGCGGCATTGGCGACCGGCGCGATAGCGTCGAAAATACCGAGCAGCGCATGCGAATATCTTTCGCCGTCGCCGGCGATCAGCTCGGGGTAGTTGAAATCGTCGCCGGTGAACATGATGACGCCTTCCGGCAGCCGGTTGCGCAGGGCAATCTCTTTGCCGGCATCGAGCAGCGATATCTTGATCCCCTCGACCTTGCCGGCCTGGCGTTCGACGATGGCGACGACCGTGTCGAGCGCGGTGTCGAAATCATGGCTGCCCCAATAATTCTTCAGCGCCGGATCGAACATGTCGCCCAGCCAGTGCAGGATGACCTTGCCGGATGCCTGGGACAGGATGCGGTCATAGACGCTGGCATAGTCGTCGGGACCCTTGGCGACAGCCGCCAGCGCGCCGCTGGCCATCATGATCGCCTTGCCGCCGAGGCCTTCGATGAAACCGAACTGCTCCTCATAGGCCGCGATGACATCGTCGAGCGTCCTGGCGGCGCCTGGCGCCAGATGGTCTGTTCCGGCGCCTGAGGCGAGGTCGGCGCCCTCGACGGTCCGCGCCTCGGCGATCGAGCGGCGGATCAATTCCCTGGCGTTGGTCCAGTCGAAACCCATGCCGCGCTGCGCGGTATCCATCGCCTCGGCGATGCGGAAGCCGAGCCGCCACAGATGATGGCGGAACGCCATCGTGCGCTCCCAGTCGACCGCTGGATGAGCCCACGGATCGGTCATCGCGAGGGGATCGGCAACGACATGGGCGGCGGCATAGGCGATACGCGAAAACCGCGCGCCGATCACCGGCTGTGCCGGATGGCCGACAAGGCGGTAGCGAGTGCTGCGACCGCCCTCCCCGGGCAAGGCAATGTCCATCGATCTCTCCCTTGGTCGCGCTATTAAATGGAACGTTCCAACAAATCAAGAACCTTTTTGGATTCTCGATCTATACCCTAAAATGCTGCATTGCAGCGAAGAAATCCGTTTTAAGAGCGACATTTAAGCGCCGATTGCCAGATTTTTCGAATTCGGGAAAAATCCTGATTGACTCAAATCCAGCTCAGAATTAGAACGTTCCAATAAATTCGGCCAGAAAAAAGCGGAGGACGTATCTGAATGGCCAGCAGGCCCAAGGCGACGATACTCGACATTGCCCGTGAGGCGGGCGTGTCCAAGTCGACGGTGTCGCTGGTGCTGCAGGGCAGCGGCCTGATCCGGCCTGAGACCGCGCTGAAGGTTCGCAAGGCGATCGAGGATGTCGGCTATGTCTACAACCGCGGCGCCGCCAATCTGCGCAAGGCCCATTCCAACGTCATCGGCATGGTCATCAACGACCTTACCAACCCGTTCTTCGCCGAAATGGCGGTCGGCATGGAGCGTGTGTTCCAGTCGGCTGATATCGTGCCGTTCATCGCCAACACGGCGGAAAACCCGGTGCGCCAGGAAGAGGTGCTGAAATCGCTGATGGAGCAAGGTGTCGCCGGGCTGATCGTGTCGCCGGCGCGCGGCACGACCCCTGGTGCTTTCCGTCGCATCGAGATGGCGGGCCTTCCGATCGTCTTCACCATGCGCCGCCTTCCTGAAAGCCGCATCCCGGTGATAGCGCCCGACAATCATCGCGGCGCCTGGCTCGCCACCGCCCATCTGATCGGCAAAGGGCATCGCCGGCTGGCGTTCTTCGGCGGCTCATCGGATCTGGTAGTCTATCACGAGCGGCTGGGCGGTTTTCGCGAGGCTTGCGAGGGGCTCGGCATTGCCAAGCGCGACACGCTCGTCGTCGAAGGCGAAACCAGCCGCAAGGGCGGCATTGCCTGCCTGGAGACGGCCCTCGCCATGGCCGAGCCGCCGAGCGCGGCGCTGTGCTTCAACGATGCGGTTGCCTTCGGAGTCATGCTGGCGCTGCGCAAGCGCGGCCTCGAGCCCGGCGCGGATTTCGCCGTTGTCGGCTTCGACGACGTGATCGAAGCCCAGCACTACATGCCGGCGCTGACCAGTGTCGCAGTGGATTCGGCAGGCCTCGGCGAGCGCGCCGCCCATGTCATGCTGAAGATGATCCAGTCGCGCACCACGCGCGCCGAGGATCATATCGGCGCCGTCAACCTCGTCGTCAGGGACAGTTGCGGTCCTGATCGCCGTGCCGGAATGGGAGACGCGGCATGACCGTAAGATGGGGACTGATCGGCGCAAGCACGATCGCCAGACAATTCGTGATCAACGCCATTCGCGCGCAACCGAACAGCGAGATCGCGGCGGTGATGAGTTCCAGCCCGGAGCGCGCCGCTGCCTATGCCAAGGAGAACGGCATTGCGCTCGCCGTCTCGACGCTCGATGCATTGCTCGGCTCCGGCATCGACGCCGTCTACATCTCGACCACCAACGAACTGCATCTCGAACAGGCACTAGCCGCCATCACCGCGGGAAAACATGTGCTGTGCGAAAAGCCGCTGGCGCTGACCAGCGCCGATGCGCGGAAGATGGTCGCCGCCGCCAAGGCGGCCGGTCTCGTGCTCGGCACCAACCATCATCTGCGCAATGCCGGCTCGCACCGGGCGATGCGCGAAGCCATTGCCGCCGGCCGCATCGGCAAGCCGATTGCCGCGCGCGTCTTCCACTCGGTCTATCTGCCTGAAAATCTGCAGGGCTGGCGCATCACCAGGCCGGAAGCCGGTGGCGGCGTGGTGCTCGATATCACCGTGCACGATGCCGACACGCTGCGCTTCGTGCTCGGCGACGATCCGCTCGAGGTTTCGGCGTTCACCCAGGCCGCAGGCATGGCCAGCGGCGGGCTGGAAGACGGCGCCATGTGCATCTGGCGCTTCACATCGGGCATCATCGCCCAGTCGCATGAGGGTTTCACCACCAAATTCGCCGGCACAGGCTTCGAGGTGCATGGCAGCGAAGGCTCGCTGATCGCGAAAGATGTGATGACGCAGAAGCCGATCGGCTCTCTGCTGCTGCGCACGGCAACGGGCGAAGAGGAATTGAGCTTCGACCGCGAAGATCTCTATGTCAGGTCATTGCGCCAGTTCCATGCGGCGATCGGTGGCGAAGGCCAGCCGTCGGCCACCGGCGAGGACGGCGTCTGGTCGCTGACATCAGCCGAAGCCGCGTTGCAATCCGCGAAGGCCGGAAAATCGGTCGCGATCGATCCGAATCTCGGGGGCGCAGCGTGAGCAAACTCGTCTCCGCAGCGCAAGCCGCCAGCCTGATCATGGACGGCATGGTCGTTTCGGTGTCGTCGTCGAGCGGTCTCGGCTGCCCGGATGCGGTGCTCGCCGCGATCGGCGAGCGCTTCGACGCGGAAGGCCAACCGAAGAACATCACAACGCTGCACCCGATCGCGGCCGGCGACATGTACGGCATCAGGGGTATCGACCATCTGGCCAAGCCCGGCCTGTTGAAGCGCACGCTGTGCGGCTCCTATCCGTCCGGCCCGTCCTCTTCGGAGCCGCCGCAGATCTGGAAGATGATCGGTGACAATTCGGTCGCCGCCTACAACGTGCCCTCAGGCATCCTGTTCGACATGCATCGCGAGGCCGCTGCCAAGCGCCCCGGCGTGCTGACCAAGGTCGGCCTCGACACCTTCGCCGACCCGCGTCATCAGGGCTGCGCCATGAATGCGGCGGCCAGCGAGCCGATCGTTTCGGTGCAGCAGTTCGACGGCGAGGAATGGCTCTATTTCCGCTCGATCGTGCCTGATGTCTCCATCATCCGCGCCACCACCGCCGACGAGCGCGGCAACCTCACCTATGAGCACGAGGGCGCCTATCTCGGCGGGCTGGAGCAGGCGCTCGCCGCCCGCAACAATGGCGGCATCGTCATCGCGCAGGTCAAGCGCGTCGTCGAGAACGGCACGCTGAAACCGCATGATGTGCGCGTGCCCGGTGTGCTGGTCGACCATATCGTGGTGGCGCCCGACCAGTTGCAGACGACGCTGACACCCTACGACCCGGCCATCTCCGGCGAGATCTTCCGGCCGCTGTCGACTTTCCGCAACGCCGAGATGAGTGTCCAGAAGGTCATCGCGCGACGCGTCGCCATGGAGCTTGCCGACGGCATGGCCGTCAACATTGGCTTCGGCATCTCGGCCAACGTGCCGCGCATCCTTATCGAGGAAGGCCAGCACGGCAAGGTCACCTGGGTGATCGAACAGGGCGCGGTCGGCGGCGTGCCGCTGCTCGATTTCAAGTTCGGCTGCTCGTCGAACGCCGACGCCTTCATGCCTTCGCCACACCAGTTCACCTACTTCCAGGGCGGCGGTTTCGACGCGTCGCTGCTGTCCTTCCTGCAGATCGACCGCCACGGCTCGGTCAATGTGTCGAAGCTTTCGGCCAGACCGCATGTCACCGCCGGCGCCGGCGGTTTTGTCGACATCACCGCGCGGGCGAAGAAGATCGTCTTTTCCGGTTTCTTCAATGCCGGCGCCAAACTGTCGCTGGCCGATGGCGGCATCCGTATCGACGGGGAAGGCAAGGTCAAGAAGGTGGTCGCCGAGGTCGAGCACATCTCCTTCTCGGGCAAGCGCGCTGTCGCGCAAGGACAGGACATCACCTATGTCACCGAGCGCTGCGTCATGAAGCTGACGCCGGATGGGCTGATGGTGACTGAGTTGGCACCGGGCATCGACCTCGAGCGCGACGTGCTGGCGCAGGCCGAGATCCCGCTCGCCGTCGCCAACGACCTGAAGGTCACGCCGGACGCGCTCTACCGTGACCGGCCGATTGGACTGTCGCTCAATGGCGGCGCCTCGCTTGGAGGCGCGCATGGCTGAGCGTCTCGTCAGCTTTGAAAAAGACGGTGCCATCGGCATCGTCACGCTGCGCCGGCCGGAGAAATTCAACGCGCTCGACATCGCGATGCTGCGCGCGCTGGAAGCCGCACTCGATACGGCCGAGGCCGCGGACGGCGTCCGCGTCGTGCTGCTGTGCGGCGAAGGCAAGGGTTTTTGCGCCGGCGGCGACGTCGAAGCCTGGTCGCAAATGAGCGCCGCCGATTTCCAGGTGCAATGGGTTCGCTACGGCCACCGCGTCTTCGATCGGCTGGCGCGGTTGCGGCAGCCGACGATCGCCGTTCTGTCCGGCCATGCACTGGGTGGCGGGCTGGAACTGGCGGTCGCTACAGACTTCCGCGTCGCCGAGGCGCAGGTCAAATTGGGTTTTCCGGAAACCTCGATCGGCGTGGTGCCCGGCTGGTCCGGCACGCAGCGCGCGGTGCGCCGCTTCGGCGCCCAGACGGTGCGGCGCATGGCGCTTGGCGGAGAACTGTTCGTGGCTGCCGAAGCACTCGCTCTGGGCATCGTCGACCGGGTGGTCGAAACGGGCAACGCATTCACCGAGGCCAGGGCCTGGGCCGGCAAGATCGCCGAGCGCGGCCCGCTGGCAACCGAGGCCGCCAAGCTGATGATCGCGATCGCCGAAGGCGAGGACAGTACCGCCGCAACCGAGGCGCTGGCCAGCGGCTTCATCGCGCTGACCGGCGATCTCAAGGCCGGTGTCGACGCCTTCAAGGCCAAGCAGAAACCAGCGTTTTCAAGATCATGAGAATGCAAGCGGAACCCAGAACTCACATGAACTTGCCCCTCACCATCGCCATGCCCGCCGAGGCATCCGCAGCACCGAAGACCTACCGGCTGCTGATCGACGGCAAGTTCGTCGATGCCCGCGACGGCCGCACGCTGGAGCGCAACAGCCCCGGCCACGGCTTCACCGTTTCGCGCTATGCGCAAGCCGGCGCGGCGGAAGTCGAGGCGGCGGTACAGGCCGCGCACAAGGCTTTCGAGACCGGCCCCTGGACGCGTATGAAGGCCGGCGAGCGCGCCGCAATCCTGCTCAAGGCGGCGGACCTGATCGAGGCGCGGCTCGAGGAGATTGCCCGGCTCGACGCGCTGGAATCCGGCAAGCCGATCGCCCAGGCGCGCGGCGAGATCGGGGGTGCCGTCGACATCTGGCGCTATGCCGCGGCGCTTGCCCGCACGCTGCATGGTGAGACCTACGCCAACCTCGGCGACGCCATGCTGGGCGTCGTGCTGCGTGAGCCGATCGGCGTCGTCTCGATCATCACGCCGTGGAATTTTCCGTTCCTCATCGTCAGCCAGAAACTGCCGTTCGCGCTCGCCGCCGGCTGCACGGCCGTGGCCAAGCCGAGCGAGATGACCTCGGCCTCGACCTTCGTGCTCGGCGACATCCTGATGCAGGCCGGCTTGCCGGATGGCGTCGTCAACATCCTCGCTGGACTGGGCGCAGATGTTGGCGCGCCGATGGTCAGCCATCCGCTGGTCGAGATGGTGTCGTTCACCGGCTCCACCCGGGTCGGAAAGGTGACCATGGCATCGGCTGCAAACGCGCTGAAGAAGGTCTCGATGGAGCTCGGCGGCAAGAACGGCCAGATCGTCTTTCCAGATGCCGACCTCGAAGCCGCCGCCGACGCGGCGGTGTTCGGCGGCTTCTTCAACGCCGGCGAATGCTGCAACGCCGGCAGCCGGCTGATCGTCCATGAGGCGATCGCCGACGACTTCCTCGGCGCAGTGAAGGCGCTTACCGCCAGGGTCACCGTCGGCGATCCGCTCGACGACAGCACCAAGGTCGGCGCGATGATCTCTTCCGAGCACCTCTCCAAGGTCACCGGCTACGTGGCGGCGGCGGCAAACGACGGCAGCAGCGTCTATAGCGGCGGCAAGCAGATCGCCTCCAATGCCGGTCAGTATCTCGATCCGACCATCCTTCGCGGCGTGACCGAAGACATGGCCATTGCACGTGAGGAAGTGTTCGGCCCGGTGCTGTCGGTGCTGACGTTTGGATCGATTGAAGAGGCGTTGCGCATCGCCAACAACACGCCCTATGGTCTATCGGCGGGTGTGTGGAGCGCCAGCATCGACACCTGCATGTCGGTGGCGCGGAGTGTGCGTTCGGGAACCGTTTGGGTGAACACGTTCATGGAAGGTTATCCCGAGCTGCCTTTCGGAGGCTACAAGCAATCCGGTCTCGGACGCGAACTCGGCAAGCGCGCCGTCGAGGACTATACCGAGGAAAAGACAATCCAGTTTCATCGCGGCCAGCGCACCGGATGGTGGGTCGGCTGAGCTGTGAAGAACCCGGCGGATATCAGCCGGTCGTGTAGCTGCAACAAGGGAGGAAGTACATGTTGCGCAAACTGCTTATCGGAACGGCTCTCGGCTCGGGTCTTGCGTTCGCAGCCCATGCCCAGGACGTCAAGGAAGTCGAGATGCTGCATTGGTGGACGTCTGGCGGCGAAGCGGCTGCCTTGAACGTGCTCAAGGAGGATCTGGCCAAGCAAGGCTTTGCCTGGAAGGACGTGCCTGTGGCCGGCGGCGGCGGCGACGCCGCCATGACCGCGCTGAAGGCGATGGTCGCGGCGGGCAACTACCCGACTGCCTCGCAGATGCTCGGCTATACCGTGCTCGATTACGCGGCTGCCGGCGTGATGGGCGACCTGACCGAGACGGCGGTAAAGGAAGGCTGGGACAAATCCGTGCCGGCCGCCCTGCAGAAATTCTCGGTCTATGACGGCAAGTGGGTCGCGGCTCCGGTCAACGTCCACTCCGTCAACTGGCTGTGGATCAACAAGGCGGTGATGGACAAGATCGGCGGCACCGAGCCCAAGACCTTCGACGAATTCATCGCGCTGCTCGACAAGGCCAAGGCGGCGGGCGTCATCCCGCTCGCGCTTGGCGGCCAGAACTGGCAGGAAGCCACCATGTTCGATTCGGTCGTGCTGTCGACCGGCGGACCTGAGTTCTACAAAAAGGCCTTCAACGACCTCGACGAAGAGCAGCTGAAGTCCGACACGATGAAGAAGTCGTTCGACAACCTTGCCAAGCTCGTCACCTATGTCGACCCGAACTTCTCCGGCCGCGACTGGAACCTCGCCACCGCCATGGTCATCAAGGGCGATGCTCTGGTGCAGGTGATGGGCGACTGGGCCAAGGGCGAATTCAACGCCGCCAAGAAGACCCCGGGCACCGACTTCCTGTGCTATCGCTTCCCGGGCACCGACGGCAGCGTGGTCTACAACTCCGACATGTTCGGCATGTTCGACGTTCCGGAGGACCGCAAGGCCGCCCAGGCCGCCTTGGCCACCGCAACTTTGTCGAAGAGCTTCCAGTCGGCCTTCAACGTCGTCAAGGGCTCGGTCCCGGCCCGCACCGACGTGCCCGACACCGATTTCGACGCTTGCGGCAAGAAGGGCATGGCCGACCTGAAGGCCGCCAACGAAGGCGGCACGCTGTTCGGTTCGCTGGCGCAGGGCTATGGCGCGCCGCCGGCCGTCGCCAATGCCTACAAGGACGTCGTCTCGAAATTCGTCCACGGCCAGATCAAGACGTCGGACGAGGCCGTGACCCAGTTGGTCAACGCAATCGAAGACGCCAAATAAGAACCGACATGAAAGGACCTTCCCCGCTCCGGTGGGGAAGGTTCCACCAAGCCAGGATGGTCGGCTTCTGGTCGGAATGGCGCCGGCGATCAACCAACACGCCCCGTCTCGACGGGGCTATCCTTCCCCGCCTGGCGGTGAAGGGACCCGCGAGGGAGGAGCCCATGACAACGGTCGCGACCCAGATCAAGCTGACGCCGGAGCATAATGCGCGCCCGGGCGCGTCGGTGCGTTCGCGCCTGCAGGACGCGCTGCCGAAGATCGTGCTGGCGCCAAGCTTTGCGATCACCATCGTCTTCGTATACGGCTTCATCCTGTGGACGGTCTATCTGTCCTTCACCAACTCCAAGACCTTCCCGTCCTATGCGCTGACTGGGCCGCGTGCCTATCAGAGGCTATGGCGCTGGACGTTCGAGAGCGACCCGCCGTCGAGCTGGTATACGTCGATCACCAATATGGGCATTTTCGGCTTTCTCTACATCTTCATCTGCCTGGCGCTCGGCCTCTTCCTGGCCATCCTGCTCGACCAGAAGATCCGCGGCGAAGGCATGTTGCGGCCGATCTATCTTTATCCGATGGCGCTGTCCTTCATCGTCACCGGCGTCGCCTGGAAATGGTTCCTCGATCCCGGCCTCGGCCTTGAGCAGACGCTGCACCAGTGGGGCTGGACGAGCTTCCATTTCGACTGGATCAAGAACAAGGATTTCGTCATCTACACCGTGGTGATCGCCGGCGTCTGGCAGGCCTCGGGCTTCATCATGGCGATGTTCCTCGCCGGCCTGCGCGGCATTGACGGCGAGATCATGAAGGCGGCGCAGATCGACGGCGCCACCACGTTCCAGCTCTATCGCCGCATCGTCATCCCGCTGCTGCGGCCGGTGTTCCTCTCGGCCTTCATCGTGCTCGCTCACCTCGCTATCAAGTCCTACGACCTGGTCGTAGCACTGACCAGCGGCGGGCCGGGCGGCTCGGCCTGGCTGCCGTCGAACTTCATGTACGAGTACACTTTCAAGCGCAACGAAATGGCCGTCGGCTCGGCCAGCGCCGTGATCATGCTGATGACCATCACCGCGATCATCGTGCCCTATCTTTATTCCGAGCTCAGGGAGCGACCGCGATGAGCGTCATTGCCACGCCCGCTCGCCAGAGCACTGGCGGCATCAGCGCCAGGACCGTCAACCGCATCGTCATCTACGGCCTGCTGGCGCTGTTCGCGCTGTTCTACCTGATGCCGCTGTTCGTCATGCTGGTGACCTCGTTCAAGACCATGGACGAGATCCAGAACGGCAACATGCTGGCGCTGCCGCAGGCGCCGACCTTCGAGCCGTGGCTGAAGGCGTGGGGCGAGACCTGCGTCGGCCTGACCTGCGCCGGCATCAAGGGCTATTTCTGGAATTCCATCAAGATGGTGGTTCCGGCGGTGCTGATCTCGACGCTGCTCGGCGCGCTCAACGGCTATGTGCTGACCAAATGGCGCTTCCGCGGCCACACGCTGGTTTTCGGGCTGATGCTGTTTGCCTGCTTCATCCCTTTCCAGTCGGTGCTATTGCCGATGGCGACGATCCTCGGCAGCCTCGGCCGCTTCGGCGTGACGCTGCGAAACGCAACGGGATTTTCATTCGGCCTGGGCAATCCGACGGTCAACCTGGTCTTTGTCCACGTCGTCTACGGGCTCGGCTTCACCACCTTGTTTTTCCGCAATTATTACGAGGCGTTCCCGACCGAACTGGTCAAGGCGGCACAGGTCGACGGAGCCAGCTTCTTCCAGATTTTCCGGCGCATCATGCTGCCGAATTCGATGCCGATCTTCGTCGTCACCGTCATCTACCAGTTCACCAACATCTGGAACGACTTCCTGTTCGCCTCGGCCTATGCGGGCACCGGCGACGCGATGCCGATGACCGTGGCGCTGAACAACGTCGTCAACACCTCGACCGGTGTCGTCGAATACAACGTCAACATGGCGGCGGCGATGATCGCCGCACTGCCGACCCTTCTCGTCTATGTGGTCGCCGGCCGCTATTTCGTGCGCGGCCTGATGGCCGGCGCCGTCAAAGGATAATCGAATGGCTTTTCTCGAAATCAATGGGCTGAGGAAGCGGTTCGGATCGGTCGAGATCCTGAAGGGAATCGACCTCGATCTCGAAAAGGGCGGCTTCCTCGTGCTGGTCGGCCCGTCCGGTTGCGGCAAGTCGACCTTGCTCAACACCATCGCCGGCCTGGAAACCATCACCGAAGGCGAAATCCGTGTCGACGGACGGACGATCAACGATCTCCACCCTTCGAAGCGCGACATCGCCATGGTGTTCCAGAGCTACGCGCTCTATCCGAACATGACCGTCGCGGGGAACATTGCCTTCGGCATGGAGATGCGCGGCGTGCCGGCCCAGGAGCGCCAGAAGGCGATCGACAAGGTGGCGAAGGTGCTGCAGATCGGCCACCTTCTGCAGCGCAAGCCGAGCCAGCTTTCCGGCGGCCAGCGCCAGCGCGTCGCCATGGGCCGGGCGCTGGTGCGCGACCCCAAGCTCTTTCTCTTCGACGAGCCGCTCTCCAATCTCGACGCCAAGCTGCGCGTCGACATGCGCATCGAGATCAAGCGGCTGCACGCAACCACCGGCACCACGATCGTCTACGTCACCCACGACCAGATCGAGGCGATGACCCTGGCCACCAAGATTGCGGTGATGCGCGACGGCGAGGTGCAGCAGTTCGGCACGCCTGCCGAAATCTACAACAACCCGACCAACCTGTTCGTCGCCGACTTCATGGGCTCGCCGGCGATGAACCTGATCCCGGCGACGATCGGCGGCAATGGCAATGCGCTTTCCGTGGTGCTGCAGCGCGAGGCGCGCGAGCCGATCTCGCTGCCGCTGGCCGATGCGCCGACCGGTCTGTCGGCATTCCACGACAAGCCAATCATTTTTGGCGTCCGTCCCGAGGCCCTGACCGATCCTGAAGGAGCCGAACGCAACGCATCGAACATCGCCACCGCCGACTGTCACATCGAAGTCGTGGAACCGGCCGGCTCCGACACCTTCGCCGTCACCAATCTCGGCGGCAAGCCGGTGGTGGCGCGTCTGCGCGCCGACGCCAACATCCAGCAGGGCACCAGCACGCCGCTCGCCTTCAACCTGACCAAGGCGGTGTTCTTCGATCCGGCGACCGAGAACCGCATCCTCTGACAGCCATGACAAACCCGGACATCGTCATTATCGGCTCCGGCATCGGCGGCGCCACGATCGCTTCCGGCCTTGCCGGCAGTGGCGCCTCGATCCTGATGCTGGAGCGCGGCGAACCGCTGCCGGCGACGCCGCATACGCGCGACACGCGCGCCATCTTCGTCGACGGCCACTACCGGCCGAAGGAGATGTGGCGCGAGGCCGGGGGTGCTGCGTTCAATCCCGGCAACTATTACTATGTCGGCGGCAATTCGAAATTCTATGGCGCGGTGCTGATCCGCTACCGCAGGCAAGACTTTTCTGTCATGGAGCACTATGGCGGCGTCTCGCCGGCCTGGCCGTTCTCCTATGAGGAATTCGAGCCCTGGTATTCCAGGGCCGAGCAGCTTTTTCGCGTGCGCGGCGCACTCGGCGAAGACCCGACCGAACCGTTCCACTCGATCCCCTACCCCTTCGGGCCGGTGCCGGACGAGCCGCCGATCGCCCGCGCCCGCGCCGAACTCATGGGCCTCGGCTTGCATCCGGCATCGCTGCCGCTCGGCGTCGACATCGATGCCTGGCTAAAGGACGGCAAGACAGGCTGGGACGCGTTTCCCAACACCGGGACCGGTAAGGTCGACGCCCAATCGGGGCCGCTGACAGCGGCACTTGCCGACCGGAACATCAGGCTCGAGACCGGTGCCCATGTCGAATATCTCGAAGCGTCATCGGATGCCAGGACGATCGCCGCCGTTCACTATAGCCAGAATGGCACGCTGAAGAAGGTGACGCCGAAGCTGGTCATCCTCTCGGCCGGCGCGGTCAATTCCGCCGCCATCCTGCTGCGTTCGCCGTCCACGAACGGAAACGGGCTTGCCAACCGCTCCGACCAGGTCGGCCGCAACTTCATGAACCACAATTCGAGCGCCATGCTGGCGATCGATCCGCGCCGCAGGAACACCTCCGTCTACCAGAAGACGCTGATGCTCAACGACTACTATCTATCCGACGGCAAGGGCGGCAAGCCGCTCGGCAACGTCCAGCTTCTCGGCAAGATCGACGGTCATATGCTGAGGGCCAACGTCAAGCTTGCGCCCAAATTCGCGCTGGACTTCATGGCCGGCCACGCCGTCGACTGGTATCTGATGTGCGAGGACCTGCCGGACCCCGAAAGCCGCATCATGGTCCACGGCAAGGACATCGTCATGCAGTGGCGGCGCTCCAACATGCAGTCGCTCGACGGGCTGACCAAGGTGATGCGCGAGAACTTCCGCGCCTGCGGCTATCCGATCGTCCTGTCGCGGCCTTTCGACAAGCGCACGCCGTCGCACCAGTGCGGCACGGTCAAGATGGGCGACGATCCGGCGACCTCGCCGCTCGACCCGTTCTGCCGCTCGTTCGACCACAAGAACCTGTTTGTCGTCGACGCTGGCTTCCTGCCGAACTCGGCCGCAGTCAATCCGGCGCTGTCGATCGCCGCACAAGCGTTGCGCGTCGCCGACCACATCCGCAAGAGCGAGCTTGTCCTATGATCGGTCTGCGCCGCCCCTCATCCGCCTGCCGGCACCTTCTCCCCGTTCACGGGGAGAAGCCCGCTGGCCGCAACCTCGGCGCTTTTTTTGCAACGCTGGCGATTGGCGAAGCAGGCGATGAAGGCGTCCTTCTCCCCGTCCCTATACGGGGAGAAGTGCCCGGCAGGGCGATGAGGGGCGGCGCCAGCCTGCGGGAGCTTGTTCTCACATGAGCCGTCCGGCAGCCATCATCACCGGCGGCGCGCGCGGCATCGGCCTTGCCTGCGCCGAGGCGCTGGCCGATGCCGGCTTCGATATCCTCGTCATGGACCTTTCCGAGAAAGCCGGCGACGGGCTTGTCGCTAACATCACCGCCCGCGGCGCGAAGTTCGCCTACCATTGCGGCGACATTGCCGATCTCGACAGCCATGCAGCACTGGTCGATGCCGCGACAAGCGCCTTCGGCCGCATCGACTGCTTGATCAACAATGCCGGTATCGGCGCCGTGGTACGTGGCGACCTGCTGGAATTGAAACCGGAAAACTTCGACCGGATCCTCGCCATCAACCTGCGCGGCACCGTCTTCCTCAGCCAGGCCGTTGCCAGGGCGATGCTTGCGGCGCCGGGTGACCACCCGAAATCGATCATCACCATCACCTCGGTCAGCGCCGAAATGGCCTCGCCGGAACGTGCCGACTACTGCATCTCCAAGGCCGGACTTTCGATGTGGGTGAAAACCTTGGCGCTACGCCTCGCCGCCGAAAACATTGGTGTGTTCGAGCTGCGGCCGGGCATCATCCACACCGACATGACCGCGGGGGTAACCGCCAAATACGATGCGCTGATCGACGGCGGGCTGGTGCCGGCAAAGCGCTGGGGCGAAGCCGCCGATGTCGGCGCCGCCGTAGTGGCACTCGCCGGCGGCAAACTCGGCTTTTCGACCGGCTCGATCATCAATGTCGACGGCGCGCTGTCGGTGCCGAGGCTGTGAAAAGGTGACGCCATGACCGACTACATCATCGTCGGCGCCGGCCCGGCCGGCTGCGTGCTGGCCAACCGGCTGAGCGAAGAGCCATCGAATTCAGTGCTGCTGCTCGAAGCGGGCGGCAAGGACTGGCACCCGCTGATCCACATGCCGGCCGGCTTCGCCAAAATGACCAAGGGAATCGCCGCCTGGGGCTGGTCGACCGTGCCGCAAAAGCACATGAAGGACCGCGTCTTCCGGTACACGCAGGCCAAGGTGATCGGCGGCGGCTCCTCCATCAACGCCCAGATCTACACACGCGGCAACGCCCGCGATTACGACGCCTGGGAGAAGGAAGAGGCCCTTGCCGGCTGGGGCTATCGCGACGTGCTGCCCTATTTCAAGCGGGCCGAGAACAACCAGCGCTACGCCAATGATTTTCACGGCGACCAGGGTCCGCTCGGCGTGTCGAACCCGATTGCGCCGCTGCCGATCTGCGAGGCTTATTTCCGCGCCGGACAGGAGATGGGCATTCCGTTCAATCCGGACTTCAACGGGATAGCCCAAGAAGGCGTCGGCTATTACCAATTGACGCAGAAGGACGCGAGACGCTCCTCCGCCTCGGTCGCCTATCTCAAGCCGATCCGCGCGCGAAAAAACCTGACCGTCAGGACTGATGTGCTGGTGACGCGCATCGTCATCGACAAGGGCCGCGCCACTGGCGTCGAGATCGTCGACAGGCCGGGCGGCGAGAAGAAAATCCTGCGCGCCGAGCTCGAAGTAATCGTCTCGTCGGGCGCCATCGGCTCGCCGAAGCTGCTGATGCAATCGGGCATCGGCCCGGCCGACCATCTGAAGTCGGTGGGCGTGACGCCGGTGCACGATCTGCCCGGCGTCGGTTCCAACCTGCAGGATCATCTCGACCTGTTCGTCATTGCCGAATGCACCGGCGACCACACCTACGACAACTACGCCAAGCTGCACCGGACGGTGTGGGCCGGCCTGCAATACCTGCTGTTGAAAAAAGGCCCGGTTGCCTCCAGCCTGTTCGAGACCGGCGGCTTCTGGTACGCCGACCCGACCGCCGCCTCGCCCGATATCCAGCTGCATCTCGGCCTCGGCTCCGGCATCGAGGCCGGCGTCGAAAAACTGAAAAATCCGGGCGTGACGCTGAACTCGGCCTTCCTGCGCCCGCGTTCGCGCGGCACGGTGCGGCTGAACAGCGCTGACCCGGCCGACCGCCCGCTGATCGACCCGAATTACTGGTCCGACCCCTACGATCGCGACATGTCGATCAAGGGCCTCAGGCTGGCACGCGAGATCATGCGGCAGAAAGCGCTGGCCCCCTACGTGCTGCGCGAGGTGCTGCCGGGGCCGACACTCACCAGCGACGACGAGCTGTTCGACTATGCCTGCCGCAGTTCCAAGACCGACCACCACCCTGTCGGCACCTGCCGCATGGGCCATGATGCGATGAGCGTGGTGACGCCCGATCTCAGGCTGCGTGGCATCGAGGGCCTGCGCGTCTGCGACGCCTCGGTGATGCCGCGCATCCCCTCCTCCAACACCAATGCGCCGACGATCATGGTCGGCGAAAAGGGCGCCGATCTGATCCTTGGCCGCGAACCACTGCCGCCGGCCGTGTTTTCCACCAACCAAGCGGCATGAGATTCCAAGAATGATCAGGCACTGTGTTTTCGTTCGATTCCGCAATGACGTCACCGACGACGAGCGCGCGGCAATCCATGCCGATCTTGAGGCGCTGCGGTCGGTGATCGACGGCATGGCCAAGGTCGAATTCAGCGCCAATGTCAGCCCAGAACCGTTCGCGCGCGGCTTCACGCACGGCTTCACCATCGACTTCAGCGATGCCGCCGCACGCGACGCCTACCTGGTGCATGAGGCTCACAGCCGAGCCGGCGCTCGGCTGGTCGCGGCGCTTGAAGGCGGAACCGACGGGCTGATGGTGTTCGACCTCGAGATAGGCGCTTAATGCATGTCGCGCAAAAGCATGCCCTCGGGCACTGACCCGAGGGTGTGCAGCGGTTTTGCGTTAACGACATGCATAAAACAACAATCCAAAGCGCGTCGTGAGGTCGGTCGAACGCGACGCGCTTTAGCCTATCCAAGCCTCAGCGCGACGACGCCGGCAACAATGCTGAGCACGGCGGCACCGCGCCAGGCGGTCATCTTCTCGCCGAGCGCAAACACCGAGATCATCATGGCGAACAGGATCGAGGTTTCGCGCAGCGCCGCGACCGAGGCGATCGGCGCCTTGGTCATCGCCCACATCACGATCCAGTAGGCGGCGCCGCTGAGCACGCCGGTGTACACGCCCGCCTTCCAGTCGCGCGCCAGCACCGGCAGCGCTTTTGGTCCGCGGAAGATCAGGCACAGCACCAGCGCCCACAGCGCATCGCAGACGAACAGCCATGCGGCATAGCTGGACGCCGTCGCGGCCAGCCGCGCGCCGCTGCCGTCGGACAGCGTATAGCTGGCGATGAAGATCGAGGTGCCCAGCGCAAAGCCGACGGCGCGCAGGTTAAGCCTTTCCAGATGCGCGCCGCCGCGAAACGACAAAACCAGCGTCCCGGCCGATAAGAGAACAATGCCGAGGATGGCGAGCGGCGCCGGGACTTCGGCGACGACCACGATGCCGCCAAGTGCTGCCAGCAGCGGCGCGGTGCCGCGCGCCAGTGGATAGGTCTGGGCGAAATCGCCGGCCTTGTAAGCGCCGATCAGGAACGTCCTGTAGCCCATGTGGAAGATTACCGAGGCGATGATATAAGGCCACGCTTCCGCTTTCGGCACCTCGACGAAAGGCAGCGCCAGAAGCGCCACGGCGCCCATGCCGAGCGTCATCAGCGTGATCGACAAAAAACGGTCGAGATGGACCTTGACCAGCGCGTTCCAGATCGCGTGCATGGCGGCGGCGGCAAGCACCGCCAAGAAGACGAACAAGGTCATCGGCGGCTCATGCGCCTTCCCCCGTCGCGAACGGCGTTTCCAGGTCGATGTCGACCCGCAGCGGAAAATGATCCGAGGCGATTTCGTCGATATCGGCACTGACCGAGCGCACCCGTCCCGCCAACATTCCGCCGACGAGGCAATGGTCAAGCCGGCGCTTTGCCAGCCTGCCGTCGATGGTCTTCACATGGGTGTGGAAATCCGACATTGGTTCGCTGGCGACGGCGGCGGCATCGACAAAACCGTCGAGATAGGCAGCCCCGCGATGGTACGGCGTGCTGCCGACGATGCGCCGGTATTCGGCGTTGCCCGGCTCCATGTTGAAATCACCCATCCAGATTGCCGCCAGCGGGTTTTCCGGCTCCGGCTCGCCATTGCTCCAGTTGCGCACGGGCTCGTCGTCGGCGCCGCTCCACGGGCCGCCGTCGGACGGCGCCCGGCGATGCTCGGCGAGCAGATAGTCGATCTGCTCCAGCCGCTCTTCGGCGGCGATATGCGCGAGATGCAGCGACAGCACCCGCACCGGACCGGCAGGGGTGTGGATCATGCATTCCAGCGCGGCGTTGCGGGTGTTGAGCGGACGCACGGTGCGGCGCAGCGGCAGCGTGTGCAGCCGCGACCAGACGATCGGCAGCTTGGACAGGATCATGGTGCCGAATTGCCGCCGCCGGTTGACGATGCGGCCGTCACGCCGCTCGCTGGCGTCCATGTCGAAGGCCGGCCCATAAACCCAATAGTATTCGGGCAGCAGTCGCGAAAGAAGTTCCGGCTGGTCGTCCTCGTTGCTGCGCTGCCAGTGCCGCTCCACTTCCTGCAAGGCGATGATGTCGGCGCCCGCCACGACACGCGCCGCCCGCGCGAGATCATAGCGGTCGTCGCCGCCGAACCCGTACTGGATGTTGTAGCTGACCAGCTTCATTGCTTACCCGGCTCAATTTCCTGAAAGCAGTAGCCGTTGGGCTGATCGGCTGCAATGTGCAGCTGGATGGACAGAGCTTGGGCCACGCAGCGCTCTAAGTCGTCAGCGGCTGGAATCGTCCGGGCGGAGAGGCGGCCAATTCCGACCAGTCGATTTCCTCCTCCAGGCGATGATACGCCTCGTCGCCGATCGTCCCGTCGATACGCAGTTGTTCCAGCGCGTCACGCTGGCTCTTGATGGCATAGAGCCGCAACCTGTCGTACTCGGTCGCAGCCTGGGCGTCGTCAGGATTTTCGGCGATCACGCGCTGCGCCGTAAATTGCTCGCGGACCACAGCCGCGGCATTCGATGTCTTGCCGCTCAACACGTCCAGCGCTGCCTGCATGATGGCGACGCGCGCCTGCGCGACTTCGCGGTCGACAATTTCATCCGGATCGAGACGAAGCAAGCGCAGCAGCGGCTTCAGGCTGATGCCTTGCAGCACCAATGTGCCGAGGACGACCGAGAAAGCGGCGAGCACGATCGGGTCGCGGCCCGGAAAGTCGGCCGGCAAGGCAAAAGCTGCCGCAAGGGTGACCAGACCGCGCATGCCGCACCAGCCGATCAGCACGCCGCCGCGAAACGACGGGGCTTCGGCCTGCCGATCCGCGTCACCGAAGCTGGCAAGCCACCTCATGATCGCGCCGCATCCCAGCACCCAGACGAGACGCGAGACGATGACGACAGCCAGCACGGCTGCGGCGAAGACGAACGCTTCGACCTGCCCCTGCTCGGCAAGCCGGCCGACGATCAACCGTGCCTGAAGTCCCATCAGGACGAATGCCAGCACGTTGAGCACGAAGACCGCTGTCTCCCAGACCGAGTAGGAACTGACGCGATTTCTGGCCGGCATGCGGCGCGGCGCGGTGCGCGCGATGGTCATGGCATAGACCACGATTGTTATAATGGCGGAGAGCCCGATCCTGTCGGCCAGGATCCAGACGCCGAATGTTCCGGCAAATTGCACCACCGTGCCGCTTGCCGGATCTCTGATCCGACTGAGGGTGACGAGAGACAACTGGCCGAGCACATAACCAGCGGCAAGGCTGCCGACCGTCGACAGCAAGATCATTGGAACAGCGCTGCTCAGCAGGATGGAGCCGGCAGCGGCCGAAACCGCCATGCGGTAGATCAGGAGTGCCGTGGCGTCGTTGAGCAGGCTTTCGCCTTGCAGGATCGCGGTGACGC
This sequence comes from Mesorhizobium sp. WSM4819, assembly GCF_055811215.1. Lineage (NCBI taxonomy): Bacteria > Pseudomonadati > Pseudomonadota > Alphaproteobacteria > Hyphomicrobiales > Phyllobacteriaceae > Mesorhizobium > Mesorhizobium sp. WSM4819. The sequence continues at coordinate 244,602 of NZ_JBVVQO010000004.1, forward strand.
GGTGCGGCACCTTGAACTGTCCAAGCACGGCAGACGCCGCGACGGCATCGGGCGGCGCCACGATCGCGCCAAGGGCGATGGCCGCAGCGATCGGCAGGCCTGCCATTGTCCATCCAACGAGCGCCACGGCAGCGGTGGTGAAAACGACGGCGCCAAGCGCCAGCAAGACAAGCGGCAGTCTGTAACGATTGAGATCGCGCAGCGACGTGTCGTAGGCCGCGTCAAGAAGCACCGGCGCGATGAACAAGGCGAGCGCCAGTTCGGGATCGATCTCGATGGTCGGCGCAAACGGCAGAAAGGCGATGCCTGCGCCGGCCAACGCCAGCAAGGAGGGATAAGGAATCTGGAGACGCCGCGACAACGCGGTCAGCGCGACGGCGATCAGCAGAAGAATAAGGGTCAGCTCGAAAAGCGCCATGCCCTACCGTACCGGTGAAGCCGGGCGATTGGCACTGCAAAAAAACGGCGACCGGCTTTGGCTGGTGAATGGTGAATGGTCGGTTGCAAAGAAATTTCGCCGCGTAAAGCGCCTTCTTGCTATTCACTATTCACCATTCACCATTCACTACTCACTCCGCCCCTAATGCAGCACAAGCATGTCGCCCGACGAAAACGAAATCTCGGCCTTCTCGCCGACAGCGGGCGGCGGCGAGGCCGGGCTGTTGAAGGTGTCGAGCGACACCGTGCTGCCGCCGATGCCGACGCGAACCCGGATGACCGAGCCGAGGAAATGCACATCGGTGATCTCGCCCGAAAGGCTGGAGTCTCGGCCAGGATGGCGGCCGAGCGAAATCGCCTCGGGCCGCAGTGCCAGCGACAGCGTGTCGCCGGACTTGGAGCCGTTGAGCTTTCCCCGCAGCGAGATCTCTTGCGCGTTGACGCGTACCTTGCCCGACGCCGCGTCGGTGACGGTACCTTCGAGCACGTTCAGTGTGCCGACGAAATTGGCGACGAACTTGGTTGCCGGCCGGTTGTAGATCTCGAACGGCGTGCCGACCTGCTCGGCCTTACCGCCATACATGACGGCGATGCGGTCGGAGATCGACAGCGCCTCTTCCTGGTCGTGGGTGACGAAGACAGTGGTGATGCCGAGCTTCTTCTGGATCGCGCGGATTTCCTCGCGCAGCGACACGCGCACCTTGGCGTCGAGCGCCGACAGCGGCTCGTCGAGCAGCAGGAGCTTCGGCTTCGGCGCAATCGCCCGCGCCAGCGCGATACGCTGCTGCTGGCCGCCGGAGAGCTGATAGGGATAGCGGTCGCCCATCTGCGGCAGCTTGATGAGGTCGAGCATCTCGGCAACGCGCCTGTCGGCATCGGCCTTGGGCATGCCCGCGACCTTCAGCCCGAAGCCGATGTTCTGCGCTACGGTCAGGTTCGGAAACAGCGCGTAGGCCTGGAACACCATGCCGACATTGCGCTGGTTGGGTTTGAGCCGGGTGATGTCCTTGCCGGCCACCACGATCTTGCCGGCGCTCGGCTCCTCGAAGCCGGCGACCATGCGCAGCACCGTCGTCTTGCCGCAGCCCGACGGCCCGAGGAACGAGACGAATTCGCCCGGCTCGACGTCGAGATTGAAGTCCTGGACGACGGTGGTGGCGCCGAAGGCTTTTCGAACCTGCTGGATGGAGAGGAATGGCTCGGCCATGGCTTTTCTTTCGGTCAGTACTTTTTCGATCAGTTTGGCCGGTTCGCCGATCGCGGCGCAAAACGCGACAGGATCTGGATCAGCGACATGCAGCCCCAGGTGATGGCGAACGAAATAAGCGCCAGTGCCGACGGCTCATAGGCACTGTTGGCGCCGATGTTCTGCAGATAGGGGCCGAAGGCCGGGCGATTCAGAAGCGAGGCCATGGTGAACTCGCCGATGACGATGGCAAAACTCAGGAAAGCGCCAGATAAGACAGCGATCAGTACGTTCGGCAGGATGATGCGGGCGATGATGGTGGTCCAGCCGGCGCCGAGGATTTGTGCGGCTTCGGTGAGCGTTCTGACGTCGATGGTCCTGAGACCGGTATCGACCGCCCGGTACATATAGGGCAGCGCCAGCACTGCATAGCCGATGACCAGCAGAGCATCGGTGCCGCGCGCTGTCGCCAGAAAAGGCAGCGTTGAATTCGAACCGAACATTCTGATGTAGCCGAAGACGATGACGATAGCGGGGATAACCAGCGGCAGCAGCGTGATGAACTCTACGACCGGCCGCAGATGCGGTAGCCGCAGCCGTATCCAGTAAGCCGTCGGGACAACGAGGAGCACGCCCAAAAGGATGGTGAATACCGCCACAACGACGGAATAGGTAAATGTCGTCTGGAAATTCGGATCTCCGAAGACCGAGCGGTAGGCGTCAAAGGAGTATTCCCCTCGCCGCTTACGCAACGAGAATTCAAAGGTCGCCACAAGCGGCAGGACGAAATAAGTGGTTCCCACGCCAAAAACGAGCCAAGCCCAAAAACGGCTGCCTTGCTTCATTTCAGCCACCGTTCGGCTCGCCGTTGGAACAAAATATAGAAGAGATTGGCCAAGCCGGTGATCACGATCATGCCGAATGCAAGCGCATAACCTAGATTCGGGTTGTAAAGCACGTCGCCGCGAATCTGCGCGAACAGCTGGATTGGCACGATGTTGAGTGACGGTCCCGTCAGTGCATAGGCCGTTGCGACCGCCCCGAACGCGTTGGCAAAGAGGAGGACCGTCGTACCGAGAAAGCTCGGCCATAACACCGGGATGACCACCATGCGCCAATATTGCCAATTGGTTGCCCCGAGCGTCGCGGCAGCTTCGCCCCATTCCTTCTTCAACCCATCGACCGCCGGCGTGATGATGACGATCATCAACGGAATCTGGAAATAGAGGTAAGTGAGAATCAGACCCCAGAACGAAAAGATACTGAAGCCGAGCGAATAGATGTTAATGCCGAAAATGTCTCGCAACAGGATCGTCGCCACTCCGAGCCGACCTAGCGTCGCGATGAACGAGAATGCCAGCGGTACGCCGGCGAAATTCGAGGCGACGCCCGAGAAGGTCAATGTTGCCGAGCGTAACCACGGCGGCAAGCCTCCGCGAACCACTGCCACCGCCATTGCCAGGCCAATCAAGGCGCCAAGGACCGCAGAGACAAAGCTGATCTGAATGGAAACCCAATAGGCCGCGGCGAGCTTGGGTTGCGACAATGCTATGATGTTGTCGAACGTATAGTCGCCGGCTGCATTTTTGAACGCGCCCGCGATCAGCCCTACCGTGGGCAAGATCAGAAAGACCAGCGCGAAAACGAAGAACGGAGTTATGCCTAACCAATGCAGTGGCAGCCGTGGGCGGCTGATCTCCGGCGCGCCAGGACTGACGCGGGCTGTCTGGGAAATTGTGGAGTCTGCCATGGAATTCCCGAACTTGGCATAGGGCGCCGGGCTGCGAACCGCCCGGCGCCCTATGAATTACTTCACGACGGCGCCAACGATGGCATCCCAGTTCGTGCTGATTTCTTTCTTGGCAGCGTTCTGTTCCTCCAGGGTTGGGAAGATCGCTTTTTCGTAGTTCTCGGCGGCCGGCAGCTTGTCCAGCATCTCCTTCGGGATCACGCCCTTCTTGGCGAGATCATTGAAGCGGATCGGGTGGCAGTAGCCCTTCAGCCAGCCGAGCTGGCCTTCGTCCGAGTAGAGATACTCCATCCACAGCTTGGCGGCGTTCGGATGCGGCGCATAGGCGCTGATCGCCTGTACGTAGACGCCCGCGACCACCGCTCCCTTTGGCACGACGATTTCGATTTCCGGATTGCCGGCCATCTTGTCGCGCATGGCAAGCAGGTTGTAGTCCCAGTTCATCACGATCGGCGTCGTGCCCTGGGCGACAGCTGCCGCTTCAGCGTCGACCGGCACGAAGTTACCGCCATCGTTGAGCTGCTTGAAGAACTGCAGACCCTTGGCGGCGGCGTCCTGGCCGCCGGTACCGCCAGCCGCGAGGCCCGAAGCGTAGACCGACATGACGGCGTTGTTCGACGTGCGCGGGTCACCGGCGAGCGCCACCGAGTTGGCGTATTCCGGCTTCTGCAGGTCAGCCCAGTCCTGTGGTGCGTTCTGCACGACGGCCTTGTTCACGCCGAAGGCGAGCACGCCGTAGTAGTCGCCGTACCAGTAGCCATCGGCATCCTTGGCGCTGTCAGGGATCGTATCCCAGGTCGACACCTTGTAGGGTTGGATCAGGCCGTCTGCTTTGGCCGACGGGCCAAAAGACAGGCCGACGTCGATGACATCAGGCGCCTGCGGGCCTTTATTGTCCTTGTTGGCCTTGATCGCCTCGATCTCTTCGCCGGAGCCGGCATCGGGATTGAGCTCGTTGATGGTGATCTCCGGATACTTCGCCTTGAAGCCGGCGATGACGTCGCCATAGCCGCACCAGCTGTGCGGCAGCGCGATGGTGGTGAGCTGGCCTTCCGCCTTGGCGGCGGCGACCAGTTCATCCATGGACTGCGCCGACGAGATGGCAGAGGTCGCCATCAGGGCGACGGCCGTAAGGGAAAGCACTTTTCCCGTGAATTTGAACATGTGTTCTCTCTCCGTTGAACTGACGCCGCTGGACGCCTGCGATGCGGTATCGTTTTCGTGTGACAGGCCGATGAAAGCTTTGTGAAAGCGATGCCCTGCAGTACGAAAAAGTAAACTCTTTTTAACCGGCTGTAGCAATCGCTCCGCGATTATTTTTCCGGCTAACGAATTTCGGTCTTACCTTTCATCCCTTCCCCTTTCTTTGCCCTCATTTTCCAGATCAATTTTCGGCGCGAAAAACCGTCTCAGACGGTGCCGGCAATGGCGTTGTCGAGCAGCATCAGCGCCGCCTTCCTGGTCAGCTTGACCGGGTTGCCGCCGGCGGTCGGATCGACCACCGCCATGTCGGCGATCAGGCCCTTGCGCTTCTTGTCCATGTCGAGCCCCTTGATCAGGCCCGGCAGCGCGTGCGGCACCTTCAATTCCTTGCGCAGCTTGATGACGGCCTTGGCGAAGCCTTCGAAGCCGCCCTTGATGCCGCAATAAGCCGCGAGCCGGGCGATGCGCACCTCGATGGCGTCGCGGTTGAAGGCCAGCACATAGGGCATGAACATAGCGTTGGTCATGCCGTGATGGGTATCGTAGAGCGCGCCGATCGGATGCGACAGCGAGTGGATGGCGCCCAGCCCTTTCTGGAAGGCGGCGGCGCCCATGGCGGCCGCACTCATCATATGGGCGCGGGCGACGAGGTCCTTGCCGTTGGCAAAGGCCTTCGGCAGGTTCTCGAAGACAAGCCGCACGCCTTCGACCGCGATGCCGTCGGCCATCGGATGATAGCCCGGCGCGCAATAGGCCTCGAGGCAGTGAGCAAGCGCGTCCATGCCGGTGCCGGCGGTGATGAATCCGGGCATGCCGACCGACAGTTCCGGATCGGCGATGACGATGGCCGGCAAAAGTTTCGGATGGAAGATGACCTTCTTGGTATGGGTCGCTTCATTGGTGATGACGCCGGCGCGGCCAACTTCCGATCCGGTGCCGGCGGTGGTCGGCACAGCGATGATCGGCGCGATCGCATCGGAGTTGGCGCGCGTCCACCAGTCACCGACATCTTCGAAATCCCAGACCGGCCGCGCCTGGCCGGCCTGGAAGGCGATCAGCTTGCCGAGGTCGAGCGCCGAGCCGCCGCCGAAGGCGATGACGCCGTCATGCTTGCCCTTCTTGAACACCGCAATGCCGGCGGTCAGGTTGGAGTCGACCGGGTTCGGCTTGACCTCGGAAAACACGCCATAGGGCACCTTGGCGTCGTCGAGGATCTTCAAGGTAGAAGCGACGACCGGAAGTTTGGCCAGCCCTGGATCGGTAACGAAGAGCGGCCGTTTGATGCCGGTCGCATCAAGCACATCAGGCAATTCCTTGATGCGCCCCGCGCCGAAGCGCACGGTTGTCGGGTAGTTCCATTTGGAAATCAATTTTGTCATTTTTATCTTTCAGAAAATCAGATGGCTTCACGCAGATGATATGATTTCGGCCTCGTCAGATTGTCGTAGCCGATGGCCGACAGGGCAGCGCCCTTGCCGGTGTCCTTGACGCCGGTCCAGACCAGCGCCGGATCGAGATAGTCGCAGCGGTTCATGAACACGGTGCCGGTCTCGATGCGATCGCCGATCGCCGCCGCATGCTCGGTGTCGCGCGTCCAGAGCGAGGCCGTCAGCCCGTAGGGGCTGTCGTTCATCAGCGCGATCGCCTCTTCGTCGTTGCGCACCTTCATGATGCCGACGATCGGCCCAAAACTTTCCTCGCGCATAACGCTCATCTGGTGGTCGACCTCGGTCAGCACTTCCGGCGCCAGGTAAGGCGAGCCTTGCTCGTCGTTGGCCAGCTTCATGTTGATGTGTGCCCTGGCGCCCTTGCGCAGCGCCTCGGCCTTCTGCTCACGGATCAGGTCGGCGAAGCGCGCCTGGGCCATCGGCCCCATCGTCGTCGCCTGGTCGAGCGGGTTGCCGACGACGTAGTTCTTGGTTTCGGCGATGAAACCTTCGACGAACTCGTCATAGACCTTCTCGTGGACATAGACGCGCTCGATGCCGCAGCAGCACTGGCCGGAATTGTAGAAGGCGCCGTCGACCAGGTTGGCGACGGCATGGTCCATCTTGGCGTCGGCCAGGACATAGGCCGGATCCTTGCCGCCGAGTTCGAGGCCGAGCGTCATGAAGGTGCCCGCCGCGGCCTTTTCGATGGCGCGGCCGCCGGCAACCGACCCAGTGAAATTGACATGGTCGATCTTGCCTGAGCCGAGCAGTTTTTCGGTCTGCGCATGGTTCATGACGAGGTTCTGGAACAGGCCCTTTGGCAGGCCTGCTCTGTCGAACGCCTGTTGAAAACGTTCTCCGACCAGCAGCGTCTGCGCCGCATGCTTGAGGATGACGGCGCTGCCGGCCATCAGCGCCGGCACGATCGTGTTGACGGCGGTGAGATAGGGATAGTTCCACGGCGCAATCACCATGACCACGCCGAGCGGCACTTTCTTCACATAGCGGCGAAACCCGTCCTTCGGATTGGAGGCCATCACCGGCTTGAGTGCCGCTTCGGCGATCTCGACCATGTAGCTGGTACGTTCCTTGACGCCGCCGAACTCGCCGCCATAGCGCACCGGACGACCCATCTGCCAGGCGATCTCCGGCACGATCTCGTCGGTCATGGCGACCAGCGCTTCCAGCATGGCCAGCATGTATTTGCCGCGCTCGACGATCGGCGTCTCAGCCCATTTCTCCTGCGCCGCCTTGGCACGCTCGACCGCCGCATTGATCGCCTGGTCCGTGGCGATGGGCCGTTCGGCATAGATCGAACCGTCGACGGGAGATTTTATCTTGACCGTTTCGGTCATTCCTTGGGTCCTCGCAATTTACGACAATCTCGGTTTTGAGCCGCCCGCCCGTCCGGCAGCAAAGCTGAACGGCGACGCTGGCGTAGTTTAGTACCGCTCAAACCCCCTGTGCAGCTCCCAGTCGGTAATGCGGCGGTCGTATTCGAACTGCTCCCAGTGCGCCGTATGGACATAATGCTCGAGCACGCCGTCGCCGAGCGCCTGCTTCAACATCTCCGATTTTGCCAGCGTCTCGGTGGCATCACGCAGGGTCTTCGGAATTTCCGGCAGCTGCGAGGCTTGATAGGCATCGCCGACGAAGGGTTTTTGCAGTTCAAGCTTTTCGTCGATGCCGGCAAGGCCGGCCGCGATCAGCGCGGCGAAGGCGAGATAGGGGTTGAGGTCGGCGCCGCCGATGCGGCATTCCATGCGGATGCCCTTGGTGCCCTCGCCGCACAGGCGGAAACCGGCGGTGCGGTTGTCCTCGCTCCACATGATCTTGGTCGGCGCGAAGGTGCCGGCCTGGAAGCGCTTGTAGGAGTTGACGTAGGGCGCCAGGAACCAGGTGAATTCCCTGGCATATTTGAGCTGGCCCGCCGCCCATTGCTGGCCGAGCGTCGACAGCGTCCATTCTGCCTTTCTGTCGTAAAAAAGCGGCGTCTCGCCGTCGGCGCTCCACAGCGAATTGTGGATATGGCTGGAATTGCCGGCCAGCCCGTAATTGTACTTGGCCATGAACGAAACCGCCTTGCCTTCGGACTCAGCGATTTCCTTGGCGCCGTTCTTCAGGATGACGTGGCGGTCGGCCATCTCGAGCGCCTCGGCATAGCGGACATTGATTTCTTCCTGGCCCGGACCCCACTCGCCCTTGGAGTTCTCAATCGGAATGCCGGCTGCCTGCATCTCGTTGCGCAGCCGGCGCATGACGCCTTCTTCCTTGGTGGTGATGCCGATCTGGTAGTCGCCGATATAGGGCGAGGCTGTGTCGAGGCCCTGCCAGTGCTTCTTGCGGGCGGAATCGTAGGTTTCGCTGAACAGATAGAATTCGAGCTCGGAGGCGAAATAGCCGAGATAGCCGCGTTCGCTCAGCCGCTTGACCTGCTTCTTCAGGATGGCGCGCGGCGAATGCGGCAAGTCGTCATGGGTGTGATGGTCGAGCACGTCGCAGATCACCAGCGCCGTCTTTTCCAGCCATGGAATGCGCCGCAGCGTCGACAGATCCGGCTTCATGACGAAGTCGCCATAGCCTTTCGACCAGCTCGCCGCCTTGTAGCCGGGCACCGGTTCCATATCGATGTCGGCGGCCAGGAGATAGTTGCAGCCATGCGTCTCGTCATGGGCGGAATCGACGAAATACTGTGCCAGGAACCGCTTTCCCGCCAGCCGCCCCTGCATGTCGACAATGCACGCCAGCACCGTATCGACCTCACCGCTGGAGACCGCCTTTTTCAACTGATCGAACGAGAAATTTCCGGCCATTCTTGCAAGCTCCGCCGCCTTTGTGGCGCTTCGAGAGTTCAACTCTGGACCCGGCCGCAGGAAGCGGCCGGGTGTTTCTTGAGGTCCGAGGCAGGGTTAGGCTTTCTGCGCGTGCTCCAGCGCGAACTCTTCTTCCGGCGACAGGATCAGCTTGTGACGGCCGACCAGCCCGAAATAGACGATCGCGATGGCGAACCACAGCGCCACCCAGACCACGCCCTTGGTGAAGTTCGCGTCCTGAATCTGGTAGAGCAGGGTGACCACGCCGATGATGATCGTCAGCACGGCGCCCGGGACGCCGAGCGGGCTGCGATAGGGACGTTCCATGTTCGGCTGGTTCTGGCGCAGCAGGATGAAGGACACCGCCTGCAGGATGTAGGAGAACATCGCGCCGAACACCGCCATATTCAGCAACACCGAGCCGATGAGCGAACCGGCCGTAGCGCCGCCAAGCGCGAACCACATGATCAGCATGATGCCGAAGCCGACGATGGCGCCCGCAAACATCGCCACATACGGCGTCTTATACGATTTGTGGGTGACCGACAGCGCCGACGGGAAATAGCCGGCGCGGCTCAGCGAATAGACCTGGCGGCCCATGGCGAAGATGATGGTGTGGAAGCTTGCGATCAATCCAATCAGCGCGATGACGCCAAGCAGCACTGCGCCCGAGTCGCCATAAATCGCCCGGAACCCGTCAAGCAGAGGCTCGCCGGAAGTCGCGAGCTTGAACGAACCAACGCCGACGACCGACGGGTTGAGCAGCACGATCATGAAGGCCGAGACCATCAGCGTCAGCATGCCGGCGATAATACCGCGCGGCATGTCGCGCTTGGGATCGACCGATTCTTCCGCCGCCAGCGGAAGCTGCTCGATCGCCAGGAACAGCCAAACCGCAAAGGGCAACGTTGCCAGCACGCCCGAGAAACCGAACGGGAACATCGAGCCATTTCCTTCGGGAAGCTCCATCGCCGCTCCGTCCGGACCGACGCCGATGTTCAACGCCCAGCGCGAAAAGTCCATGCTCGGGATAGCGCTGATCCAGAAGACAATCAGCACGGCCAGCGACAGCAGCGTGACGATCAGCGTGACGCGGAAGGACAGCGCGACGCCGAAAATATTCAACGCCAGGAACAGCCCATAGGTCACCAGCCACCAGAGTGGTGGCCAGACGCTGGAGTCGGGAAAGGCGACCGACCAGATGCCTCCCATATAGGAGCCGATGAAGAAGGCGATGACGGCGGGCGTCACCACATACTCGACGTTTTCGCAAAGCCCGGTGATGAAGCCGCCCCACGGCCCCATCGCCGTCCGGGCGAAGGAGTAGGCAGCGCCGGTGTGCGGCAAAGCCGGGCTCATCTCGGCGATCGAGAAGACGAGGCCGACATACATGATGGCGATGATGATGCCGGCCACCAGCATGCCGCCCCAGCCGCCTGTCCCGAATCCGAAATTCCAGCCCGAAAAATGCCCGGATATGACGGCGCCGACGCCGAGCGCCCACAGATGCCAGACATTGGCGTGACGCACCAGTTGCCGGTCCTCGAAATAAGATTTGTCGCGCTTCGCGTATGCGACGCTGCCAACTTGCTTCGTATTACCGCCTGCCATTTGAAAGTCCCCTTCTTCTTGTCAGTTGACCGGTTCCACCGGATGGCCGAGCCCGCGCCAACCAGATCCCTGGGATCCGGATGACGGCTCGAGATCGGAAAAAATCCCCGTGAGCAGATCCGCCCATTTTCGCTGCCCGGCTTCGTCGGATATTTCGTCGTTGCGGATTTCGATCATCGCGCAGGGTAGCTCCCGCGGGCGCGCGTGCCGTTCCAGCGTGAAATAGACACGGTCGGCCGGCGAATAGGGTTCGTTGATGCCGACCGTGACGCCGGCGAGCCGCTGCAGCGCGGCGACGAGCGGCGCTGCCAGCCGACGATCCTCGTCATGGATGACGCCGATGTGCCAGGGCCGGCTCTTGCCGTTGTAGACCGGGTTGAAGGAATGGATTGAAACCAGCCGCGTCTCGAGCCCGCGCGCCAGCCTTGTGTCGATGATGTCAGCGACCGCATCGTGAAAAGGTTGCCAGGACAGGGCGATGCGCGCGGCGCGCTGCTTTTGCGACAGGCCGGCATTGCCCGGAATGGTTGTGGTCTCGCTGACCGGCGGCACCAGATCGGGTGCGTCGAGCGGACGGTTGCAGTCGATGACAAGCCGCGAAATGCGGGTCTCGACCAGCGTCGCGTCAAGCGCCGCGGCCATGCGGCGGGCCACCGGCAGCGCGCCGGGATCCCAGGCGATGTGGCGGGAAAGCTCTTCGGCAGCAAGGCCGAGCGTTCCGAATTCCGGCGGCAGGAAATTGGAGGCGTGGTCGCAGGTCAGCACGAAAGGGCTCGATCCGCCGGGGTTCGTCACCCCTACGGTTTCAGGCGATGCAAGGCTGGCGGGCCGTGCTGTCTCCATTATCCTGTCGTCCCCGGGGAGCGCTGTATCGTATGTTACGTATTTTGCCTCATTGCGTCCCTGTGGATGATTTCATACAGTTTGTCCGGCTTTGTCAAATGCGATTTCGGGTCAAATGCGATTTCGGCAAAACGGCCGGGCATGGGGAAAAGATGATTTCGAGCATTGCCGAACTGATCTCGGACCGCATCGGCACGATGCCGGCGGGCGAGCGCCGCGCAGCGCAGACGCTGATCGCCAGCTATCCGCTGATCGGCCTGAAGACGGTCGCCGAATTCTCAGCTGCCGCTGGCGTCTCCTCGCCGACGATCCTGCGTTTCGTCGCCCGCCTCGGCTTCCAGAACTACCCGGAATTCCAGTCGGCGCTGCAGGACGAACTGGCGGCGCAACTGCAGTCGCCGGCATCGCGCACTCTCAACCCGCCATCGCCGAACGGCGGCGCGGTGTCGCCGATGCTGGAGGCGACGCTCGACAACATGCGCGAAACGTTCAGGCACCTGTCCGACAAGCAGCTTGCCGACATCGTCGCAAAGCTTGCCGACCGACGCGGCAAAACCTTCCTGATCGGCGGCCGCTTCACCGATCCGCTGGCGCGCTACATGGCCGCCCACCTCGCCATCATCCAGCCCAACGTCTTTCACCTCGCCGGACAGGAAAGCGTCTGGCGCGATCGGCTGATCGACATGGGCAAGCGCGACGTGCTGGTGATTTTCGACATCAGGCGCTACCAGGACAGCCTGGTCCGCTTCGCCGAGACGGCACACCAGCGCGGCGTGCAGATCGTGCTGTTCACCGACCAGTGGCTGTCGCCAATCGCCCGCTTTGCCCGCCATGTCATCGCCGGGCGCACCGCCGTGCCCTCGGCCTGGGATTCTTCGGCGGCCCTTTTCGTCGTGGCCGAAACGCTGATCGGCGCCGTCACCCGGCAGCTCGAGGCCGACGGCGCCAAACGCATCCGCGAGTTGGAAAGCCTGCGGTAGAGGCGCGGGCTGAACAGACGAACCCGACCAGCAGCAAAAAGTCTTTTCAAGCAGTTTTTCAGCTCCCCTCAGAATCACTTTTCGCGAGATACGCATTTGACGCATCATTTTTCATAAGTTAGAATCATTTTTCAGGGATTTTGGCGGATCGAAAATTCGAACCCGAGGTACGGTTTTCATGGCTGCTCCGCAGGAGCATCAATTTTCAGGGCCGGTGAACGTTTTTCAGGAACTGCGCCTTCCTGAAACCGCGACTCTTGCCGGCTACAGCGCGCTGATCGGGGCCTATGGGCTTGCCGTGCCTCTGCCGCGGACTCTCTCCGCCACCGGCGAGCATCACCGCATCACCGAGCGGGACGGCTGGCGCATCATGACGCCCCGGCATGCGCCGCATTCAACCCTTGAAGGCCACCTGACCTTCGCTCTCAAATACGAAGGACTGGACCTGGCAATCCTCAAGCGGCTGTTTCTGGCGACCGGAACCGCACCGATTGAAGCGCTTGTTCGCAAAAGCCCGACCGGCAGCTACGCCCGCCGGATCTGGTTTCTCTATGAGTGGCTGACGGACACGCGCCTCGATCTCCCCGACGCGACCGCCGGACGCTATGTTCCTGTTGTCGACCCCGAACTGCAATGGGCGGCGCAGGGCAAGACCGCTCCGCGCTACCGCGTGAAGGACAACCTGCCCGGCACGCCGTATTTCTGCCCGCTCGTGTTCCGCACCAAAGCCCTTGAAGAATTCATCGGCCTCGACCTGCCTCGGCGTGCGCAGGCAATCATCGCGAACGTGCCGCGCGACCTGCTTGCTCGGACGGCCGCTTTCCTTCTGCTCAAGGACTCGCGATCAAGCTATGCGATAGAGGGCGAGCGTCCGCCGCAGGACCGCATCCAGCGCTGGGGCCGCGCCATCGGCGAGGCCGGTCGTCAGCCGATTGACCGCGATGAACTGCTGCGCCTGCAAAGGATCGTGCTCGGCGATGCCCGCTTCGTGAAGCTCGGCTTCCGGCAGGAGGGCGGCTTCGTCGGCGGGCATGACCGCGACAACCGCATGCCGCTGCCCGATCACATCAGCGCCCGGCCCGAGGACCTGGAATCGTTGATCGACGGCATGGTCGCGTTCGACCGCGGCCCCGCCCAAAGCCTCGATGCGGTCATCGTCGCGGCGATCCTCGCATTCGGATTCGTCTACATCCACCCGTTCGAAGATGGAAACGGCCGCATTCACCGCTACCTGATCCATCATGTCCTTGCCGCGCGCGGCTTCAACCCGCGAGGAGTAGTGTCCCCTGTTTCGGCCGCGATACTGGAGAAAATCGACGAGTACCGGGGCGTGCTTGAGAGTTATTCGCAGCGCCTGCTGCCGCTGATCGAATGGCAGCCGACGCCGCAATTCAATGTCCGCGTCCTGAACGACACTGGGGATTTCTACCGCTTCTTCGACGCGACGCCCCACGCCGAATTTCTCTACGCCTGCGTCCGGCGGACGATAGAAAAGGATATTCCCGACGAGACCGCCTTCCTGCGCCGCTACGATCAGTTCCGGCAGCAGGTCGATGCCTTCATCGACATGCCGGAGCGTCTAACCGATCTGCTCCTTCGCTTCCTTCATCAGGACGGCGGCCGCCTTTCGAACCGCGCCAGTGAAAGGGAATTCGCCGCTCTAACGGATGACGAGGCGGAGCGGATCGAGGCGATCTACCACCAAACCTTCGGACCCGGCCTGCAGGCATGATTGTTCCATGGGTAACATCTATCGCGGCGCTTTCGTCACTTCCGGCAATCGAACCGCTCCGTTGGCGACCTGAACTCGACCGCCTGATCGCTTCCGCGCCGGAGAAGGCGTGCGCGCCAGGCTGCAAACGCAAAACGGCCCGCGTGATGCGGGCCGTTTTGTGGATTTGGTTGCGGGGACAGGATTTGAA
>NZ_JBVVQO010000005.1:0-232378 GCF_055811215.1 Mesorhizobium sp. WSM4819
ATCAAGGTGGATGTTGAATCACCGGAGAAGCTCGTCGTCACATCACAATCGATTCATCGATCACGGGACGTGCTCTAAGCTCTCTCGCCTTGATCTGCAGTGCCAGCACTTTGGAAAAGATCCGGCATTGCGCCAGCCCGCCGCCCAGGAACCAAAGGTCGGGCTGACCGGTCGGCCGCCACATGCCGGCAAGCTCACCCTCGTTGTCGAAGCCCCAGACGGGGCCGATGCGGTCGGCGATCGGATCCCCCACGGCGCGCTCGGGCATCGGCAGCGCCGCGTGGACGGCGCGCATGGCCTCGATCTCGGCCAGCACATCGGCCGGGAAGGGCGCCACTTTCGGACCGGACATGTCGACATGCAGCGACAGCGATTCGGACGTGGCAGCGAGCCAGCCGTCGACATGGCGGATTTCCTGGTAGGCTCTCAGCCGCTGGTCGTCATGGTCGAGCAGTTGGAAGGAGACATGACCTTGTGGTCGAGATGCAGCTCCTGCACGTAGCAGACATGGACTTCCGCCGTGTAGATGGTGAGGCGGCGGTCCCTAGCATAGTCCGGCCCCATCCCCATCATCTCGAACGCTTCGTCGGAGCAGCGGTCGAACAGAACATTGTATAGGCCATATTGAGATGGCCGTTGTAGTCGATCCAGTCCTTCTCGATGGCCATGGCACGAGAGACGAAGGGGGCAGGGGTGGACATCGAAAACTTCCTTCTCACTGGACAGGACGTGGTTGGTGAGACTACCCATCCATAAGTCCATAACAAGGGTGGACGCTGGTCCATTCGCGGAGGAATAGATGGCTCTGAGCGACCTCAATCCGGTCGAGCGCAACGAAGAAGGCATCGCCGCGGTGCTCGGCATCCTCAAGCAGCGGCTCGGCGAACGGTTCCAGACCGGCCAGGCGATCCGCACCCAGCACGCGCATACCACCACCTACATTCCAACCCAGGCGCCGGATGGCGTGGCGTTTCCAGAGACGACACCGGAGGTGCAGGAGATCGTGTCGGCCTGCGCCGCGCACCGCGTGCCGGTGATCGCCTTCGGCGTCGGCTCTTCGCTGGAGGGCCACACCAACGCGCCGGGCGGCGGCATTTCTGTCGATACGTCGCGGATGAACCGCATCCTAGCGGTCAACCCGCAGGATCTCGACTGCACGGTCGAGCCCGGTGTGACGCGCGAGGATCTCAACCGGCACCTGCGCGACACCGGCCTGTTCTTTCCGATCGATCCGGGCGCCAATGCATCGCTCGGCGGCATGGCGGCGACCCGGGCGTCGGGCACCAATGCCGTGCGTTACGGCACGATGCGCGAGAATGTATTGTCGCTGACGGCGGTGATGGCCGACGGCGAGACGGTGACGACCGGCAAGCGCGCAAAAAAGAGCTCGGCCGGCTACGATCTGACGCGGCTCCTGATCGGCTCCGAAGGCACGCTCGGCATCATCACCGAGCTGACGCTTAAGCTGCAGGGCATTCCGCAGGCGATTTCCGGCGGCGTCTGTCCGTTTCCAAGCGTCGAGGCGGCCTGCAATGCGGTGATCGCGACAATCCAGATGGGCATTCCGGTGGCGCGCATCGAACTGGTCAATGCGCTGCAGATGCGGGCGATGAAGAGCTATTCGAAACTCGACTATCCCGAAAGCCCGTGCCTGTTCGTCGAATTCCATGGCAGCGACGCCGGCGTTGACGAGCAGGCCGAAACCTTCGGCACGATCGCCGAAGACTATGGCGGCGGACCATTCCTGTGGACCAGCGTCGCCGAGGAACGGACGAAGCTGTGGAAGGCCAGGCACGACGCCTATTGGTCGTCGCTGACGCTGCGGCCGGGCGCCAAGGGGCTGTCGACCGACGTTTGCGTGCCGATCTCGCGCTTTGCCGAATGCGTTACGCAAACCGAGGCCGACATCGCCGACATGGGGCTGATCGCGCCGATCGTCGGCCATGCCGGTGACGGCAATTTCCATGTGCTGGTGCTGATGGACGCGGACGATCCGAAGGAAATCAAGCAGACGGAAGAGTTTGTCGCGCGGCTGAACATGCGGGCGATCGGCATGGATGGAACCTGCACCGGCGAACACGGCATCGGACAAGGCAAGATCGGCTTCCTGCGCCATGAACTCGGCCACAGCGTCGATATCATGCGCACGATCAAGCAGGCGCTCGATCCGCAGAACATTATGAACCCTGGGAAGATACTGCCGGCCGACTAAAGTCTTTTGCTTTTGGGGCGATCGATTTGCCTCTTTATCGACACGCTGATGCGGGTAGAGTGCGGCTGATTTTCAATCAACTGCTTGGGGGTTGATGCTCGCACGCTTGTTCGTGATCTTCGGTGGCTTTTTCGTGCTGGTGCTGTGTGCGGCGCTGGTGGTGCCGTATTTTATCGACTGGACGGGCTACCGGGCCGATTTCGAGCGCGAGGCGAGCGCCATTCTGGGCCGCAAGGTCACCGTTCAGGGCGATGCAACGGCGAAATTGCTGCCGTTTCCCTCGGTGACCTTCTCGAATGTCACTGTCGCCGGCGGCCCCGGCGGCCGGCCGGCAATGACCGTCGAGACCTTTTCGATGGATGCCGAACTGGCGCCCTTCCTGAGCGGCGAGGTGCTGATCTTCGACATGCGGCTGGTGCGGCCGAAGGCGACGATCGACATTGCCGCCGACGGCACGGTCGACTGGGCGATACGCCCGTCCTCGCCCTACGATCCCAGCCAGATCTCGATCGAGAAGCTGACGGTGACCGACGGAGAGATCGCGCTGCGCCATGCCGCCGGCGGCCGCAGCCATCGTCTTTCCGAGATCAATTCGACAATCTCTGCCAGATCGCTGGCCGGACCCTGGCGGATGGATGGTTCGCTGCGGCTCGACGGCCTGCGCAGCACGGTCGTCGTCTCCACCGGCAAGGCCAGTGGCGACGGACAATTGCGGCTCAGGCTCAAGGCCGACCCAGACGCCTATCCGCTGGTCATCGAAGCGGATGGCAATGCCGGCATTGTCGACGGGGCCGCAATCTATTCGGGCCAGTTCAGGGTCACAAGCTCTGACAGGAATGGCGCCGACAAGCGTTTGCCACAGCTTGACGACACCGACGGTGAGAAGGCCAGCGCCGGCAAGCCGGAACCGGGGTTCAGGCTGAACGGCAAGTTCTCGCTCGACCACCGGAAGCTTGACGTCGACGAATTCCGCTTCGAGACCGGGCCACTCGACAATCCCTACACCGCCGACGGCAAGGCTGCCGTCGACCTTGGGCCGAACCCTCGCTTTTCGATCGAGGCCGATGGCGCTCAGGTGCAGTTCGATGAAGCCGTCGGCGCCGCGACCGGACTGACGCTGTCAGAGCGCGTCGCGGCGTTGGAGCAGGCGCTGCTCGCCCTGCCCAAGCCGACCATACCGGGCACCGTCGAGGTGAAGCTGCCGGCGGTGGTGGCCGGCGACACGACGGTTCGTGACGTGCGCCTTTCGGCCGAGCCGGCCGATGCCGGCTGGTCGGTGAAGTCGCTGGGCGCGACGCTCCCGGGCCGCGCCAGGCTGGAAGCAAACGGCATGCTCAGTCTCGAGGATCAGTTCGGCTTCAGCGGTTCGCTGCTTCTGGCCGTGGGGCAGCCTTCCGGCTTCGCCGCCTGGCTGTCGAAGGATGTCGACGAGGCGATCCGCCGGCTTCCGGCCGCCGGCTTCAAGGCCAGGGTCGACCTGTCCGGGAACCGCCAGGCCTTCAGCGACCTCGAACTCGTTCTCGGCAAGGCGAAATTTTCCGGCCGCATCGATTCCAGCCAGGGCGAAGACGCCAGGCCGTCGGTGCTGATGCGGCTCGAAGGCGGCGAGCTCGACGTCGACGGGCTCGCCGCCTTCGCCTCGATCTTCATCAGCGACAAGGGCGCCAACCGATTTTCGGACCGCGACCTCGATTTCCAGATCAAGGCCGGGCCGGTCAGCGCCGGCGGACTGACCGCCGATACGGTCGATACGGCGCTCAGGCTGCGCGACGGGCTGCTTGAAATCGACCGGCTCTCGGTCGGCGGGCTTGCCGGCGCCTCGATCAGCGCCACCGGCCGGATCAAGGATTTCCCAGCGAGCCCGACCGGCAAGCTCGATGCCTCTGTGGTCGCCGTCGATCTCAAGCCGTTGGTCGATGTCGCGGCGAAGCACTATCCCGACAATGCCGTGCTGAAAGGGCTGGCGGGGCGTGTCGCCGCCTATCCCGAGCTGTTGCAGAATGCGCGCATCGATCTGGTGACAAGTGCCGCCGCCAATGGCGACGGCACGACGGGACTGGCGGTCAGCGCGCAAGGCAGGGCAGGCGGCTCGGCGTTTTCAGCATCGCTGTCCGGCAAAGGACTGGCCGATCGGCTTCTCGAGGCGCCGGTGTCGGTGACCTTCAACGCCAGGAATACCGACGCCACCGCGCTTCTGGCGCTTTACGGCCTGCCGGCGCTGCCGCTCGGCATGCTTGGCGAGGCGACCACTGATGTTTCGGCGAAAGGCACGCTTGGCGGCGGCATGGCGACGAGCTTCAACCTGACCGGCGACGATTTCAAAGCCGGTTTCGACGGGACGATCGTCAGCGCGCCACAAGGCGCCACCGCCAAGGGCAAGATCAGCCTGGAAGCCGCCGACATCGAGCCGTGGCTGATGACGACAGGCGTCGGACTGCCGGGCCTGGGGACAGGCATGTCGACTTGGCTTGCGGCCGACGCCGACTTCGGCAACGGCCGTCTGGTGCTGTCCAGCCTCAGCGGCGCCATCAACGAGGCTGCGGTTTCCGGTGACCTCAATGTCGGCGTCACCGACGGGCTGCCGCATCTTGCCGGCGCGCTGGCGCTCGATGATCTGGATCTCGACCCGATGGCGGTGGCACTGTTTGGCGACCAGGCCTTTCTGGGCTCCGGCAAGGCTTGGCCGGCCGCCCCATTCAGCCAGAAACCCATCCTGCCGTTCACCGCTGAACTCGACCTGACCACGGCGTCGCTGGTCGCCGGCCCGTTGGCCACGGCCTATGACGCGGCGCTTTCGCTGAAGCTCGACCACGAAGGCATCCGCGTTTCGGACCTCAAGGCAAAGTTCGCCGGCGGCGCGCTTTCCGGACTGTTCGAGCTGAAGAACAATGACGGCACCGGGTTTGTCTCCGGCCAGCTGAAACTTGCCGGCGCCGATCTGGCCACCGTGCTGCCAGAGACCGGCATCAGTGGAACCGGCGATTTCTCGGCGGCGCTCTCGACCAGTGGCAAATCGGTCGATGCGATGGTTGCGGCGCTGTCCGGTTCCGGCACGGCGGCGCTGAAAGGCCTGACCATTGCCGGCGTCAATCCCGACGCCTTTGGCGCCGTCATCGCCAAGGCCGACGCCATTGGGCGCGATATCGATGCGGCCAAGACCGCCGGCTTCGCGCCGCAGATCGCCGCGGATGGCAGTTTTCCGGCTGGGGATGCCGACATCGCCTTCACAATCGCCGGTGGCACGCTGAGGGCGCCGCCGGTCAATCTTGAAAATCCGGCGGCGACGCTGTCGGCCGACATCACGGCGGACCTGAAGGCCAGCATGGTCGCTGCCATTGGTTCGATCACTTATCGGCCGGGCGACGAAGCGCTGGTCGGCTCCGATCCGACCGTGAATTTCAGCGTCGACGGGCCCTTCGGCGCCGCGAAGCGGCGGTTCGACAGTGAGCCGCTGGCGCAGTTCCTGACCCAGCGCGCGCTGGAAAAGGAGCAGCAGCGGGTCGAGGCGATGCAGGCGGCGCTGCTTGAAAAACAGCGGTTGCGGCGCGAGGTGCGTTACTACGCGGCCCTGCAAGCCGAGCGCGACAGGGCAGCCGAAGAATTGCGCAGGCAGCAGGAGGCGGCGCGGCTGAAAGCCGAGGCAGATGCCAGGGCGAAAGCCGAAGCCGAGGCAAAGGCTAAAGCCGAAGCGGAGGCAAAGGCCAAGGCCAAGGCGGATGCGCAGGCGAGGGCTGAAGCCGAGGCTAAAGCCAAAGCCGAGGCGCAGGCGAAGGCTGAAGAGGAGGTTAAAGCCAAGGCTGAAGCCGAGGCCAAGGCTAAGGCGGATGCCGAAGCGAGAGCCAAGGCGGCGCAAAAAGCGGCGGACGAGGCGGCGAAGGCCGAGGAACAGCGACGTCGGAAAGCGGAAGAGGCGAGGCGGGCGGAAGAGGCGAGGCGGATCGCTGCGGAACAAAAGGCAAGGCTCGACGCCGAGCGCAGGGCCGCCGCCGAGCAGGCGCAGAAAATCGAGCGGGCGCGTCAGCCGCCGGCCAATGACAACCTGCCGCCATCAGGACCCGCGCCAAAACCCACGCTTGAACCCTCGTCGATCGACAATCTGCTGAAGTCGCTGGGCGGCGGATAGCCCCTAGCTAACCATCCGGGCTAGACCGGTTTCATCCCTCGCTTCGCCCAATCCAGCACGTAGAGCCTGAGCGCCGAGGACAGGTTGGCATCGCGCGGCCGGGCCTCGTCGATTTCGGCGACGAGGGCGGCGAGAGTCAGTTTGCGCGCGGCGGCGATGGCGACGAGATCGTCGAAAAACGGCTTTTCGAGCGAATAGCTGGTGCGATGGCCGCGAATGGTCACCGAGCGTTTCTCGACCGGGCTCACCGGACCTGACTCATTTCACTTCAGGCATCGGACTTGTCCGAAAACCCCGCCGCATTTTTCGGTCTGACTTCAGGGCAATCCGCATCGCCCGAGGTTTCGCGGCGATGGCCGGCGACAAATTTTTCTGCCTTGTCGGCGATCGAATGGTCACGCTCCCGGTCGGCCTTGGAGCGGCCGTGCAGCGCCCGGTTCTGTTCGGCCAGGCGCTCCTGCTCGGCTCGTGCCTTCTGCTTGCGGGCCTGGCGGAGGTTGACGATGTCGGCCATGTCGCGCGGCCCGTCGGATCACTTCTTGCGGAAGGCGTCGAGCGACACCACTTCGGCGCCCTTGGCGGCGGCGTCGGCTGCGGCCGGCTTCTTTTCGGCCTCAGCGGTCTTCTTCTTCTCAGGCTTTTTCTCGGCGACGACGGCCAGCGGTTCGGAAGCGGGCTTGCCGGTCAATTCCCCTTCTGCCGAGGTTTCCGTCTTCACGTCGAATTCGAGCTCGAAATTGACGGACGGGTCGTAAAAGCCGCGCACGGCCGAGAACGGGATTTCCAGCTTTTCCGGCACGTCGGAGAAAGACAGCCCGACCTCGAAGCC
This sequence comes from Mesorhizobium sp. WSM4819, assembly GCF_055811215.1. Lineage (NCBI taxonomy): Bacteria > Pseudomonadati > Pseudomonadota > Alphaproteobacteria > Hyphomicrobiales > Phyllobacteriaceae > Mesorhizobium > Mesorhizobium sp. WSM4819. Next base: position 7,165 of record NZ_JBVVQO010000005.1, read on the forward strand.
GGTGTCGGTCACCTTCAGGTCCCAATACTGGAACTGGATGACGATGGTCATCTGTTCGGGATAGCGCTCGCGCAGGCGGGAAGACACGCGCACGCCGGGGGCGCCGGTCAGGAAAGTGATGAAGAAATGATGGTTGCCGGGGAGGCCGGTGCGCGCGACTTCGGCCAGGACCTTGCGCATGACCCCGCGCAGTGCCTCCTGGGCCAGAATGTCGTAGCGAATGTGGTCGTCGGCCATGTCGCTGTCGGGTTCCGTTGAATCGTCCGCATAGCTGTAATCAAGCTTGAGCGCGGCGTAAACCGGATATAGATGCCGGCAGCACAGATGCGAGAGGGCATGCCTCAGATTTTATCGCTCAGGCGCCAGCGAGCGCGCTGTGCTTTTGCGCATCGGCGGCCGGCTGCCGCTTGGCGAAGGCGCGCAGGAAGGTGCGCACGCCATGTGTCGCGGATTGCAGCACCTCATCATCGGTCGGCGTGCCGCCGAGCATGAACGTCGTCTGCAATTCGGCATTGGCGAGGGCCTGGAACTGGCGCGCCGCGACATCGGGGTCCTCGATGTCGAGGAAACCGGCATGGGCGAGGCGGGCGAAACGGGCGGCGATCGCCGGCCATGTCCTGCCCGGTCCCAGTTCGCGCCATTCGGCAAACAGCTCGGGATAGCGCTCGCCCTCGGTCTGGATCAGCTTGCGCAGGAACTTTCCGTCGCGGCTGCAGATACAGTTGCGGGTCATGCGCACGGCGAAGGCGATCAGATCGGCCTCGAGATCCTTCGGCTGGTCGGGAAAGGTTGAAATGGTGGCGAAGATGCCGGCATTGCAGCGCTCGGTGAGGTCGCGGACGATGGCGACGAAGAGTTTCTCCTTGTCGCCATGGTGATTGTAGATCGTCTGGCGCGACACGCCGGCCTCGGCGGCAATCATGTCGATATTGGCGCCGGCGAAGCTTTCGCGGCAGAACACCTCGCCGGCAGCGTCCATGATCGAGGCGCGCTTTGCCTCATGGCCGCGTGGCGGGATGCTGTCAGGAGAAACGTCGTGCTTCATGAAAACTATATATAGGTGATTGACGAATTAGACAAGAGTGTCTAAATTTATGGACTTAGATTTAGAGGAATTCCCCCTGCAGGAATTCCACGGGATGGGACGTCCCAGGATTACACGCCGGTCGGCAAACCAGATTGAAAGAAGCCCGCTATCATGAATCCCCAATTCCTCCGCATCGCGGTTGTGCTCGGCCTGTTGTCGGCCATCGGTCCGTTCGCCATCGACATGTATCTTCCGGCGCTGCCTTCGATCGGCGCAGATCTGCAGGCCAGCACCGCTGCCGTGCAGATGAGCTTGCTGATCTTCTTTCTGTCCATGGGTTTTGGCCAGATCGTCGTCGGACCGATCTCCGACATGGTCGGGCGCAAGCTGCCGCTCTATGGCGGCCTCGCCCTGTTCATGGTCGGCGGCATCGGCTCGGCGCTGGCGCCCTCGGTCGAATGGCTGATTGCCTTCCGTTTCCTGCAAGGGCTCGGCGCCAGTGCAGGCATGGCGGTGCCGCGCGCCATCGTGCGTGACCTGCACACCGGCACCGAAGCTGCCAAGCTGATGTCGCTCCTGATGCTGGTGTTTTCGGTGTCGCCGATCCTGGCGCCGCTGACCGGCAGCGTCATTATCGAGAATTTCGGCTGGCGTGCCGTGTTCTGGACGGTGACCGGTGGGGCGGTGCTCGCCACCATCCTGCTGGCGACCTCGCTGAAGGAGACGCGGCCGGTCGAGGCGCGTGCAGGCAGTTCGTTCGGCACCGCGCTGTCGGCCTATCGCTTCCTGATCGGCGACCGCAACTTCCTTGGCCTGGCGGCCATCGGCGGCTTCGGGCTGGCGAGCTTCTTCGTCTATCTGTCGAGCTCCTCCTTCATCCTGATAGAACACTACGGGCTGTCGCCGTCGGTCTACAGCGTGTTCTTCTCGATCAACGCGGTCGCCTTCATCGGCATGTCGCAATTGACGGGAACGCTGTCCGAAAGGTTCGGGCTGAGGCCGGTGGTGCGGGTCGCGGTGGTCGGCTATGCGACGACGATGGTGGTGCTGTTCGCGGTGATGGCATCCGGCGTCGATCGGCTCGACGTCATGGCGGCGCTGCTGTTCGTCGGCTACGGGTTCCTCGGCCTGGTGATCCCTGCGACTTCGGTGCTGGCCATGGAGGAGCATGGCGCGATCGCCGGCACGGCCTCGGCACTGATGGGCACCCTGCACTTCGCCATCGGCGCGGTCGCCATGGGCATCGCCGGGGTGTTCTTCGACGGCACGCCGCTGCCTATGATGGCCGGCATCATGCTTTGCGCGGTGATCTCGTTCACGCTGGCCAAGGTGACGCTCGGCCGCGGGCGGCAGGTTGTCGAAGCGCCGGCAGAATAGATGCTTTCCAGTGAGAGCAATGAAAAAGGCCGGGTCAGTCCCGCCCTTTTTCACGTCTGGGCGCGGCGGCGCGGCCAGCAAGCCTGCTGCCGTCACAGTATCGAGGTGAGATGGGGATCGGAGGGAAAGTTGGAATCGAAGCAGGAGAAGTGGAGGTTTCTGTTGCCAGGTACCTCCGAACCCCGCCTAGAAGTGCGAACCACTAGGGCTTGATTTGAAGCTATCGCACCGCTTACGCGGCGAGACGTGCTTCCGCATAGTTGTCGTTGGCAACTATAAGTTCAGCCCGATAACGGTGGTACAATGCCGGGCAAAAGTACGATCTTTACACCTTCGTCGATCCTATTTCGCCCCCAGCAAAAGCCGCTCTTCGCAGAGCGGTTTTTGGTGGAGGCGCCGGGTACCGCCCCCGGGTCCGAACGGCTTATTTCATCGCCTGTTTATCGCCATAGTCGGTCGAGCCGACGAAACAGATATAGGGACCGATCGTGAAAAATGAAAGGCCTCAATGATGCTTTGTCCGCTGTCTCAAACAGCATCGCCAAAGGCTTGACTTGTCAACGCTCTCAACCGAAGCTTTGCGGCGGTGAGGAGTTACCGACTAGCGCACATTTTGCGGCAGCGCGCCACAACCCTCATCGACTGGATCCCGTGGCGCCGACGAGGGGAGAATTTGATGGCCGATTATCTCGTAGACGTGAAGAAGTACGACGCCGCGGCGGATGCCGACGCGGTCGCCAAGGTCGTGAAGCATTTGGGCATTGCGCTCAGGAATCGGGATTCCTCGCTGGTCTCCTGCACGGATCCCGACGAACTCGGTCGCGTCAAGGCCAGCTGGGTTGCCAAAAAGCTCGGCGTCGACGACGGCGGCAAGGCGGACGCCGCCATCGAAAAGACCTGCAAGGCGATGGAGGCCGACAACACCAAGAGCCGGGTGACCTTTTATTACCTGGTCGCCAAGGAGCTGGGCAAGCTCGCCAGCCTCTGAGCATCGCATGTCAATTTGCGGATGCTGACGCGGGCAGCTCTTTCTCCCCGTCACTATACGGGGAGAAATGCCCGGCAGGGCAATGAGGGGCGGCGCAAACGACCGGTAAGAGAAAGCGACTCTGGTGCCGTTTTGACATATTCGGCCGGCAGCCAGTCGGCTATGATTGCCTAATCCGAATCGAGCCCCCGAATCGCCGATGCGCCAATATCTCGACCTCCTGAAGCACGTTCTGGAAAACGGCGCCGATCGTGGTGACCGCACCGGCACCGGAACGCGCTCGGTGTTCGGCTACCAGATGCGCTTCGACCTCGCGCGCGGCTTTCCGGTCACCACCACCAAGAAGCTTCACCTGAAGTCGATCGTGCATGAACTTCTGTGGTTCCTGGCCGGCGACACCAATATCAAATATCTCAACGACCACGGCGTCTCGATCTGGGACGAATGGGCCGACGAGAATGGCGACCTCGGCCCGGTCTACGGCAAGCAATGGCGCTCCTGGCCGGACGGCCATGGCGGCACCATCGACCAGATTGCCAATCTCTTGAAGGAGATACGCAAGAATCCTAATTCCCGACGGCTGATCGTTTCGGCGTGGAACCCGGCCGAAGTGGAAGCCATGGCGCTGCCGCCCTGTCATTGCCTGTTCCAGTTCTATGTCTCGGAAGGCAGGCTCTCCTGCCAGCTCTACCAGCGTTCCGCCGATATCTTCCTCGGCGTGCCGTTCAACATCGCTTCCTATGCGCTGCTCACGTTGATGGTGGCGCAGGTCACGGGGCTGAAGCCCGGCGATTTCGTCCATACGCTGGGCGATGCGCATCTTTATGCAAACCATTTCGAGCAGGCGCGCGAACAGTTGCAGCGCACGCCCAAGGCGCTGCCGACGCTATGGATCAATCCGGAGGTGAAGGACCTTTTTGCCTTCCGCTTCGAAGATTTCCGGCTGGAAAACTACCTCGCCGATGCGACGATCAAGGCGCCCATCGCGGTGTGAGCCGCAAACATCGGGCTTTTTGCTTTGTCTCAAATTGCTCGCCGGTGCTGTGTCGTCCGCCCGCGAGCGGTGGCGGTGCCATGCAATGCCGTCGGCGGGCCATTGGGCCAAAGTCTGGCAAAAAACCTTCCCTTGTTATATTCAGGCGGATATATCGACTGGCAGGGTCGCGCCGATCGGATTTCAAGCCAAGGGAGAGTTTCATGCTGGTGCGCAAGGGTTTTGGATTGAAGGCGGCCGCCATTGGCGGCCTTGCGATATTGATCGCCGCCATGCCGGTTGCCCATGCCGATGACAGGCTGATCGTCTTTGCCGCCGCAAGCATGAAGAACGCACTGGATGCAGTGAACACCGCCTGCGCCGCCGATGTCGGCGAGGCGGCGACCATTTCCTATGCGGCAAGCTCCGCATTGGCCAAGCAGATCGAGGGCGGCGCGCCGGCCGATGTCTTCATCTCGGCCGATCGCGACTGGATGAACTATCTGTCCGACAAGAAGCTGACCAAGCCGGATACCGAAGTGAAGTTGCTCGGCAACCAGATCGTGCTGGTGGCGCCGGAGGGTTCGACGGTCGAAACCAGGATCGAAAAGGGTTTTGATCTTGCCGGGCTGATCGGTGACGGCAGGCTTGCCATGGGCGATTTCAAGGCGGTGCCGGCCGGCAAATATGGCAAGGCGGCGCTTGAATCGCTCGGCGTCTGGTCCTCGGTCGAAGACAAGTTGGCGCAGGCCGAGAACGTGCGTGCCGCGCTCAAGCTGGTCTCCACAGGCGAGGCAGCGCTCGGCATCGTCTACGCCACCGACGCGCATGCCGAGCCCGGCGTCGAGGTGATCGGCACCTTCCCGCAGGATTCGCACCCGCCGATCGTCTACCCGGTTGCCCAGATCGCGGATTCGAAGGACAAGCATGCGTCGGCATTCCTAAAGTGCCTGCAATCCGCCAAGGCGGGCGACCTCTTCAAGGCGCAAGGTTTTACGGTCCTCACGCCGAGCAACTGAGGCACGCCAAAAGATGGATTGGTTGCTGGACCTCACTCCCGACGAATGGAACGCGGTCCGGCTGTCGATCAAGGTGGCGACAGTGGCGATGGTCGCCAGCCTGCCGCCCGGCATATTGATCGCGCTTGTGCTTGCCCGTGGCCAATTCTGGGGCAAGACGCTGCTCAACGGGCTGGTGCATCTGCCGTTGATCCTGCCGCCGGTGGTTATCGGCTATCTGCTGCTGCTCTCCTTCGGCAGGCGCGGCCCGGTCGGGGCGTTTCTGGCCGAGCATTTCGGCATTGTCTTCTCCTTTCGCTGGACGGGTGCCGCATTGGCCTGCGCTGTCATGGGCTTTCCCCTGATGGTGCGGGCGATCCGGCTGTCGATCGAGGCGGTCGACCGCAGAATCGAGGCGGCGGCCGGGACGCTTGGCGCCAATCCATTGTGGGTGTTCGGAACGATCACGCTGCCGCTGATCCTGCCCGGCCTGATTACCGGCGCGATCTTGTCTTTCGCCAAGGCGATGGGCGAATTCGGCGCAACGATCACTTTCGTTTCCAACATCCCCAACCAGACGCAGACGCTGCCGTCGGCGATCTACACGTTCACGCAGGTGCCGGGCGGCGATGCCGGCGCGCTCAGGCTGACGCTGATCTCGATCGTCATCTCGATGGCAGCACTTGTCGCATCGGAGGTGCTGGCGCGGCGCGTCGGCAGGCGGATGGATATCGAATGACGGTCGTGGTCGACATCAGCCATCGGCTCGGCGACTTCGAGGTCGACGCCCGCTTCGAGAGCGCCGGGCGGCTGACCGCGCTGTTCGGGCCCTCGGGCTCCGGCAAGACGACGCTGATCAACATGATTGCCGGCCTGATCCGGCCGGACAAGGGGCGGATCGAGGCCGACGGCCGCGTGCTGGTCGATACGGATGCGGGTCGGTTCGTGCCGAAGCACGAGCGCCGCATCGGCATGGTGTTCCAGGACGCGCGGCTATTTCCGCATATGAGCGTGGCCAGCAATCTGCGCTACGGCCGCTGGTTCACGCCGACGGCCGAACGCTATGCGGACATCAATGCGGTGGTCGACCTTCTCGGCATCGGTGCTTTGCTCGACCGGCGGCCGGCAAAGCTTTCCGGCGGCGAGAAACAGCGCGTGGCGATCGGCCGGGCGCTGCTCGCCAGCCCGAAACTGTTGCTGATGGACGAGCCGCTGGCTTCGCTCGACGAGGCCCGCAAGGCAGAAATCCTGCCTTATATCGAGCGGCTGCGCGACGAGACGAAAATCCCGATCGTCTATGTCAGCCATTCGATTTCAGAGGTCGCGCGGCTGGCAAGCAACGTCGTTGTGCTGGCGCAAGGCAAAGTCGCTGCTTGCGGCCCGACCGGGGCGATCATGCAGCGGCTCGACCTGTTGCCGGCGGAGGAGCGCGGCGAGGGCGGCGCCGTGCTGGATACCGCGGTGCTGCGCCACGACGATGTCTTTGGCATGACCGTGCTCGGCTCGGTGGCGGGCGAGATCCGCGTGCCGCTTCTGGCGGTGCCGGTCGGTGTGCCGATGCGCATTCGCATCCGTGCCCGCGATGTGATGATCGCCACCGAACAGCCGACGGGTCTCAGCGCGCTCAACATCCTGCAGGGCACGATCGTGACGATGGCGCCGGGCGAGGGTCCCGCAGTCGAGATCGGCATCGACTGTCATGGCGCAACCGTGCTTGCCCGGATCACCGAGCAATCGCGACAGACGCTGAAACTCCGGCTTGGTCGAGAGGTCTACGCGGTGGTCAAGACGGTTAGCTTCGACCCGGCGAATATGAGCGTCGGCCTGCCAGTCGAGGCGGATGGATGACCCGCGGATGATCGTCGCTATATCATTTTGGAATAGCGGTAGCGCCGGAGAGCTTCTAGGATGGATGGCGGGACTGCGGAGGAGAGAATGCCGTCGCTGAGCTTGCGGATAAACCTCGATCCAGAAGGGCGCATCGGGCCGGGCAAGATCGAGCTTCTGGAGCAGATCGCCGCCTTCGGCTCGATCTCGGCGGCGGCGCGCGGCATGGAAATGTCCTACAAACACGCCTGGGATCTGGTCGAGGACATGAACCGGGTGTTCGGCAAGCCGCTGGTCGCGGCGCAGACCGGTGGGAAAAAGGGCGGCGGCGCCCAGTTGACGCCGGCGGGGCTTGCGGTGGTCAGCCGCTTTCGCGCCATCGAACGGGCTGCGGCTTCCGCGGCGGCGGCGCATCTGGAAGCTTTACAGGCGGAGATCGATGCCGGGTGAGGTCGGTGGAACCTGTATCGGCAGAGCCTACTCCTCCGGCTCGCCGGGCTTGCGCAGCAGATAAGTGTCCATGATCCAGCCTTTTTTCCGACGCGCCTCGTCGCGGGTCCTGACGATCTCGTCGCCGACGTCGCCAAGGCGGCCGGAAATGAGGATCTCGTCGGGCGTGCCGAGATAAGCGCCCCAGTGGATAAGGAGGTCGTTGTCGTCCAGCGTGTTGAAGGCGCATTTGCCGTCCAGCATGACGACGGTGCTGCCGGCATTGTCGGGCAAACCTTCCTCGGTGAGCCGGCGGCCGGTGGTGATCTGAACCGCATCGCCGATGCGGTTCAGCGTCATCTTGTGGCTGGCGGCGAGCGCCTGGACGGCAGTGATGCCGGGGATCACCTCGAGCTCGAACGCGACATTGCCTCTCATGCGCACCCGCTCCAGGATGCGCAGCGCGCTGTCGTAGAGCGAGGGATCGCCCCAGATTAGGAACGCACCGCAGCCATCTTGCGAAAGCTCGTCGCGGATCAGGCTTTCATAGATCGCGGCGATCGCCTCGTGCCAGTCATCGACGGCCGAGCGATAGGAGGGCGCTGGCTCGGCCCGCACCGGCATGTCGAATTCGACCCGGCGCGAGTTTGGATTGGTGACGAATCGATCGCAGATCTGGCGGCGCAGTTCTGCGAGATCGTTCTTTTTTGTGCCCTTGTCGGGAATGAACAGCACGTCGGCGCGGTTCAAGCCGTCGACCGCCTGCACGGTCATGTGGTCGGGGTTGCCGGCGCCGATGCCGATGACGAGAAGCTTGCGCATGGGCGATCTCCTGCCCGATCGGAGCGTCGCTGTCCAGACTGGTCGGCAGGTCGGCATGGCATGTGGGCAAGCGCGGAAGGGCTTTGAAACTCCACATTGAAACGTCTAGAGCGACGCGCGTCCACTTGGACGCGCAAAGTACGCTCTAGCACCTTTAGTCGTCGCATCGTGCTTTCCGAAATCGATTCCGATTTTCGCGCCGATGCGATAGAGCGACGCGCGTCCACTTGGACGCGCAAAGTACGCTCTAGCACCTTTAATCGTCGCATCGTGCTTTCCGAAAATCGATTCCGATTTTCGGGCCGATGCGATAGAGTCATAGCGGCATCTCGCCCAGGGAGCTTCCATGATCCGTTATGTCCTGACCGCCGCGCTGGCGCTTTCGGCCACGCCCGTGTTCGCCAATGATTCGATCGCCGAATTGGGGACGGGCGGCCTGATCCTGTCGCGCAGCGACGCGGTCGCCATGGAAAGCGAGGACCTCTACATTTCGCCGGAAAAGGTGACGGTCGACTATGTCTTCCGCAACAACACCGACAAGGATGTCGATGCGATCGTCGCCTTTCCGATGCCTGACATCGAAGGCGATCCGAACGAGATGCCGGCAATTCCCGACGGCCAGAGCGACAATTTCCTCGGCTTCGAGGTGACGATCGACGGCGTGGCGGCAAAGCCGCAGCTCGAGCAGAAGGCATTTGCGCTCGGCATCGACATCAGTGCCGATCTCGAGTCGCAGAACGTGCCGTTCTACCCGTTCGGCGATGCGGCCAGGGCGGCATTGGCGAAGCTGCCGCAAGCGGTTGCCGACGACTGGGTCGACCGCGGCCTCATCATCGAGGATACCGCCGACGACGGGTCGGGCATGAAAACCGTCTATGTGCCGTTCTGGCAATTGCGCTCGACCTATTGGTGGCGCTCGACCTTTCCAGCCAACAAGGCAGTTCGCGTCGCCCATCGCTACAAACCCAGCGTCGGCGGCACCTCCTCGGTCAGCTTCTTCTATGACGGCCAGTTCCAGGGCCAATACGCCGCCTACAAGACCCGTTACTGCATGGACGGCACGTTCGAGAATGCGATTCGCAAGGCGGCGAAGGGCAATCCCGACGGCACTCCGAGATATTTCGAAAACCGCATCGCCTATGTCCTGACCACTGGCGGCAACTGGGCGACGGGCTTGATCGGCAAGTTCAAGCTGACCGTCGACAAGGGCGATCCGAAGAACCTGGTCTCGTTCTGTGGCGAAAACGTCAGGAAAGTCGGGCCGACGCGTTTCGAGATGACGGCAGAGAATTTCTACCCTGAGCACGACATCGACATATTGCTGCTGGCACCTTCGGGCGGGAGCGGCGGCTGATGGACGTCGCGATCTATGTCGCCATCGCCGAAAACGGTGTGATCGGGCGCGATGGCGGTTTGCCGTGGCGGCTTTCCAGCGATCTCAAGCGGTTCAAGGCCGACACGATGGGCAAGCCTGTCGTCATGGGTCGCAAGACCTATGAAGGCATCGGCCGGCCTCTGCCTGGCAGGCTCAATATCGTGGTGACCCGCGACAAGGCCTGGCGCGCCGAGGGCGTCGAAACCGTGCATTCGCTCGACGAGGCGATCCGCCTGGCGAAGGTGCGCGGGCGCCGCATGGCCGGCGCCGACGAAATCTGCGTCATCGGCGGCGGCGAGATCTATGCCCAGGCGCTGCCGCTGGCCGACCGCTTGCATGTCACCCATGTCCTTGCCGCGGTCGACGGCGACGCGCATTTCCCGCCGATCGACCCGGATTTGTGGCGCATCGGCCGGTCGCAGGACGTTCCGGCCGGTGAAAAGGATAGTCATGCGACACGCTATTCGGTTTACGAGCGACGCCGCGACGTGCATTGAGAGACGGTAAAGGGTCGCGACGGTCCAAAACGGGCGGTGACGACGACCGATCGCGTTGAAAGCGCGCCGTCGCATCCCTATAGAAGAACAACACCGGATTTTGCGTCGTCAGGCCGGCGCATGAGGGAGCGAAAGGACATTTATGCCCTGGAATGACAAAAGCGGCGGCGGCGGCCCATGGGGCGGCGGCAACAATCCAGGACCCTGGGGGCAGGGACCAAAGGGGCCTAGCGGTCCGCAGGGCTCGCCTCCCGATCTCGAAGACATCATCCGGCGCGGCCAGGACAGGTTGCGGCGTGCTTTGCCGGGTGGCGCTGGCGCCAGCCCAGCCGTGTTCGGATTGATCGCGGCGGCGCTTTTAGCGCTGTGGGCGTTCAAGGCGGTCTATACCGTGCAGCCCGACGAGGTTGCGGTCGAACTCAGATTCGGCGTGCCAAAGGCAGAGTTCTCCCAGCCCGGCCTGCATTTCCATTGGTGGCCCATCGAGACGGTCGAGACGGCCGTCATTGCCGAACAACTCGTCAACATCGGCGGCGGCACGGCCTCCGGCAACGGTTCAGGGCTGATGCTTTCGGGCGACCAGAACATCGTCAACGTCCAGTTCTCGGTGGCCTATCAGGTCTCCGATCCGAGGGCCTATCTGTTCGACGTGTCCGATCCCGACGGCATGCTGCGCCAGGTCGCCGAAAGCGCCATGCGCGAAGCGGTCGGTCGGCGGCCGGCGCAGGACATCTTCCGCGACGATCGCGAGGGCATTGCAGCGTCCGTGCGCGAAATCATCCAGACGACGCTGGACGGCTACAAGGCCGGCCTGAACGTCAACGCGATTTCGATCGAGGATGCCGCACCGCCGCGCGAAGTGGCCGACGCCTTTGACGAGGTGCAGCGCGCCGAACAGGACGAGGACAAGTTCGTCGAGCAGGCCAACCAGTATTCCAACCAGAAGCTCGGCCAGGCGCGCGGCGAGGCCGCACAGATCCGCGAGGAGGCGGCCGGCTACAAGAACCGGGTCGTGCAGGAGGCCGAAGGCGAGGCGCAGCGCTTCATCTCGGTCTATGACGAATACGCCAAGGCGCCGGATGTGACGCGCCAGCGGCTTTATCTGGAAACGATGGAGAGGGTTCTGAAGGATTCCAGCAAGGTCATTATCGAGCAAGGCAGCGGACCAGGGGTCGTTCCCTATCTGCCGCTGCCGGCATTGCAGCAGAAGGCGCCGGCGCCGGCGCCGGTGCTGGGAGGAAACCAGTGATGGCCAACCGTCTTCCCATCATCGCCGTCATCGCCGCGGTCGTCCTGTTCCTGCTCTATTCGTCGGTCTTCGTTGTCAATGCGCGCCAGCAGGCACTGGTGCTCAGGTTCGGCGAGATCGTCGACGTCAAGAGCCAGCCGGGCATCTATTTCAAGGCGCCGTTCGCCTTCTTCGATGCCGATAGCGTGCAGTTGATCGAAAACAGGGTGCTGCGCTTCGACCTCGACAACATCCGCGTCCAGGTTTCGGGCGGCAAGTTTTATGAGGTCGACGCCTTCATCGCCTATCGGATCTCGGATCCGCGCGTGTTTCGCTCCGCGGTGTCCGGCCAGATCGAGCTGGCCGAGGCACGCTTGAGGACGCGTCTCGACGCCGCCTTGCGCCGTGTCTACGGTCTGCGCGACTTCGAGGCGGCGCTCTCGGAAGAGCGAGCCGTGATGATGCGCGAAGTGCGCGATCAGCTGAGGCCCGACGCCACGTCGCTCGGCCTGCAGATCGAGGATGTCCGCATTCGCCGGACCGATTTGACGGCGGAAGTCTCGCAACAGACATATGACCGCATGAAGGCTGAGCGTCTGGCCGAAGCCGAGCGGCTGCGGGCGCGCGGCAACGAGGCGGCGCAGCGCATCAGGGCGCGTGCCGACCGCGAAGTGGTGGAGATCGTCGCCGAGGCACGCAGAGAGTCTGAAATCCTGCGCGGTGAAGGTGAAGCTCAACGCAGCGCCACCTTCGCGAACGCCTATCAGCGCGATCCGGCCTTCTTCGACTTTTACCGGTCGATGAATGCCTACGGCACGGCGCTGAACAGTACCGGGACGACGATGGTGCTGTCGCCGAATTCGGACTTCTTCCGTTTCTTCCGCAATCCCGCCGGCGCGGACACGCCGGCAGCGCCGGCTGCACCAGGAGCGCCTGGTGCAGCCGCTGTGCCCCGTGCACCCGCTGCACCGACAGCGCAGCCAGGCACCGGCCAGTAACGGCCGGTGCAGGACTTTCTGGCGGCAATAGGCCTGGTTCTCGCGCATGACCCCGAAAATCGGAATCGATTTTCGGAAAGGATCATGCGCCAAATCAAAGTGCTACAGCGTCCTTTGCGCGTCCAAAAGGACGCGCGGCGCTGTAGTGTCGAGGGCCTGGTCTATGGCGGCTTTCCCGGTCTCGCCAAGAAACTTGCCGGCGAGGTTCTGTCGATGCCGGAAAATACGCTGCGGGTCGCCGGGCTGATTGCAATCGCCGTTGGTGTCGGGCTCGTCTGGCTGGTGCGTGGTGGATGACGATGATTTCGGGATAACGGAGGATTTATCCTCCGCCGATAGCCATAGCCGCAAACGTGCCGTATTTCTTGCCAACATGGCTCGACGCAGCGTTTTCGGCGAGCGCTTTTCTTCTCAGAGACACCGGGAGACTTCTCGATGACATCCAACAGCTTTTTGCGCGCGGCGAGGCGGACATTCACCGCGGGTGCTGCAGCACTTTTTATCGGCGCCGCTACCGTCCCGTCGCTGGTGATGCCCGCGGCCGCCGACGACGGCCCGGCTTCGGTCGCCGATCTGGCGCAGGGCCTGCTCGGCGCCGTGGTCAATATATCGACCTCGCAGAGGGTGAAGGGCACGGAGGGCCCGGGCGCGGTGCCGATGCCGCAGCTTCCAGAGGGCTCGCCCTTCCAGGACTTCTTCGACGATTTCTTCAAGAACCGTCCCGGCGAACAGGGCAATCCCTCGCAAAAGGTGCAGTCGCTGGGCTCAGGCTTCGTGGTCGACGCCGAGCAAGGCATCGTGGTGACGAATAACCACGTGATCGCCGATGCCGACGACATCGAGGTGAATTTCTCCGACGGCGTGACGCTGAAGGCGACGCTGGTCGGTACCGACACCAAGACCGACGTGGCGGTGCTGAAGGTCGATCCGAAAGGGCACAAGCTGACGGCGGTGAGATTCGGCGATTCCAGCAAGATGCGCGTCGGTGACTGGGTGATGGCGATCGGCAATCCGTTCGGGCTCGGCGGCACCGTGACGGTCGGCATCGTCTCGGCCCGCAACCGCGACATCAATTCCGGCCCCTATGACGATTTCATCCAGACCGATGCCGCGATCAACCGCGGCAATTCCGGCGGGCCGCTGTTCAACAGCGCCGGCGAGGTGATCGGCATCAACACGGCGATCATCTCGCCGTCCGGCGGCTCGATCGGCATCGGCTTTTCCATTCCCTCGCAGCTGGCGTTGGGCGTCGTCGACCAGCTCCGCCAGTTCGGCGAGACGCGGCGCGGCTGGCTCGGTGTGCGTATCCAGCCGGTGACGGACGACATTGCCGAGAGCCTCGGCATGGCGACCGCCAAGGGCGCACTGGTCGCCGGCGTCATCAAGGGCGGGCCTGTCGACAACGGCACTATCCTGGCGGGCGACGTCATCATCAAGTTCGACGGCAGGGACGTCAATGAAATGCGCGACCTGCCGCGCGTCGTCGCCGAGAGCACGGTCGGCAAGGCTGTCGACGTGGTCATCGTGCGCAAGGGCGTCGAGCAGACCGTGAAGGTGACGCTTGGCCGGCTCGAAGATGGCGAAAAGCTTGCCAGCGGCGAGAACGGCAATACCGACAAGGACACTGGCGACGAGGCGCCTGCCGTCCCGACGGCGTCCGTGCTCGGCATGACCGTTGGCGACCTCAACGACGAGACGCGGACGAAATTCGGCATTGCCGCCGAAGTCTCCGGCGTCGTTATCACTGAAGTCGCCAAGGATTCGGCCGCTGCCGAACGCGGCATCCAGGCCGGCGAGGTGATCACCGAGATCGCGCAGGAATCGGTCGCCACGCCCAAGGATGTCATGGACCGGATTGCTGCGCTGAAGGAGCAGGGACGCAAGAATGCGCTGCTGATGCTGGCGTCGAAGAGCGGCGAATTGCGGTTTGTGACGATCCGAATGGACTGAGTCCCGGAGGCGCGTGCTGATGGTGTGTCGCTGAACCAGTGGATCGCGGTGGCGCAAAAGGTTGGAGCCGTGGAGACAGCGGCCGATTTCCTGCGTCGACGGGCTGGTAACGCATCGGGCGATGATTTCGCGAAAGTGCTCGATCGCGTCGGCGTCAAACCGCCGCAACCTGGCGACGAGCTTCCGTTTGAAAAGCGCTGATCAGGGCCGGCGCTGATCAGCGCCGATTTGCTCGCCAATCCGTGGCTGTCAGTCTGTAGAACACATGCCGCTTGAGCATGGCGTGGCTGTCCGGAATGCCGGGGTGGTCGAAATCGCTGGTCGGGTCGGCGGTCATGCCCAGGCGTTCCATGACGGCAGTGGACCGGCTGTTATCCCTGACGGCGAAAGAAACGATTTCCTCGAGGCCAAGCGTTTCGAAGCCATAGGCGAGCCAGGCTTCGGCTGCCTCGGTGACATAGCCATGGCCCCAGAATTCGGGCGCCAGCCGCCAGCCGATCTCGACGGTGCCGGCCGGCAGGAACGGCAAATCATCGGTGTCGAGGAGGCCGACGAAGCCGATGCATTGGCGCGTTTCAACTATCTCGGCGGCAGCGAAACCGTAGCCATCCTCGGCAATCCAGGCGCGGAACTCGTCCATCTTGGCGTCGGCCTGCGCGCGGTCGCGGCGAAACGGAAAGAACTCCATGACGCGCTCATCGGAGTTGATGCGGTGGAAGAGGTCGCGGTCGCGATCCTCCCAGTTGCGCAGGATCAGGCGCTCGGTGCGGATTGGCGTCACTCTGCAAATTCCTCCCGCCGGTAGCCCTGCAGATAGAGAAGCGCGGTGAGGTCGCCATGGTCGATGCGGAATTTTGCCTCCGCCGCCACGACATGCTTGGCATGAAGCGCCACACCGGTGCCGGCAAGGCGGATCATGTCGAGGTCGTTGGCGCCATCGCCGACAGCAATGGCGTCGGCGGTCGTCAGCCCGAGGCGCGCCGAAATCTCGAGCAGCGCATCGGCCTTGGCGGCGCGCCCCAGGATCGGCTCGGCGACCAGCCCGGTGAAGCGGCCATCCTGCTCGATCAGGCGGTTGGCGCGATTCTCCTGAAAGCCAAGCATGGCGCCGATGCGTGAGGTGAAGACGTTGAAGCCACCCGACACGAGTGCAGTCCAAGCGCCGTTGGCCCGCATGGTCTGGACAAGCGCGCGGCCACCGGAAGCCAGCGTCAGGCGATTGGCGATGATGCGGTCGACCACGGCAGTGTCGAGGCCTTTCAGCAGCGCCACCCGCTCGCGCAAGGCCGGCTCGAAAGCGATCTCGCCATTCATCGATCGCGCCGTGATGGCGGCGACGTAATCCTTGACGCCGATCTCGTCGGCGAGTTCGTCGATGCACTCCTGGTCGATAACAGTCGAATCCATATCGGCGATAAGGATTTTCTTTCGCCTGCCCTCGGGCCGCTGAACGATCACGTCAACCGGTTCGGGTGCAAGCACGGCGAGCAGGCTGGCGGTCGTTTCAGCGGCTTCGGCCGTCTCGGGCAGGGCGAATTCACAGGCGATGCCTTCGGCCAGCCAGTGAACAGTGCTTGCGCCGACCGACCGCGACGCCATATTCGCAAGCGCCGGCGACAATGCGAGACCGGCGGGATGGGATACAAGCGTGGCGATCAGCGGCATAAAAAATTCCGGCGGGCAGGCGGGCGAGAGCCGCGTTAAGAACGCGATCCTGATAGCCGGGCCGACCGCCAGCGGCAAGTCCGCCCTTGCGCTCGCTCTCGCCGAGCGCAACGGCGGCGTCATCGTCAACACCGATTCGATGCAGGTCTATTCGGTGCTCGACGTGCTGACGGCGCGGCCGACTGCTGCCGAACTCGCTCGCGTCCCGCATTTCCTCTACGGACATGTCCATCCCTCCACCGCCTATTCCACTGGCGCCTGGCTGCGCGACGTGATGAAGCTCATCGACGACGGCGCGTTCGTCGAACGGCCGGTCGGCACGTTCTTCGAACGGCCGGTGATTTTCGTCGGCGGCACCGGGCTTTATTTCCGGGCGCTTGCGGAGGGCATTTCGGAAATGCCCGACATTCCGCAGTCGATCCGTGATCGCTGGCGCTACGAACTCCAGGAGCAGGGCGCAGCCAAACTGCACCGTATCCTGCTGCGCAGGGATTCTGCAGCCGGCATGATGCTGAAGCCGACCGACGGCCAGCGCATCGTGCGGGCGCTGGAGGTGCTCGACGCATCGGGCCGTTCCATCCTGGAATGGCAGGCGGCGCGCGGCCGTCCACTGATCGACAGGGCCGGCACGCGCTTCCTTGTGATCGAGCCGGACCGAGCGGAGCTGGTGGAGCGGATCGAGGCGCGGTTCGACCGCATGCTGGAGAAGGGCGCCCTCGACGAGGTCAGGCAGATCACCGATCTTGGTCTCGATCCTGACTTGCCTGCGATGAAAGCCATCGGCGTTCGCGAACTCCAGGCCGCAATGGCCGGCGAGCTGAGTTTTCCCGAAGCGATCGAGCGCGCGAAGATCGCGACGCGACAGTATGCCAAGCGCCAGGCGACCTGGTTCAGGCATCAGTTGGGTCCGGAATGGCTGAGATTGCGCCCTGGTGATCGTGTGGAATCCACGATCTTGGATACCTTTTCGAGTGCAACCTGAAAAGTTGACTTTAAGGGAGGACCTCCCGTTGAAGTTGTCCCAATTAACCCTCCGTAAGGCCGTCAATGCCATAACGTCTTTGGGGTTTTGCAACGGGGAGCAGATGCGTTTTCACAAGGCGGAATCAGCCTTTTTCGTCTTCATCTTCGTGATCCTGGCCGCCGGCCTGGTGACGCTTCACGCCTATGGGCTTCTGCAGGCGCTCGCGGCGGAGATCACTACGCCTGCCGCGATCGAGAAGACCACTTATCTCAACAAGCTGTTGTTTGGGACCGGCGTCCTTTTGGCGACTGCCCTGTTCTTTGGCATTTTCTTCATCTACCCGCTGATCCGCAAGCAGGCGACGGAAGAAGGCAAGCTGCGCGCCATGACGGTTTCGCTCAGCGCCCGTTCGGAAACGCTGGAGCATGCGGCGCTGACCGACGGCCTGACCGGCATGCAGAACCGGCGTTATTTCGACGATGCACTGAAGGAATATCTCGAGGAATTCCGTCGCATCGACAAGCCGGTCGGGCTGATGATCCTTGATCTCGACCATTTCAAGCAGGTCAACGATACCCACGGTCATGACGTCGGCGACCAGGTGTTGCGGGCGGTCGCCAATTGTCTCAAGGACATGACGCGCTATCACGACGTGGTGGCGCGCCTGGGTGGCGAGGAGTTCGCGGTGGTCACGCCCAACATGGACGCCGAACTGCTGTCCAGGTTCGCCGAACGCATCCGCAAGGCGATCGCCAACATGTCGATACTATCGGGCAATGTCCGGCTGAAGATCACCACCAGCGTCGGTCTTGCCATCTGGGATCGCAAGGAAACCGCCGAAGAGTTCTATCGCCGCGCCGACCGTCAACTGTATGAGGCCAAGAGGCAAGGCCGCAACCGCGTCTGCGCCTGAAATCCCGGAGAAGAATTCATGAGGCCGGCCGACTGACGCAGCTTTCTCGACTTCCGGTGCTCATGGACTCAAATGTCCACTCCGCGCCGGGTTCTCGAAAGCCACGTCATTCGATCCGGCCTGATGAATTCCCTTCCGGGATTTGCACTGGTTTCCTAGGGTGACATAGTTTTAACTTTGGAAGCGCCTTAGTCTCACAGGCTAAAGCCGCCCGGCTCAATCGTTCTGCGAGCGCAGGCCGAAGGTTGCGGGTTTCAGGCCATAACGCATGTCGAAATCGTCGTCCGGCTGGGCGCGTGCGACAGTCGGGGCGGGCGGCTTGCGATAGTCGGGATCGCCGGCCTGCCGGCTTGAATCCACGACTTCGGCGAAGGCCATCGCCTGCTGCGGTTTTGGCACGTTGCGAAGCCTTTCGACGATCGCCACCAGATCGACATCATTGCCAAGCTTGGACGGCAAGGCTTCCTCGCGCTTGGCCGTGCCCGGGATCAGGCCCTCGGACAGTTTTTCGAATTTCATTCGCATGGTCGTCGCCACGCCTTCACCAAAGGCGATAGCTTCGCGCTGGCCCATCGAAGACAGGAATGCCAGTGTCGAGGCCGAGGAATCGGCGATCGCCGAGCGGATGATCGCCTGGTCCTGCTCGTTGGCGAGCCGCATCGCAAAAAAGGTCGAGCACTGCGACAGGATGGTGGGATCGAGTTCGCCCGGGCGCTGGGTGACGATGCCGAGATAACAACCATATTTGCGGCCTTCCTTGGCGATGCGCGACAGCGCGTGCCGGGTCGGCGCGAAACCAAGGCGCGGATCGGCCGGCATGTAGCGGTGCGCTTCCTCGCACAGCAAAAGCAGCCGCAGCCGGCCTTCGCTCCACAGCGCCAGGTCGAAGGCCAGACGCGCCAGCACCGAGCAGACGGAATTGACCACTTCCGACGGCATGCCTGCCATCTCGAAGCAGGTCACCGGGCGGCCGTGATGCGGCACGCGGAAGATGTTGCCGATCGTCTCGTGGATGGTGTCCTCGATCAGCCGCGAGTTGAACATGAAGCGGTAGCGCGGATCGGAGGCTGCCGATTCGATGCGCGTCTTCAGCGATTTGAGGGTGGGGCGGTCGTTCTTGCTTTCCAGCAGTCCCATGCGCTCGTCGACCTGCTTGATGAGATCGACAATGCGATAGGGCACCGGCGTGTCCGCGGTCAGCGCATCGCTGCCGCGCCTGAGATACGTGCCCGAATTCGGGTTGCGATAAAGGTTTTTGGCCGCGGGAATAAGATCGCGCAAGGCGTCCACCTCTTCCGGCACGATCTCTCGACCGCGAAACAGCACTTCGGCAAACTCCTCGAGCTTGAACATCCAGAAGGGCAGGTCCAGCGTCGCCGAATCGACCCTGACGCAGTGCTCTGGCAAGGACGCGGCGAACTCGTTGTGCGGATCGAGGATGAGAACGCGCAGGTCGGGTCGAGCGGCGATCGACTTGCGCAAAAGCAGCGAGACGGCGGTGGATTTGCCGACGCCGGTGGTGCCGACAATGGCGAAATGGCGCGCCAGCGTGTCGTCGATAGCGATGTTGGCGTCGATCGCCTCATCCTGTGACAGCGTGCCGATGGTGATCGAGTGACGCCCGGCCAGGTCATAGACCGCCTGCAGGTCGCGGCTGCGGATGCGGTGGGCAATGGCGCCGATATGCGGATAGGTGGTGATACCGCGGTCGAAAACCGGTTTGGCGCCGGGCTCGGCGCCGTCGCGCACCTCGCCGATGAGCTCGATACTGACCTCGATCGGGTTCTGGCCCTCATCGTGCCAGGCGCGATCCGACTTGCCGACCGCGTAGACCAGCCCGACGGTCCGCGTGTTGCCAAGGTTGATGGAGATCATCTTGCCGACGCTCCAATGGCCGGTGACCGTGCCTACGATATCGGCGGCATGGGCGCTGATGGTGGCGCGCGCGCCGTCGCACTGGACGACATTGCCCAGAACGCGCTTGTCGCTCTGCTCCGCCTTGCGGCGCTCCTGCAATGTCGGCTCTCCAACGGAGGCGTCGCGGTCGACGAACATGGACAGGCTGTTCCCCATTTCCCTTCCCAATTTTCCCCAAGGCGATCGACCTTACGCCGACGCGGTTAAGGGGGGGTGAGGTCGGATGGTGTAGGGACGATTAAGCCGGTCGCGAAAATTGAACCGACCGGCGGCGAGTCCCGGCGACAGCCTTGAACTTCTATCCCGCGTGATGGACCTGCTGCAGGCCGTAGACCGGCGTCGCGATGCCCTCGTGCCGTGCTTTCAACTGCAGCGACAGGAACTGCGAGTAGTGGCGTGACTGGTGCAGATTGCCGCCGTGGAACCACAGCGCTTCCTGTTGCGTCGGCTTCCACATGTTGCGCTGCTCGCCCTCCCAGGGACCGGGATCCTTGGTGGTGTTCGAGCCGAGCCCCCAGCATTTCCCGACTTTGTCGGCGACCTCTTTCGAGATCAGCTCCGCCGCCCAGCCGTTCATCGAACCGTAGCCGGTGGCATAGACGACGACATCGGCCGGCAGCTCGGTGCCGTCGCTGAGCAGGACCGAATGTTGCTTGATCTCGGTCACGTCGACGCCGCTCTTCAGCTTGATGGCGCCGTCGATGATCAGCTGGGAGGCGCCGATATCAATATAGTAGCCGGAACCGCGCCTGAGATATTTCATGAACAGGCCCGAACCGTCGTCGCCCCAGTCGAGCATGAAGCCAGCTCTTTCCAGGCCCTCGTAGAAGGCGGCATCACGCTCCTTCATCTTCTCGTAGAGCGGGATCTGGAATTCGTGCAGGATCTTGTAGGGCAGCGAGGCGAAGATGAGATCGGCCTTGGCGGTGGTCATGCCGTTTTGCACGGCCTGCTCCGAATAAAGGGCTCCGAGCCCGATATCCATCAGCGTGTCGGATCTGACGATGTGCGTGGTCGATCGCTGCACCATGGTGACGTCGACGCCGGCTTCCCAGAGTGCGGCGCAGATATCATGCGCGGAATTGTTCGACCCGATGACGACGACTTTCTTGCCAAAGCAGCTGTCTGGACCGGGATGTTTCGAGGAATGGTGCTGATCGCCCTTGAAATTCTCCATGCCTTTGAACTGCGGGATGTTGGGCCGGCCCGACATGCCGGTGGCCAGCACCAGCTGCTTCGGCTTCAGCGTGATGTCCTTGCCGTCGCGATGGACGACGACCGTCCATTCCTTCTTCTGATCGTCATAGGTGGCGCTCTTGGCCGGCGTGGAGGACCAATAGTTCAGCTCCATGACCTTGGTGTACATTTCCAGCCAGTCGCCGATCTTGTCCTTGGGCGAGAAGACCGGCCAGTTCCGAGGAAAGTCGATATAGGGCAGATGGTCGTACCAGACCGGATCGTGCAGGCAGAGCGACTTGTAACGCTTGCGCCATGAATCGCCGGCACGCTCGTTCTTCTCGACGATGATGGTCGGCACGCCGAGCTGCCTCAACCGGGCACCGAGCGCGATGCCGCCCTGGCCGCCGCCGATGATCAGCGTGTTGGGTTGATTGACAAAGCCGAGTTCGGTCGCCTCCTTTTCGCGCTCTTCCTTCCAGGTCGGCCGGTTTTTGCCGTGACCGTGCTTGGCACCCATCGGCCGGGCGAAGCCCGCGGGTTCCTCATGGCCCTTCAGCTCGACCATAGTGGTGAGCAGCGTCCAGATCTTGCCGTTCCTCAGCCGGATATGGCCGAAGCCGCGCGCAACCTCCGTTTCGAAACTGATCCAGCCTTCGAGCAGCCCGTCGCTCTCCGTGGCGTCTTCGCCTTTCGCAAGCGCCCAGTTCGATGGCTTTATCGTCGCCAACTGGCTCATCAGCATATCGCGCACCTGGTCGCGACCTTCCATGGTCTTGATGTTCCAGGTGAAGGTCACCAGGTCGCGCCAGTAGCAGTCTTCCTGAAAGCACCCGACCGCTCCGTCGATGTCGCCGGCGGCGAGCGCTGCGGTGAATTGGTCGAGCAGGTCGGATAGTTTCTTGGCTGGGGCCTTGTCGAGCATCGAATTTCCTCCCGTGAAGTGCTGGTCGTCGTCGCGGCGTGCCGGACCCTCCCAGGCCGGTCGACCGGAGTATCGCGGCAAACTGCGTGCCGCGTCACGTCGTCAAATAGTTTGGCGCGGTTTCAATGGCTTATCGCGATGATCGCGGACACTGATCCTGCCGGTGGTCGTACGGAACGGTGGTTCGAGGCGATGGGTGCAACCGGGCCTGCCGGATACGGTCAATTGGCTCGAACCGCCCGGCATCGTGCATATTCGCCGTTGACAGCGGCGCAAAACCAATTCTATTGTCCGCCACCATGAAAACGGCACTCATTCTCGTAGTAGGAAAGCGTATGGGCAAGGCGGTGTAACCGCCGGGCGAACCCCCCCATGCGCAGACACAGGCTCCCTCGGGGGCCTTTTTTATTGCCCGAAACACGACTAAACGACCAGCAATCGCCCGATGGCGGACAATACGGGACCAGACCGATGAGCAGTGGACAGAACGAACGGCGCGAAATGACCGGAGCCGAAATGGTGGTGCAGGCGCTGAAGGACAATGGCGTCAAGCATGTCTTCGGCTATCCGGGCGGCGCAGTTCTCCCGATCTATGATGAAATCTTCCAACAGGACGAGGTCGAGCACATCCTCGTCCGTCACGAGCAGGGTGCCGGTCATGCGGCGGAGGGCTATGCGCGGTCGACCGGCAAGGCCGGCGTCATGCTGGTGACATCGGGGCCGGGCGCCACCAACGCGGTCACGCCGCTGCAGGATGCGCTGATGGATTCGATCCCGCTGGTCTGCCTGACCGGTCAGGTGCCGACCTCGCTGATCGGCTCGGATGCGTTCCAGGAGTGCGACACGATCGGCATCACGCGGCCCTGCACCAAGCACAATTGGCTGGTGAAGGATGTCAACGAGCTCGCGGCGATCATCCATGAGGCCTTTCACGTCGCGACGACAGGACGCCCCGGTCCGGTCGTCGTCGATATCCCGAAGGACGTGCAGTTCGCCAAGGGCACCTATGTGCCGCCGCAGACGGCGCCGCGCACCAGCTATCAGCCCAAGGTCCAGGGCGATCTGGACAAGATCAAGGCGGCGGTCGAGCTGATGGCCAACGCGAAAAGGCCGATCCTCTATACCGGCGGCGGTGTCATCAATTCCGGCCCGGAAGCCAGCCATTTGCTGCGCGAACTGGTCGACCTGACCGGCTTCCCGATAACCTCGACGCTGATGGGGCTTGGCGCCTATCCGGCTTCGGGCAAGAACTGGATGGGCATGCTCGGCATGCACGGCACCTATGAAGCCAACATGGCGATGCATGATTGCGACGTCATGGTCTGCATCGGCGCGCGCTTCGACGACCGCATCACCGGCCGGCTCAGCGCGTTCTCGCCGAATTCGAAAAAGATCCATATCGACATCGATCCGTCGTCGATCAACAAGAACGTCCACACCGATGTGCCCATTATCGGCGATGTCGGCCGGGTTCTGGAGGATCTGGTGCGGCTGTGGCGGGCCACCGCCAGGGCCGACAAGAAGGCGCTGCACCCATGGTGGGAGCAGATCGCGAAATGGCGGGCGCGGGATTCGCTTGCCTACAAGATGAACCACGACGTCATCATGCCGCAATATGCCGTGCAGCGGCTCTATGCGCTGACCAAGGACATGGACACCTACATCACCACCGAGGTCGGCCAGCACCAGATGTGGGCGGCGCAACACTATCATTTCGAGAAGCCGAACCGCTGGATGACCTCCGGCGGGCTCGGCACGATGGGCTACGGCCTGCCGGCGGCGCTCGGCGTGCAGATTGCGCACCCGGATGCGCTGGTCATCGACATTGCCGGCGACGCCTCGGTGCAGATGACGATGCAGGAGATGAGCGCCGCGGTGCAGCACGAGGCGCCGATCAAGATCTTCATCCTCAACAATCAGTATATGGGCATGGTGCGGCAGTGGCAGCAGCTTCTGCACGGCAACCGGCTGTCGCATTCCTACACCGAGGCGATGCCGGATTTCGTCAAGCTTGCCGAAGCCTATGGCGGCCACGGCATCCGCTGCGAGAAGCCGGACGAGCTGGACGACGCCATCAAGGAGATGATCTCGGTGAAGAAGCCGGTGATCTTCGACTGCCGGGTCGCCACGCTTGCCAACTGCTTCCCGATGATCCCGTCGGGCAAGGCGCATAACGAGATGCTGCTGCCGGACGAGGCGACCGACGAGGCGGTGGCCAACGCCATCGACGCCAAGGGCAGGGAACTGGTGTAACCCCTAACGCCCGAGCCGAGGCAGGGCTGTCGGAAGAAGCCGTGCGGAAACAGAAAAACAGCTCAAAGTTTGAAAACGAGATTCATGTCATGAACGCACAGCACCTTCAACCCACGGGTTCCGCCTACTTCATCGCCAAGGAGACGGAAAGACCGGAAATCCACACGCTTTCCGTGCTGGTCGACAATGAGCCGGGCGTGCTTGCCCGGGTCATCGGCCTGTTTTCCGGCCGCGGCTACAATATCGAGAGCCTGACCGTGTCCGAAACCGAGCACGAGAAGCATCTGTCGCGCATCACCATCGTGACGCGCGGCACGCCGCATGTGCTGGAGCAGATCAAGCACCAGCTCGAGCGCATCGTGCCGGTGCACCGTGTCGTCGACCTCACCGTGCGCTCGCATGAACTCGGCCAGGAACGGCCGCTGGAGCGGGAACTCGCGCTGGTGAAAGTGGCCGGCACCGGCGAGGGCCGCGTCGAGGCGCTGAGGCTGGCCGATGCCTTCCGCGCCAGCGTCATCGACGCCAACACCGAGCATTTCATTTTCGAGATCACCGGCAAGGGCTCCAAGATCGACCAGTTCATCGCCATCATGAAGCCGCTCGGCCTCGTCGAGATCTGCCGCACCGGCGTGGCGGCGATGAATCGCGGCCCGCAAGGGATGTAGGCAGCGTCAAACGTGTCGCGTTGCTGGCGATCCTGATCGTCAGCCTCATGCCGGAACGTGTTGAGTCGACTGGAAGGAAGCCAATGTCTTTCGATGCATTCCTTGCCCTGCTGGTCTATGCCTTCGTGACTTCGATCACGCCGGGTCCGAACAACTTCATGCTTCTGGCTTCCGGCGTGAATTTCGGTTTTGCCAAAACCATTCCGCACATGCTGGGCATCAGCATCGGCTTCCTCGTGCTGTTGCTTGCCGTCGGCTTCGGTCTTGGCGCGGTTCTGATTGCGTTGCCGGTTCTCGACACTGCATTGAAGATCGCTGGCGGCGTCTATCTGCTCTATCTCGCCTGGAAGATCGCCATGTCGCGTTCGCTCAGCAGCAAGGGCGAGGCCAAGGCGCGACCGATGCGCTTCATCGATGCGGCAGCGTTCCAGTGGGTCAACCCCAAGGCGTGGGTGATGGCGATCACCGCCATGGCCGTCTATGCCGTTCCGGAGCATCCATTTCTGTCGGTGGCGCTGGTTTCGATAGCCTTCACCGTCGTCAACCTGCCGAGCGTTTCGGTGTGGGCAGGTTTCGGCACGGCGCTGCGCGGTTTTCTGTCGGACCCGGTGCGGCTGAAATGGTTCAACATCGCCATGGGCGTGCTGCTGGCAGCGACACTGTGGCCGATGCTGCGGTAGCTGCCGTTTTATTGTGCACTGCACATTAAATCTTCGTAATCCCGGGTTTTGGCTCTTTTTTGCCCTCGGCGCCCTCTATCTATTGGTGAAACCGCGGCACGAGGCTGCGAGTTATACCCAGACATGACCACCGAACCACGGCGTGTCGGATGGAAGGTCTTTGACGATGCGGGGAAAGATCGTGCTTGCGATGCTTGCGGTCGCCTGCCTTGTCACGGCTGGGCTCTATCTTTCGCCCGCGGCAACGGACAAGGTCCGGCAGATACTGTCAGCGGGTCAGGCGGCGCCTGACAAACCGGCGGCCGCCGCGAATGCCGCACGTGCGACCGCGGTGGTTGCCGCCGCCGCTTCGACGGCCGATTTCCCGATCCGGCGCTACGCCATCGGCTTTGTATCCTCGCCCGCCGTGGTCAGCGTGAATGCGCGGATCTCGAGCCAGATCACATCGATCGCCGTCAAGGACGGGCAGATGGTGAAGGCCGGCGACCCTCTGTTCTCGCTGGACGACCGCGCGCTGAAGGCGCAATTGGCCCGTGACCAGGCGACGCTCGCCAAGGACCAGGCGCTGCTTGCCAGTGCGACGGCCGATCTTGAGCGTGCCAAGGCTCTTGTCGCCAGGCAGGCCGGCACGCAGCAGACCTATGACCAGGCGATCGCCGCGCAGAAGTCCGCCGCGGCCACGGTCGATGCCGACAGAGCAACGATCGATGCGGACGAGGTCCAACTCAGCTTTGCCACGATCACGGCGCCGATTTCCGGCAGGCTGGGTACGATCAGCGTCGCGATCGGCGATCTCGTCACCACCAACAGCGGCAGCAGCACGTCGGCCCCGCTGGTGACCATCACCCAGATGGACCCGTTGCGGGTGGACTTCAATCTTCCGGAAAGCGATCTTGCCCTTTTGCACACAGCGCTGGCGGCGCCAAGGCAGGCCGCAGTCACGCTGACCAGGGACGGCGACCCGACCCCGATCGGCAAGGGGACCCTCGATTTCGTCGATTCCAGCGTCGACACCGCCTCCGGCACGATCGCAGCGCGGGCCAGCGTGCCCAACCCCGATCTTTCGCTGTGGCCGGGCCAATATGTCAATGTCGTGCTCGACGCCGGCATCATGCCGCAAATGACGTCGGTTCCCACGGTAGCGGTGCAGCCTAGCCAGAAGGGGCCGTTCGTCTATGTGATCAAGCCCGACAACACGGTGGAGGTGCGGCCCGTCCAGGTCGCACTGACCGAAGGCGATAACAGCGCCATCGGCGAGGGGCTGAAAAGCGGCGAAAATGTCGTCGTCGAAGGCCAGGCAAGGCTGAAGGACGGCGCGCCGGTCCGCGTAGGCGAGGCCGGAGATCAGGCGTCTCCCAAGGTTGCCGAGGCTGGCGAGGCGGATGGGACGCGGCCATGATCTCCGAATTCTGCATCCGCAGGCCTGTCGCCACCCTGCTCATGTCGTTTGCGCTCGTGCTGGGCGGGCTGTTCGCTTACAAGTTCCTGCCGGTGGCCGCTCTGCCGAGCGCCGAGTTTCCGTTGGTCAACGTCTCGGCCTCGCTGCCCGGCGCCTCGCCGGAAACCATGGCGACCTCGGTGGCAACGCCGCTGATCAAGCATTTCACCACCATCGCCGGCATCGATTCGATCTCGACCACCAACTCGCTCGGCTCGACCTCGATCGCCATCCAGTTCGTGCTTAACCGCGATATCGATGCGGCCGCCGCCGACGTGCAGGCGGCGATCGCGCGAACGCAGCGGCAATTGCCGCCCGAGATGACCAGCCCGCCGAGCTACCGCAAGGTCAATCCGGCCGATGCGCCGATCCTGCTGATGTCGCTGGTCAGCGACACGGTTCCGCTAACCGATCTCGATGCTTTTGCCGAGAATGTGATGTCGCCGTCGCTGTCGACGATCGAAGGCGTGGCGCAGGTCTCGATCTTCGGCCAGCAGAAATACGCGGTGCGCGTCCAGATCGATCCGACGGCGCTCGCCGCACGCGGTATTTCGATCGACCAGCTGCAGACGGCGATCGCCTCGGCCAACAGCAACACGCCGCTCGGCGTGCTGCAGAACGACAAGCAGCAGCTGACGATCACCGCCAATACGCAGCTGAACAACGCGGCGGGATTTTCCAACATCATCATAGCCACCAGGAACGGCCGTCCGGTGCGGCTCGGCGAGGTGACCCGCGTCATCGATTCCGTCGAGACCACGACGACGGCAAGCTGGTACGACGGCACCCGCGCGATCATCATGGCGGTGCAGCGTCAGCCCGATGCCAACACCGTCGACGTCGTCGACCGCGTCAAGGCAATGCTGCCGTCCTTCCAGGATCAAATGCCGGCGGCGGCCAGCATCCAGTTGCTCAACGACCGCTCGACGTTGATCCGCGAGGCGGTCGACGACGTGCAGTTCACGCTGCTGCTGACCGTTGCGCTGGTGGTGATGGTGATCTTCCTGTTCCTGCGCCGGGTAACGGCGACGATCATCCCGGCGGTGGCGGTGCCGATCTCGCTGATCGCCACGCTCGGCGCCATGTTCCTGTTCGGCTTTTCCATCGACAACATCTCGCTGATGGGGCTGACGCTGGCGGTCGGCCTTGTCGTCGACGACGCGATCGTCATGCTGGAGAACATTTTTCGCCACATGGAGGAGGAGGGACTCTCGGCCTTCGACGCGGCCCTCAAGGGAGGGCGCGAAATCGGCTTCACCATTATTTCGATCTCGATCTCGCTGGTCGCTGTGTTCATCCCCGTGCTTTTAATGGGCGGAGTGATCGGCCGCATCTTCAACGAATTCGCGGTGGTGGTGACGGTCGCCATCCTGGCCTCGATGTTCGTGTCGCTGACGCTGACGCCGATGCTGTGCTCGCGGCTTTTGTCGGTGAAGGCCGAGCGCGAAGCGGCGCAGGGCGAATGTCACAGGCATAATTTCTTCATGCGGGGTTATGACCAGCTGCTGACCTTTTGCCTGCGGCACAGTTTCCTGGTTTTTCTCGTCTTCGTTGGGACGGCCGCACTGTCGGCCTGGCTGATCCAGACCTCGCCGAAGGGCTTCTTCCCGCAGGAGGATATCGGCCAGATTTCGGTGACGACCACCGCGCGCCGGGACATCTCGTTCGACGCCATGGTGAAGCTGCAGGGGCAAGTGGCTGATGTCTTTACCCATTCACCCTATGTCTCGCATGTCGGGTGGTCGGTGGGCAGCGGAGACAACGCACTCAACCAGGGCCGGCTCTATGTGCAGTTGAAGGACAAGGACCAGCGCCCCGATATCGACAAGGTGCTCTCGGATCTGCGGCGGCAGCTGGCCAATGTCCCCGGCATCGAAACCTTCATGCAGCCAGTGCAGAACCTGCGGCTAGGCGCGCGCGCTTCGGCCAGCGCCTATCAGCTCGTCGTGCAGAGCCTCGACATCGGCGCGGCGGACAGCTGGGCGCAGAAGCTCACCGACGCGATGGCCGCGGACCGTAGCGCCTTCACCGACGTCACCAATGATTTGCAGAACAACGCCCTGCAGGCGTCACTGGTGGTCGACCGCGACAAGGCAGCGACGCTCGGCGTCGACACCGATACGTTGCGCTCCAGCCTCTATGGCGGTTTCGGCACCGAGCAGGTGTCGACCATCTTCGGTTCGGCCGACAGCTATGAGGTGATCATGGAGCTCGACCCGAGGATCGAGTGGTCGCCGGAAAGGATGCTGGCGATCAAGGTGAGGACGGCCAGCGGCAGCCTGGTGCCGCTCGGCGCCTTTGCCCGCGTCGATCGGACCGCCGGCGCCCTGACCGTCAATCAGCTCGGCCAGCTTCCGGCAGTGACCATCTCCTACAACCTGCCGCAGGGCGTCGCGCTCGGCGACAGCGTGACCCGTATCGATGCGCTGAAGGAAAAGATCGGCATGCCGGCGACGATCTCGACCAATTTTTCGGGCACGGCGAAAACTTTTCAGGATTCGCTTGCGAACCAGGGCCTGCTGATCGCCGGCGCGATCCTGACCATCTATATCGTCCTCGGCATCCTCTACGAGAGTTTTATCCATCCGCTCACCATCCTGACCGGACTGCCGTCGGCGGTGCTCGGCGCGCTTGTTGCACTGCGGCTTGCGGGGATGGACCTGTCGGTGATCGCGGTCATCGGTATCCTGATGCTGATCGGCATCGTCAAGAAGAACGGCATCATGATGATCGACGTCGCGCTCGAACTCAGGCGCGAGGGGATGTCGCCGCTCGAGTCAATTCACAAGGCCTGCTTGATGCGCTTCCGGCCGATCATGATGACGACGCTGGCGGCACTGATGGGCACGATCCCGATCGCGCTCGGCACCGGCGCCAGCGCCGAACTGCGCCAGCCGCTCGGCGTGGCGGTGGTCGGCGGCCTCGTCGCTTCGCAAGCGCTGACGCTGTTCGTCACGCCGGTCATCTATGTCTACATGGAGCATTTTTCGGGCTGGCTTGTCGGGCTGTGGCCGAAGCGCCGGCACGAGCAGCCACCTGTCGAGGCCGTCGACCAGCCGTCGCTGTTCGAGAACGGAGAAGCGTTGCAGGGCGAGCCGCACAAGGCGGCGGCCGAATAGAAGCCGACGGGCTGGCCCAAACCGCGGCGCTTGCGGTGGAACGCTTGCAGCCGTAATTTACGGCCATGTCCCACGATCATAATCACGACAACGAGCTTGATCCTTTTGCCGCCCGGGTGCGCGCACTGGAGACGATCCTCACCCAGAAGGGGCTGATCGATCCGGCCGCGATCGACGTGATCGTCGACACCTATGAGACAAAGATCGGTCCGCGCAACGGCGCCAAGGTGGTGGCGAAGGCGTGGGTCGAGCCGGACTTTGCCGTTTTGCTGAAACGCGACGCGACGGCGGCGATCGGCTCGCTCGGCTACACCGGCCGGCAGGGCGAGCACATGCAGGCCGTGTTCAACACGCCGGACACGCACAACCTCGTCGTCTGCACGCTGTGCTCCTGCTACCCGTGGTCGGTGCTCGGCCTGCCGCCGGTCTGGTACAAGGCGCCGCCCTATCGTTCGCGCGCGGTCATCGATCCGCGCGGCGTGCTCGAGGAATTCGGGCTGACCTTGCCGGCAACGACAAAGATCCGGGTGTGGGATTCTACCGCCGAGCTGCGTTACCTGGTCGTGCCGATGCGGCCGAAGGGCACCGACAGCTGGAGCGAGGAGCGGCTGGCGGATCTGGTGACGCGCGACGCGATGATCGGCACCGGACTGGCGCGGGAGCCGGCATGAACGGGCCGCAGGATCTCGGCGGGCAGATGGGGTTCGGGCCGGTCGCACCCGAAAAGGACGAGCCCTGTTTCCATGCCGCCTGGGAAAGGCGGGCGCTTGGCGTGACCTTGTGCGCGGGCGCCATGGGCGCCTGGACCATCGACGAGAGCCGGCATGCGCGGGAATTGCTGCATCCCGCCGACTATTATGGCTCGAGCTATTATGAGATCTGGATCAAGGCGCTCGAAACCTTGCTGAAGCGACATGGTTTTGTCAGCGACCGCGATCTGGCCGCGGGCAAGGCGGTCGACCCTGCCGCGACGCCAAAGCGGGTGCTGAAGGCCGAAAACGTGCCGGCAGTGTTGGCCAAGGGCGGCCCATGCGACCGGCCGATCGCCGCGCCGGCCCGGTTCAAGGCAGGCGATATGGTGCGGACGAAGAATTTCCATCCGACCGGCCACACAAGGTTGCCACGCTACGCACGCGGCAAGCAGGGAACGATCGAGGCGGTGCGCGCTGGTTTTGTCTTCCCTGACACCAATGCACATGGCCAAGGCGAAAACCCGCAATGGGTCTATACGGTGGTTTTTGAGGGCGCCGAGATTTGGGGCGAGGGCGCCGACCCGACGCTGACCGTGTCGATCGATGCCTGGGAGAGCTATCTTGAGCCGGCGTGAGGCGAAGTCAGCCACCGCCACGCTGCCGGCGGATGCGCCGGTATTCGCCGAGCCGTGGCAGGCGGAAGCCTTCGCCATGACGGTTGCGCTGCACGACAAGGGCCTGTTTTCCTGGAGCGAATGGGCGGACGCCTTGTCCGCCGAGGTCAAGCAGCCTGGTGCCGCAAGCGATGGCCACGATTATTACGAGCACTGGCTGGCGGCGCTGGAAAATTTGCTGTCGGCAAAAGGCGTTGCCGGCAAGGGCGACGTCGATGCGCTCGCTGCCGCCTGGGAACGCGCCGCGCATGCAACGCCGCACGGCAAGCCGATCCTGCTCGAGAACGATCCCAGCCCGGCCGAAGGTCGTGGCGGCCCGACCGAAGGTCGTGGCGGAACGGCCGGCTAAACCGTCTCGAATCATGCTTGTTCTCTTTACGTTCTGATCCTTGCCTGTTAAATTGCGCGGTGCGGCCGGCCGCCGATGATCGTTGGCGGCCTTGTCTTTCCCTCGCGAATCCGGTCTCTCGCGCTGATGGAATTCTCTCCTCAACAGGACGATGCGCTAAAAGCGGTCGCCACCTGGCTCAAGACCGGAAAGCCGCAGCTGTTCCGGTTGTTCGGCTATGCCGGCACCGGCAAGACGACGCTGGCGCGCTATTTCGCCGAGCATGTCGACGGCCAGGTGCAGTTCGCTGCCTTCACCGGCAAGGCGGCGCAGGTGCTGCGTTCCAAGGGCGCGGTCAATGCCCGCACTATCCATTCGCTGATCTATCGGCCGAAGGGCGAGGAGACGGTTTCGGACGAGGTGACCGGCAAGACGTCGATGTCGCCGACCTTTTCGCTCAACCGGCAAAGCCCGATCTCGCGGGCCAAGCTCGTCGTCATCGACGAATGCTCGATGGTCGACGAGCAGCTTGGCCGCGACCTGTTGAGTTTCGGCACGCCAATCCTGGTTCTCGGCGATCCCGGCCAGTTGCCGCCGATCTCGGGCGGCGGCTTCTTCACCGAGCATGAACCGGATATTCTGCTCACCGAGATCCACCGGCAGGCGCGCGACAACCCGATCATCCGGCTGGCGCTCGACGTGCGCGAGGGTCGCGAATTCATGCGCGGCGACTATGGCGCGGCGCAGGTGATCGGCAAGGAAGACGTCACCCAGGAGCTGGTGCTGAAGGCGGACCAGGTGCTGGTCGGCACCAACAGGACGCGGCGCCGCTACAATCAGCGGTTGCGCGAGCTGAAGGGGTTCAATGCCGACTATCCACAGGCCGGCGACAAGCTCGTCTGCCTGCGCAACGACCCGGCCAAGGGACTGCTCAACGGCTCGCTGTGGAAGGTGATGACCTCGTCGCGCGAGACGGTGAAACCCGGCATCAATCTGCTGGTCTCCCCGGAGGAGGACGATCCGGACCGCGGCGTCGCCAAGATCAAGCTGCTCAAGGCGGCGTTCGAGGACCCGGACGCCGACATTCCCTGGCAGCAGAAAAAACGCTTCGACGATTTCGACTATGGCTACGCGCTGACCGTGCACAAGGCGCAAGGCTCGCAGTGGAACGAGATCGTGCTGTTCGACGAAAGTTGGGCGTTCAAGGAAACCCGCCAGCGCTGGCTCTACACGGCAATCACGCGCGCGGCGGAACGGCTGACGATCGTCAGATAGCCCGGTCGAGCAGCCCCCATGGACCAGGAATCCGGGACTGGCACGGGGTCGACCTGCGTCAGCGTGGGGCCAGCGGTGTGGCGTTGAGCCATTCCCAGGCGGATGCTTCGTCCTTTGCCTCGAAATGCCTGAGCTCGACGGCTGAGGAAGCAGGCAGCACGCTCTGTGCGCTGGGTACCCAGTTAGGCTCGCCGAGCGCAGCGCAGCGGCCGACATGCTCCACGGCATGGGCCGTGCCCTGTTCAAGCGTTTCGTCCGACACATCGGCCCAATCGACGCCTTCATGGTCGATCAGGCGCACCAGCACATCGATTTTCGGGTGCAGCGCGTAGGCCGCCTCCAGCAATCCGAACAGGTTTTCCGCATCGGCCGCCGTGACATGGCCGACGACGTCGATGGCGAACAGGTCGTCGCGGTCGGTGTCGATGCGGCGAACCGCCGGCACGTCTTCAAGATAATTCACGGGTCTTCCTCTTGCTGGATATTACACGTCCCTCTGGAACACCGAAAACCCCCTGTCTGTTCCCGCCAAAGGCGGTATAGATGGCCGCGATTATGTCCGGACCCGAGAAGCCATGCCTGCAAAACTCTCCGTCAATCTCAATGCCATCGCCATGCTGCGCAACCGGCGCGACCTGCCGTGGCCAAGCCTCATCGGGCTCGGGCGCCTGGCGCTGGCCGCGGGCGCGCATGGCCTGACCGTGCATCCGCGGCCCGACGAGCGGCACACCAGGCATTCCGACCTGCCGGAGATCAGGGCGCTGATCGACGACGAATTCCCCAAGGCAGAGTTCAACATCGAGGGCTACCCGAGCGAGGATTTCCTGGCGCTCGTGGAAAAGCACCAGCCGGAGCAGGTGACGCTGGTGCCCGACGACCCTGCCCAGGCCACCTCCGACCATGGCTGGAACTTTGCCGCCGAGGCGGCGTTCCTGACACCGATCGTCAAACGGCTGAAGAAAGGGGGCTTTCGCGTGTCGTTGTTTTCCGACCCGGATCCGTCAGGCATGAACGCCGCGCGCGACACCGGCGCCGACCGGATCGAGCTCTACACGGGGCCGTATGGCAGCTTTCATTCCGATTCGGCAAAAGCGGCGAATGAGCTGGAAAGATTGGGAAAAACCGCGGATGCAGCACTTGCCGCCGGGCTTCAGGTCAATGCGGGCCACGATCTGGTGGTGAACAACCTGCCGGCATTGGCAAAACGCATCCCGACATTGGCCGAAGTGTCGATCGGACATGGGTTGACAGCCGATGCGTTGGAGTATGGCATGGCCGGTACGGTCAAAAGATTTCTGAAGGCTTGTGGGTGGTAGAGATGGAAGCCTCGCTTTGCGGACATGGCAGCCATCACGTTGGGGCACTTGATATTGCATCGCAGCAAGCGTAGAGCACCGCGCGCTTATCGGAGTGTCGTCCATGGCCCTTACCAACAGTGGTAGTGAGGCAGAACCAGTCGAACAATCCAGCCATCCTGAGGTCGAAAAGCACAGCACCAAGGTCCTGATGCTGGGCGCTCTCGGCGTGGTCTATGGCGATATCGGCACCAGCCCTATTTATGCGCTTCGCGAAGCACTGCATGCTTCGTCGGGCACCGATCCGCGCAGTGCCGTTCTGGGCATTCTGTCGCTGATCGTCTGGGCACTGACGATTATCGTGACCATAAAGTATGTCGCCTTCGTGCTTCGGGCGGATAACAAGGGTGAGGGCGGTACCCTGTCGCTTATGGCGCTGGCCCGGAAAGCCTATCCGGCTGGCTCCGGCATCATTCTTGTCATCGGTCTGTGCGGAGCCGCACTGTTTTTCGGCGACGCGATCATAACGCCGGCCATTTCGGTGCTGTCAGCGGTGGAAGGGCTGAGCGTCGTGACCCCGGCGTTCGATCCATATGTGGTTCCCATTACATTGGTGATTCTTGCCGTCCTGTTTGCCGTGCAGCGCTTCGGGACCGGCAGAGTGGCCTCGGTTTTCGGGCCGGTGACAGCGCTCTGGTTTCTGGCGATCGGCATTGCCGGATTGGTGCACATTAGCGACGATCCGTCGGTGCTTTTGGCAATCAACCCCTACTATGCCGTCGCCTACCTTGCCGAGGCCAAAGCGGGCGCGTTTCTCACCGTCGGCGCGGTTTTTCTGGCGGTTACCGGTGCCGAAGCGCTTTACGTCGATCTCGGACATTTCGGTCGCCGTCCAATCGTGCTGGCGTGGTTCTGGATCGTCTTTCCCTGCCTGCTGCTCAGCTATTTTGGGCAAGGCGCGTTCGTTCTTGCCCATGGCGGCGTGCCCGACAATCCGTTTTTCCAGATGCTGCCGGATTGGGCACTGATACCGATGGTCGGGCTCGCAACAGCAGCGACTGTCATCGCCAGTCAAGCCGTTATCTCCGGGGCGTTTTCGCTGACCCGGCAAGCGGTGCAGCTCAATCTTCTGCCCAGAATCGAAGTTCAGCATACTTCCGAGATGCAACTCGGCCAGATTTACATGCCGCGCGTGAACCTCCTTCTCGCGCTCGGCGTCATGCTGCTGGTCGTCGGCTTTGGCAGTTCGAGTTCGCTCGCTTCCGCCTATGGAATTTCGGTGACAGGCGAGATGCTGATGACGACGATTTTGCTGTTCGTGGTGATGCGGTGGCAATGGAAATGGCAGACCGCGTTGGCTGCGGCGCTGGCGCTGCTGTTTGGCACGATAGACACCGGCTTCTTCTTGGCAAACATCGTGAAATTCTTGGAAGGCGGATGGGTTTCAATCGCCGTGGCCTGCATCATGGGGTTGATCATGGGGACCTGGATACGCGGCAGCCGCTATCTGTTCGACAAGACGCGCAGGAACGAGATTCCGCTCGATTTCCTTGCCGCCAATTTGTTGAAGAAGAAACCGCAGCTGGTGTCCGGTACGGCCGTGTTCCTGACCAGCGATCCGGTCAGCGCGCCGACCGCGCTGATGCACAGTCTGAAGCACTACAAGGTGCTGCACGAACAGAACGTCATCCTCTCGGTGGTGACGGCGCAGCAGCCTGTCGTGCCCGACAGTGACCGGGTCAAGATGGAAACGATCAACGATCTGTTCATGCGGGTGACACTGACCTTCGGCTACATGGAACAGCCCAACATTCCGCGTGCGCTGGCGATCTGCCGCAAGCAGGGCTGGAAGTTCGACATCATGACGACCTCCTTCTTCCTGTCGCGGCGCTCGCTCAAGGCGTCACCCAATTCCGGCATGCCGGTGTGGCAGGACAAGCTGTTCATCGGCTTGGCGCGCACGGCAGCCGATGCGACGGAGTATTTCCAGATCCCGACTGGACGTGTGGTCGAGATCGGAACGCAGGTGGCGATTTAGGGGCGGCGCGAATACTGAGCCGTTGCGATCCTTCGCGCCCCCCTCTGTCCTGCCGGACATCTCCCCCACAAGGGGGGAGATCGGCAGCTTCGGCCTTACAGCCTTCCTGCGACGCTGAAGATTGGCGAAAACCTCGTGACGGCCAATCTCCCCCCGTGTGGGGGAGATGTCCGGCAGGACAGAGGGGGGTGCTGTCCCGCCGGCCTTGGCAGTCCGGCACTCTATTCCGACTTCAGCCGGCCAGCGCTGCCTTGTTCGCTTCAAGAAACTGCTTCAGCGATTGCGGCTTCCTGCCCGACAGTGTCTCGATCGCGTCGGTCACCATGCCGATGCGGCCGGAGCGCGTGTTGGTGTCGAAGGACGTGACGATTGGGGCAAAGCCCTCGGGAACGCCGGCAGCCTTCAGGCCCTCGGTCAACGCCTCGTCCGAAAGCTGGACGACCTCGATCGGCTTGCCGGTGACGTCGGTCACCAGGGCCGCGATCTCGGCGACGGTATGGGCCTGCGGACCGGTCAGCGTGTATGTCGTGCTTTCGCTGGAGCCCGAGGCAAGGCCGGCAGCGATCGCCGCGGCCATGTCGTCGCGGGCGCCATGGGCGATGCGGCCGTCGGCCGCGGATGTATACCAGTGTCCCGAGGCAATGGCGTGCGGCAGCGACATGAACAGGTTCTCCTGATACCAGCCGTTGCGGAAAATCGTGTAGGGGATGCCGCTCGCCTTGATCGCCTGCTCGGTCCCGTAATGATCGCCCGCAAACAGCACCGGCGATCCCGGCTCAGGATTGGGCATCGAGGTGTAGAGCAGATGCGAAACGCCAGCCTGCCGCGCGGCTGCGACGGCATTTTCGTGCTGCTTGAGGCGCTTGCCCCCAAGGTCGAGCTCGCCGGTCGAGACGATCAGGATCCTGTCGGCGCCCTTGAATGCTTCGACAAGCGATGCCGTGTCATCGAAATCGGCTTGCCTGATGATGACGCCGCACGCTGCCAGCTCGGCGAGGTTTTCCGGATTGCGGGTGGCGGCGATGATCCGTGAGGGCGGAACCTTGAGCGTGTCCAGCAGATGATCGACGACGCCGCGGCCAAGCTGGCCGGAGGCGCCGGTGACGAGAAGGGTATCGGTCATGGGAAGTCCTGTCGTTGCGCCGGAGCGGCGGGTGCTTGTATAAGTCTCAAAAAGAGACCAGCACTAAAATAGGAATTGACCGACCCTCGTAAAGAAGGCAGTTTTGCGGGAGGTAGGCAGGCGCAGGGAACCAGCGATGGACAGCAAAGTCATCAGTCTGAAGTCGAAGCTCGAGATTTACAAAGCGTGCAGCGGCGGGGGCAACATTGCCGACTGTCCGGTGCGCGACGTGATCCAGGGCATCAGCAACAAATGGAGTTCGCTGCTGATGATGGCGCTGGCCGAAAAGCCGTACCGGTTCGGCGAATTGCGGCGGCTGGTGCCCGACATTTCCCAGCGCATGCTCACCCAGACGCTGCACGATTTGCAGCGCGACGGTTATGTCCATCGCGAGGTCTTCCCGACCAAGCCGCCGAGCGTCGAATACAGTCTGACCGATCTCGGACGCTCGATGTTCGGGCCCCTGCATCAGCTGCTCCAATGGGCCGAGCTCAATCATGGCGCGGTGCGCGCTGCGCGGAACGCTTTCGACGCCGCCGAGACCTAACTATCGATACCAGGAGCGATGGCTTGATTTGCCGATAGCGCTGAAGGATTGTCCGGCCTGGGCGAGACGATTCGGCGGCAATGGGCAATTCTCTGGACATCGCGATTGCCGGCGCCGGCCCGGCCGGGCTGGCCGCGGCGCTCTATCTGAAGCGTGCCGGGCATCGGGTCACTATCTTCGAGCGCTTCGACGAGCCAAAGCCGGTCGGGTCCGGGCTGATCCTGCAGCCGACCGGGCTGACGGTGCTTGCCGTTCTTGGTGTGCTCGCCGACATCCTGGCGCTGGGCAGCCGCATCGACCGCCTGCATGGCGCCGACGCGAAAACCGGCCGCACCGCGCTCGACGTCCGCTATGCTGCGCAGCGCCGCAGTCGTTTCGGGCTGGCGGTGCACCGGGGCGGCCTTGTTCGGCGTGCTTTTCCGCGCCGTCCGGCGCGAGGCGATCGCCATCGAAACCGGCGTCGAGCTCGAGACGCTGGAAACCGGCGAACGGGCAACGCTGATCTGCGGCAACGGGCGAAGGATAGGGCCGTTCGATCTGGTCGTCGATGCCAGCGGTTCGCGCTCCAGATTGCGGCAGCGCGTAGGGAATTCGGGGGAGCCGCGGCCGCTCGCCTATGGCGCGTTCTGGGCGTCGCTCGGCTGGCGCGGCGACGGTTTCGACGAACACGCGCTGCTGCAGCGCTACGACGGAGCGAGCGTGATGATCGGCGTGCTGCCGATCGGCGCGCCGGAACCGGGCGCCGAGAAGATGGCGGCGTTCTTCTGGAGCGGACGCAGAGCAGGTCAGGGCGACAGGCCTCGACGCCTGGAAGGCGAGGGTGGTTCGGCTGTGGCCCGAATGCGAGGCGTTCACGCGCCAGATCGACAGTTTCGATCAGCTTTCGCTGGCGCGCTACGGCCATCACACGCTCAAGGTGCCGGCCGGACGGCGATGGGCGATCATCGGCGACGCGGCGCATTCGACCAGCCCGCAGCTCGGGCAAGGGGCGAACATGGCGCTGCTCGACGCGGCGGCGCTCAACTATGCGCTCATAGGAACGGATCGTGTCGATACGGCGCTGGAGGTCTATGTCCGGGCGCGGCGATGGCATGTCCGGGTCTTTCAGGCGCTGTCGCTGATGCTGACGCCGTTCTACCAGTCGGACTCGACCGTGATGCCGTTCGTCCGCGACAGGCTGGTGGCGTCGGTGGCAAAAATCCCGCCGGCGCCAAACATCCTTGCCTCGATGGTGGCTGGAACCGTGGTCGATCCGTTCAGGCGGATCGGTATCAAGGAAGCGCGGTGGCCGCCTCGCTGCGGCGGATGAGTTTCGAAAGGTGCGAACCCTTCGCTTGCAGGAATGCATGAAGGCGCTGTGGATAGTCCGGGGTGACGGCGTCCTTCACCGACTTGCGTTCGTGCAATCGCTTTCGCCAGGCCTCGACACGCGGCTTTCCGCTCAGGATGCCGAACGCGCCGATCCGATCGAAGGCGTCGAAATAGCGGAAGACTGGCCCATAGACTGCATCGACCAGTGAAAAGCGCTCGCCGGCAAACCATGGCCCAGCCCGGCCAGCCGCCAGTTCTATTTCGAGACGATCGAACATTGCCGACAGAGCTTCGCTTTCGGCAAGAAAGGCGGCCTCGGTCGGAGCGGAATAGAACCGACCAATGGCGTTGAGAATGGCCGAGCCGAACTCGATCCAGGCGCGATGCCGGGCGCGGACCAGCGGGTCGGCAGGATGCAGTGGGTTGGCCAGCGTTTCCTCGAGAAATTCGAGGATGACCGCCGATTCGAATATCACAGTTTCCTCGCCGTCCTGCTGCACGCGCAGCAGCGGTACCTTGCCGAGCGGCGATATCGCCTTGAACCAGGCCGGTTTTTTGGCGAGATCGATGGTGAGGCGTTCGAACGGCACGTCCTTTTCGCAGAGCGAGATCGCCGCGCGCTGTACATAGGGACAAAGGTGGTGGCTGACGAGAACGAGCTTGTCGGTCACCAGACCGCCCGTCTCCGGAATGTCGACGATCTCGCAGATTTCATGTTTCATGGCAGTGCCTTCCGATATAAATGCAGTTGCATCTATATAGATGCATTTGCATCCATTGGCAAGCTTGATGCAATTGCATCTATCGCCTATGCTGCATCATGACGGAGAATCCCTCGCCGGCGGCCATCAAAGCCTGGGCGCGCCTGATGCGCGTTTCGCGCCAGCTGCTGGAACGAGCCGAAGACGCGCTGAAGGACGCCGGCTTGCCGCCGCTTGCCTGGTACGACGTGCTGCATGAGCTTGCCGAAGCCGGCGAGGGCGGCTTGCGGCCGTTCCAGCTGATCGAGCGCACCCTGTTTGCGCAGTACAACGTCTCGCGGCTGCTGGCGCGGCTCGAAGCGGACGGGCTGGTCGAGAAGCTCAGGGTTGCCGATGACGGTCGCGGACAGACGGTCCGCATCACCGGCAAGGGGCGCGAGATGCGCCGCCGGATGTGGGCCGTCTACGGACAATCGATCGCCGAGCTGGTCGGCGCCAGGCTCTCCAATGATGATCTGGAAACCTTGTCGGCTCTGCTCGGACGGCTGCGTCATCCGGCGATGCCGGAGTGATGTGGTCCGGCTGGCGCTGAAGGTCGCTTGCAGCCGTCAGGCACTGCCCCAGAGGAATGCCAGTGCCGCCAGCACGCCAAGCATGACGCGAACCAGATGCAGATTGCCCCATTTGACGATCAGCGCCCGCGCCTGCGGATTGACGGCGGCCGCGTCCATCGCCTCCAGCAACCGGTTTGTCGGCATCATTGCGATCAGCGTCCATGGCCATGGCAGGATGATCAGCACCGCCCCCGTGAGATAGGCGAGACTGCCGGTCTGCCACCAGGCAACGACACCAAGAACACAGGCGACGACGGCAATCGACGCCTGCATGGCGGCGCCGCGCTTGTAGGAAGGCTGCCATTCCTGCAGCAGTGCACGGTCGTCGAGGCGAAGCCGCGCCGGCTGCTCGGCAACGCTGATATAGATGGCGGCGCCCGCGAAAGCGGCGGCAACAGTCAACGCAAGCAGGCCGGCGAGCATTTTTCTCTCCGCGACAGCCGGTCAAAAAGCGGAGATAGGGCTTGCCTCGGGTCCGGCAATACGTCATAGACACGCCGAACCGTAACGTACGGTACGGCCCTGGCCGCCGCTTTTATCGAGCAGGAAAAGAGTTTGTTGCAAGCAAGCGTCGACATCGACACCAGCGAAGCGCTGACCGAGCGGCAGAAAGCCGTGCTCGACGCCGCACTTCGGCTGCTGGTCGAGGAGGGCGATCAGTTGACCATGACCGCGGTGGCGCGGCGGGCAAGCTGTTCCAAGGAAACGCTCTACAAATGGTTCGGCGATCGCGACGGGCTGTTGACGGCAATTGTTCAATGGCAGGCCTCCAAGGTGCGGGTGGTGCCGGTCGACGGCAAGGGGCTTACCCTTGCTTCGCTGACGGTGAGCCTCGCACGTTTCGCTTCGGACTGGCTCAAGGTGATTTCGAGCGACACATCGATCGCGCTGAACCGCGTCGCCATTGGCCGTGCCGGGTCGGGGAACGACGATCTTGGCGCCATCGTGCTGGAGAACGGGCGATTCGCGCTGGCCCGGCGCCTGAAGCCGGTGCTGGAGGCCGGCCGGCAGGCCGGGCTTCTCGAGTTCTCGGATGCCGAAGCGGCATTCCGCACCTTTTTCGGGCTGGTCGCCCGCGACGTGCAGATCCGCCTGCTGCTCGGCGACCGGCTAAAATTGACTGATGCGGCGATTGGCGGCGATGCCGTCCGGGCGACGCAGCAGTTTCTCGCTCTTCACGGAGCAAAACCGGGCCGCAAGGCCTCTAGAGCCGGATGATTTCAGGTCAAGTCGACCTGAAATCTGAATCCGGCTCTAAATCAAAGAGATAGACCATGATGTCGTCCGAAACCGCTTCACACTTTTCGGCATCATGCTCTGAATTCAAAAACGGGAAGGAAGAAAAATGCGTGTCTATTACGATCGCGACGCCGATCTCAACCTGATCAAGGGCAAAAAGGTCGCCATCATCGGCTATGGCAGCCAGGGCCGGGCGCATGCGCTCAATCTCAAGGATTCTGGCGTTGGGGAAATCGCCATCGGCCTCAAGGCCGGCTCGGCGACCGCCCAAAAAGTCGAGGCCGACGGGCTCAAGGTGATGAGCGTGGCGGAAGCCGCCAAATGGGCCGACCTGATGATGATGGCGACGCCGGACGAGCTGCAGGCCGACATCTACAAATCCGAAATCGCGCCGAACATCCGCGATGGCGCGGCGATCGCCTTTGCCCACGGCCTCAACGTGCACTTTGGCCTGATCGAGCCAAAGGCCTCGGTCGACGTCGTCATGATCGCGCCGAAGGGGCCTGGCCACACGGTGCGCGGCGAATACCAGAAGGGCGGCGGCGTGCCGTGCCTGGTCGCGGTCAACCAGGATGCTTCGGGCAATGCACTTGATCTCGCTCTGTCCTATGCCTGCGGCGTCGGCGGCGGCCGTTCGGGCATCATCGAGACCAATTTCCGCGAGGAATGCGAAACCGATCTGTTCGGCGAGCAGGTTGTCCTGTGCGGCGGCCTGGTCGAGCTGATCCGCGCCGGTTTCGAGACGCTGGTGGAAGCCGGCTACGCGCCGGAAATGGCCTATTTCGAGTGCCTGCACGAGGTCAAGCTGATCGTCGACCTGATCTACGAAGGCGGCATCGCCAACATGAACTACTCGATCTCGAACACCGCCGAATGGGGCGAATATGTTTCGGGCCCGCGCATCATCACCGCCGAGACCAAGGCCGAGATGAAGCGCGTGCTGAAGGATATCCAGACCGGCAAGTTCACCTCGGAATGGATGCAGGAGTATCGTGCCGGCATGTCGCGCTTCAAGGGCATCCGCCGCAACAACGACAGCCATCAGATCGAGGAAGTCGGCGCCAAGCTGCGCGCGATGATGCCGTGGATTTCGAAGAACAAGCTGGTCGACAAGGCCAAGAACTGATCGAAATCCACGTTCGTTTCCTTGCGCGTCCTCGGGCTT
The DNA here is from genome assembly GCF_055811215.1 of Mesorhizobium sp. WSM4819. Taxonomy (NCBI): domain Bacteria; kingdom Pseudomonadati; phylum Pseudomonadota; class Alphaproteobacteria; order Hyphomicrobiales; family Phyllobacteriaceae; genus Mesorhizobium; species Mesorhizobium sp. WSM4819. The sequence goes on from NZ_JBVVQO010000005.1 coordinate 50,371, forward strand.
CGCCCTGCGGGCGCGCGGGAGATTTCGAAGAACAAGCTGGTCGACAAGGCCAAGAACTGATCGAAATCCGCAATTCAGGAAAAAGCCGGCGGAGCGCTCCGCCGGCTTTTTACATGAAGGCCGTGTGGTTGGCTGGTTGGAGAATGCGGTTCAGGGGATTTAGCCGTAGTGCCAGGAGGGCTTTGGCTCGGTGCCGGTGAACATCACGCCGATGCGGTCCTCGCGGCGCCAGCGGACCACTGCCTTGTAGGCGATGCCGTCGGTCGGCACATAGAGCAGGAACTCGTCGGGCACGCGAGCGTCGATCGAGACCATCAATTCGGCGCCGCCGTCATGCATGTTGCGCACCGTGCAGGTGACCTCGGACCTGGTGATGCCGGTCAGGATCGTCGCGCCCTTGAAGACGCGCTGCCTGCGTTTGTCCCTGTTTTCGTCTTCAGCCATCGCGCATAATCCCTGGTGCGATCGGCAGGATAATTAGGCCCGCCTGATAAACATAGCGTTATCGTCGCGCAGAAAAGGACGCAAAGGGCTTCAGAAGAAGGTGGGTCAGATGAAAAACGGCGCCGCGAGGGAGCGGCGCCGTTGGAGTTCATCAGTCGCACCACTCAGCTATAGGGCGACCAGCACTGCTGGCGCGGACCGCCATAGGGCTGGAACGTGTTGTCCCAGGCGCGATAGGACCGGTAGCGATCGTAGCACCAGCGGACATGGGCGCTGGAAAGCCGCTCCGTGCGATACTGACGCCGAGGCGGGTAGTAGCGCGGCTCATAATAGCTCGGCCCGCTATAATAGTTGTAGGCGGGCAGCCCGAGACCCAGGCCGAAATAGATCGCGGAATCATTGAAGTGACGGCGGTGATGACGACGGTGGCGCCAGCGCCGGTCGTCGTGGTCACGCCATCTCCAGGCTTCGTCGCGACCGCGCCATCTCCGATCATTGCCACCGCGCCACTCCCGGCCGCCCTGCCGATTGCGCCAGCGCCATTCGCTCCGCCTGTCGTTGCCGCCGGCCCAGCTTTCGCGGACAGGCACAATCTCGGGGGCGACGGCGTTGGCCGGCATCGGCAGCACGGGTTTGGCAATTGGCCCGGCGAACGCGGGGGCCGACAGGCCGGCCATCAGACCCAGAGCCAGCAGCCCGGATCTGACAGAAAAAGAAAAGAGCGGGTTCATTGCACTCTCCAAGAGATCTCAGGCCCCACGCCCGGCGATGAAGAATGTCATTCATGCAGCTTCGCGCCTGAACGGAGGATGAACGGAAAGGTTTCGTCAACCATGACCGGCAGGGGCGGGCCCTTGTTTTCGGCCGCGCTTGTGGGCAAAGGTCACCGCCATGTCGCTGCGCCTCGCCACCTTCAATGTCGAAAACCTGATGAACAGGTTCGATTTTTCCGGATACCGCAACCAGCTCAACGAGGATCGCACGCTGGCGCTCTTCGACATCCAGAGCGAGGCCGAATACAAGATGCTGGAGCAGGCGCGGGCGATCGCGCAATCCGACGATACGCGCCAGCTGACGGCATTGGCCATCGCCGCCACCCGCGCCGACATCATCTGCATGCAGGAGGTCGACAATATCGAGGCGCTGAAGGCTTTCGAACACGGCTATCTGTTCAGGATGGTCGGGCATGGCTACCGCCAGAAATACACCACCGCCGGCAATGATTCGCGCGGCATCGACGTCGCCGTGATGATGCGCAACGAGACCGCGCAGGCCCAGCCGATCGAATTCGTGCGCATGACAAGCCACGCCTATGTCACGTTCGAGCAGTTCGGCCTGCACACGCCGGAACTGGCAGCGTTCGGGCATCAGGCCAACCAGCGCATCTTCCGGCGCGACTGCCTGGAAATCGACCTGACCGTCGGCGGCGTGCCGCTGACGCTCTATCTGGTGCATTTCAAGTCGATGGGCTCGCCCCGCAACGGCCTCGATGGGCGCCAGGCGACAATGCCGCTGCGCATCGCCGAGGCGCAAGCGGTGCGCCGGATCATCGAGGAGCGTTTCGGTGGGGATCACGCCGCCGACAAATATTGGGCGATCTGCGGCGACATGAACGACTATCGGCAGCGCGTGAAGATCTCCGGCGACGCCTTTGACGGCTACCGCTTCGAGGTGATCGACGAGAGCCAGTCCTGCCTCAACGTGCTCACCGCCGGCGGCTTTTGCGAGAATGCGGTCGAGCGGCGCCCGGAAATGGACCGCTGGACCTTGTACCATACGCGCGGGCCGCAGGAGCGGCATCTGTGCCAGCTCGACTACATCCTGTTGTCGAAGGCACTGGCAGCCAGGAACGCGACCGCCGTTCCCGACATCATCCGCAACGGCCAGCCCTGGCGCACGATCTTTCCGGCAGGCCAGGAGGTGGACCGGTTTCCGCGTTGCGGCTGGGACCGGCCGAAGGCGTCGGACCACTGTCCTGTGGCGATCACCCTTGAAATGACCTGAGGATCGTTTTCGTTGAGCTTCGACCTGCCGCGCAACATCATCCTTCCGGTCGACGCCGTCGACGTCAGGCTCGACCCCGGCCCGCATCCGTTCGAACGCGACAATGCGCAAGCGATCGCCGAGAATTGGCGGCGCGAGACCGCAGCCAACCCGGCGCTGTTCGACGGCACCGTGGTGCTGCTTTCGGCGCTCCGCTATCGCGACAGCAGCCTCGTCGGCCGCTGTCATGCGGTGCGCTACTCGACCTTCATGCTTTGGCGCGGCAATCGCCAGGTGGCGGGGGCCGAGCACGCCTATGCCCATGCCATGCTGGTCGCCGGCGACAATGCGCTGGTGGCGATCCGCATGGCGTCGCACACCGTCAATGCCGGTCGCGTCTACTTCGCCGCCGGCTCGTTCGAGCCAACCGATTTCCGCGACGGCCTTGTCGATGTCGACTTCAACATGATCCGCGAGGTGCGGGAAGAAACCGGCCTCGACCTTGCCGGCGCGGCGCGCGGCAGGCGCTACTATGCCCTGTCGACGGCAACCGGCACGGTGATCTTTCGCCGCTATCGCGAGATTGCATCCGCCGACGAGGTCGCGCAGCGCATCAGCGCCTTTGTCGCCACCGAGGCAGAGCCGGAGATCGACGGGCCTGTCATCATCCGCAGTGCCGATGACCTGCCGGACGGGCTGATGTCGCACATGAAGCCACTGATCGAGTGGCATTTTGCCGGCGAGGGATAGTTTGTCGACAGGAGTTTGCCGACAGGGGTTAACGACGCATTTTGTTCTCGATGGTTTTGCGGTCGTTGCGGGCGGCGACGAAAAACAGGATGACGCCGATACCCAGCAGCGCACCCATCGTCGTTCCCATCGTCTGACCGACAACCTGCTGGAAATCGGCGGTGACATGATCGGGGTTGGCCATGCCATAGCTGGCCAAGTACCACCAAAGCCCCGCCAATGCGGCCTCGATGATCACCGTCACCAAAGCCACTCGCTCTTTCTTGCTCATCCCACTATTCCCCCCATATCCCCAAGGCGATTGCTAGCACCGCGGGCTGTTCCGCGACAGGGGCAGGGCGACGGCCGCGCCAAAATTTTGGGGACATCTGAAGGCGACGCACGCTGCGCCGCGCTATTCATGCCTCAGCGCGTCGATCGGATCGAGCCGCGCGCCGCGCAGCGCCGGGAAGAAGCCGAACACCATGCCGATCAGCGCCGAGAAGCCGACGGCGAGCAGGATCACCGCCGGGCTTGGCGCAAACGGGATCGCCAGCGTCAGCGAGGCGAGGCCGGCCAGCGCCAGGCCGATCAGGATGCCGATGATGCCGCCGAGCAGCGACAGCACGGTGGCCTCGACCAGGAACTGGATGAGGATGTGCTTTTCATGCGCGCCGATGGCCAGCCTTATGCCGATCTCGCGGGTACGCTCGGTCACCGACACCAGCATGATGTTCATGATGCCGATGCCGCCGACCAACAGGCTGACGCCGGCGACCGCTCCCAGCATGCCGGTCATCGTCGTGGTGGCGCTCGCCATGGCGTCGGCGATCTGGGTCATGTCGCGTATCGAGAAGTCGTCTTCGCGGTCCGGCGGGATGCGGCGTGCATCGCGCAAGATGTCCTCGACGCGCGGCAGCAGCTCGGTGGTCGCCGTCCCGTCGTCGGCGGCGACGTAGATCGAGTCGATGTCGCGGTTGCCGGCGATGCGGCGCTGGTAGGCGGCGAGCGGCATCAGCACGACATTGTCCTGGTCCTGGCCGAAGCCGGTATAGCCTTTTGGCTCGAGCAGGCCGATGATCTTGCACGAGGTGCGGTTGACGCGAATGATCTCGCCTTCGGGGTCGCCGGCGCCGAAGAACTGCTGGCGCACGGTTTCGCCGATCAGGCAGACGCCGGTGCCCGAGCGGATTTCCGAATCGCTGAACGGTCGGCCCGAGATCAGCTTCCAGTCGCGCGCATCGAGATAGGCGCTGTCGGTGCCGGTGACACCCGACGTCAGGCTTTCGGTGCCTGATATGACGCGGACCTGCTTTTGCGAGGCGGGCGAGATGGCGCGGGCGCCGCTCAAATGTGCGACAAGCGCGGCAAGTTCCTTGCTGCCGAGCGGACGTGTGGCCTGGTCGAGCCCTCCCGGTCCGCCGGGCCCGGCCGGGCGGCCGGGGCGGACAACCAGCAAATTGCTGCCGAGCTTGGAAATGTCGGCCTTTACCTTTTCGGTGGTGCCCGAGCCGATGGTGAGCATGGCGATGACGGCGGCAACGCCGATGACGATGCCGAGCAGCGTCAGAAACGAGCGCAGCACATTGCGGCGCACCGAAAGCAGCGAGAGGCGGACGGTTTCCCAGATCATGGTTACACCACCTCGAGGTTCATGGCATCGGAGGCGACGTGGCCGTCGAGGAAGCGAATTGTGCGCTCGGCATAAGCAGCGACATCGGCCTCGTGGGTGACCATGGCGATGGTCAGGCCAAGCTCGGTGTTCAGCCGCGTCAGCAGCTCCATGATCTCGTGCGTACGTGCGGTGTCGAGATTGCCGGTCGGCTCGTCGGCGACGAGCAGCGTCGGCCTGGTGACGATGGCGCGTGCGATCGCCACGCGCTGCTGCTGGCCGCCGGAGAGCTCGGCCGGCGTGTGGTGCTCGCGGCCGACAAGCCCGACCTCGGCCAGCGCCTTCATGGCGAGGTCGTGACGCTCGCGGGCGGCGACGCCGCGATAGATCAGCGGCAGTTCGACATTCTCCACCGCGGTGGTGCGCGGCAGGAGATTGTAGCCCTGGAAAACGAAGCCGACATAGAGATTGCGCAGCATGGCGCGGCGGTTGCGGTCGAGGCGGCCAGCATCGATGCCCATGAAGCTGTAGGTTCCGGCCGTCGGTGTGTCGAGGCAGCCGATGATGTTCATCGCCGTCGACTTGCCCGAGCCGGACGGACCCATGATGGCGACGAATTCACCGCTGCGGATGGCAAGATCGACGCCAGCCAGCGCATGCACCGTGGCCTCGCCCTGGCCATAGCTTTTCCAGACCTTGTCGAAGGTGATGAGCAGCGAGCCTGACATGATTTCAGCTCCGCTGCTGCGCTGCGGTGATGACTTGCGCACCTTCTGCGAGACCGGAGGTGATCTCGGTCAGCTCGCCATCGGTGGAGCCGACCTTGACGTTGACCGGCCGGGGCCGGCCGTTCTCCAGCACGTAGAGCGTGCGCGAACCGTCGGTGGGCTGCGCCGTCGCCTGGCGCTGGCGGTTGCCGCGTGGACGGCCCATACGGCCCGTGAACAGGTCGCTCAGGCTCCACGCTCGGGCAGCAGATACCGCCGGCCGGTAGCGGAAAGCTGTCGACGGCACGGTGAGCACGCCCTTGGCCTGCCTGGTGACGACCGAAACGGTGGCAGTCATCCCGGGCCGCAACAGAAGCTCGTTGTTGTCGACCTCGAACCGCGCGTCGTAGGTGACGACGCCGTCGGTGGTGACCGAAGCATAGGAGATGTCGCGGATCTCGGCATCGAACGGCCGCTCGGGAAAGGCGTCGACGGTGAAGCGGGCATGCTGGCCGGGCTTGACCGCGCCGATGTCGGCCTCGTCGACCGCTGCCTTCAACTCCATGTTCCTCAGGTCGGCGGCGATGACGAACAGCACCGGCGCTTGCAGCGAGGAGGCAACCGTCTGGCCGGGATCGACCGAGCGCGTCAGAACGATGCCGTCGATGGGCGCATAGATGGTGCTTTTGGCGAAGTCCGTCTGCTGCGCCTTGAGATCGGCATTGGCGATGGCCAGATTGGCTTTGGCGCTGTCGAGCGCTGCCTTTGAGCGGTCGCGCGTCGCTGTCGCCGCTTCAAGCGACTGGTCAGTCGCCATGCCGCGCTTGGTGAGCGCCGCCGCGCGCGCAACCGCCCTTTCGTTTTCGGTGAGGGTTACGATGGCGGTCTCGACATTGGCGGCCGCCGCCTTGGCGGAAGCCTCGGCACGCTCGATCTGCACCTCCAGCTTGGCGGTGTCGAGCGCCGCCAGCACATCGCCCTGCTTCACCTGCTGGTTCTCGTTGACCGCGACCGAGCGGACGACGCCGGACAGTTCGCTCGAAATGTCGACCTGGGTGAGGGGCTGCAGCGTGCCGGTCGCCGATACTTCGACCGTGAGATCGGCGACAGCGGCCGGCACAGTGGTATAGTCGATCTTGGCGGGAGACGCGGCATACCATTGGTACCCCGCCAGGCTTGCGGCGACGACGACCAGCACAAGCAGGCCATAAAGCCAGCCGCGACGCCGTTTCTTCTTCAGACCCAGGCGGTCGAGCCCGAGTGCCGTCTTTATGTCGGAAGTGGATTCCGTCTTTGGCAGATTGACAATCTGGTCCACGCCGGACCCCTATAATACCAGTGATGTCCCAACCGGTGCACTGATCAGGCCGAATGGTTCAAATATCAAATTAAATTTCGCCCATGTTTGGGCCCCTGTTGGGATTGAGGCAGAAGGCTTTCTACAATGCTGACCCGGAATTACTTGCTTTACGACGTGTTCACCACCGAGCGGCTGGCCGGCAATCCGCTGGCCGTCGTTCTCGACGGCAAAGGGCTGGGCACGGCGGCGATGCAGGCCATCGCGCGCGAGTTCAACCTGTCGGAAACCGTTTTCGTGCTGCCGCCCGACAATCCCAAGCACCGCGCCCGCATCCGCATCTTCACACCCGAGTATGAGATGCCGTTCGCCGGCCATCCGACGGTGGGCGCTGCGATTGCGCTTGCCGAAATGGCTGGCGATGGCGACACCGCCGGCATCTTCGTCCTGGAAGAAAATATCGGCCCGGTGCGCTGCGCCGTCAGCAAGCACGATGGCGCCATCTTTGCCGAGTTCGACTTGGCCAAGCTGCCGGAGCGGCTGGAATTGTCCGCCGACCCGGAAGCGATCGGGGCGGCACTTGGCCTGGGGCCGCACGAAGTCGGCTTCGAAAACCACCGCGTCTCGTTCTGGTCGGCCGGCGTGCCCTACGTGACCATTCCGGTCGCCGATCTGGAGGCGGCGGCCCGGATAAGGCTGGATAACCAGGCGTGGTCGGAACTGGCGCCCCGCAAGAGCGATTGGGCCCTCGCCAGCCCGTATGTCTATTGCCGCGAGACGGTGAACCACGACAGCGCCTTCCATGTCCGCATGATCGTGCCGGGCAATCCATCCTATGAAGATCCGGCGACCGGTTCGGCGGCCGCCGCCTTCGCCGGCGCGATCATGCATTTCGACGGCCCGAGAGAGGGTGTTTCCCAGCGTTGGATCGAACAAGGGCTGGAGATGGGGCGGCCTTCGCGCATCCGCCTCGAACTGAATGTCGAAGGCGGCAAACTGGCCGCCGCCCGCATCGGCGGCCATGCCGTCAAGGTGGCGGAAGGCAAGCTGTTCGTCTGACACACCATCCTTCGTCATCCTAGGGCGTAGCAGGAGCGAAGCGACGTCGCGGAGACCCCCTAGGATCCATGCCGTAACCGAGCGGCCGTGCTCCGGCGGTGCGGGCTAGGTTTCCATGCAGCCGTCCGTCTTCTGCAGTGGTGGGCTCTCAGATCGAAACCGTGCGGCTCTTGTGCGCATGAGCGCATTCTACACCGCTGCATTTTGGGCGACTGTTACGGCATGGATCCTAGGGTCTCTGCTCCGCTTCGCGTTCGCTCCGCCCTAGGATGACGAAACCCGGCGCGATTTGTCGGGAAATGAATCCGGCAGGGCTGGACATGGCGGATGGCGGCGGCTATATGCCCGCCGACGCTGGTTTTACCGGCGAGTGGGTGCGTAGCTCAGTTGGTAGAGCAGCTGACTCTTAATCAGCGGGTCACAGGTTCGATCCCTGTCGCACCCACCATTTAATCCGTTGATATTACCCGCTTTTCGCTACCTGGAAAGAGTGTCGCGAACATAGCGGTTCCCAATCCCGACGGTTGGTTTCCAATTCGCGTTCGGTTCCAGTTGCAGCCTCAGCCCCAGTTGCAGCCTCAGCCTTTGGGCGGCTTGGGCACGTCTTCTTCCGACTTGGGCTTTTCTGGTCCGGCTTTCTCGCCAATACCGGACTTGTGGGCAAAACTGTAGAGAAGGCCTGCCGCGACCAGCACCAAAAGCGTGCCGAGCGCCGCCACTTGCCACAGACCGAGCCCGCAGGCCACGCCAATTGCCCCGGACAGCCACATGCCTGCACCGGTCGTCAGCCCGTGAACCTCGCCTTTCGAAAACAAAATCGTTCCGGCAGCAAGGAACGCGACGCCGGCGGTAACCGCTTCGACAACACGAATCGGATCGACCCTCACGGAATCCTGCTGAAACATCGGCGCGTGAATGATTTCAATCGTCAGAATACCGAAGGTAGCCGCTGCCACGCAGACCAGGATATGGGTGCGAAGCCCGGCAGGCCGATTTCGCCATTCGCGTTCGAACCCGATCGCCGCACCGAAGATCGACGCCAGCAGAAGCCTCGCCGCAATGACGGGAAACGGGACGTATGTCGGATGGCCGAATTCCTGGAAAAGCTGTTGCATGCGTAACCCGGGCTGACCGGCCACAACGTGCTCGGGCCGGCCAGGTTCCCCAGGGCTGCCGTGATCCATCGAGCAATCGGCCGAGACTTGATTCAGGTTGACGAGATTACTTCTCCGAAACACCGGCCTCGGCAAAGCTTGCCATGCGCGCATGGCATTCGAGCGCCGAGCGGACGATGTTGACGGCGAGGCAGGCGCCGGAGCCTTCGCCGAGCCGCATGCCGAGGTCGAGCAGCGGCGGCAGGCCGAGCGCCTCGAGCAGCCGGCGATGGCCGGATTCGGCCGAGACATGGGCGGCAAGTGTGTGGGCGAGGCCGGCCGGGTGCAATCTCGCCAGCGGTGCGGCGGCGGCGGTGCAGACGAAGCCGTCGAGCAGCACCGGCACGCCTGAATGGCGCGCCGCCAGCGTCGCACCGAAAATGGCGGCGAGTTCGCGCCCCCCAAGGGCTGCTGCGATCCCCAGCGGGTCGGCAAGAGCTTCGGCGTGGCGCTTGAGGCCGGCCTCGATGGCGGTGATCTTACGCACCAGGCCGGCATCGTCGACGCCGGTGCCGCGCCCGGTCCATTTTTCCGCGCCGCCGCCGAAAAGGGCGGCCGAAATGGCGGCCGCCGGCGTGGTGTTGCCGATGCCCATTTCGCCGAAACAGACGAGGTCGAGGTCTTTTGTCACCGCGGCGTAGCCGGCCGAGACGGCGGCGAGGAAGGCTTCGCCGTCCATTGCCGGCACTTGCGTGAAATCGCCGGTCGGATAATCGAGGTCGAGCGGAATGACATCGAGCTCCGCACCGGCAATGCGGGCAAGCTGGTTGATGGCGGCGCCGCCGCCGGCGAAATTCGCCACCATCTGCACGGTGACCTCCGACGGGAAGGCCGACACCCCCTGTGCGGTGACGCCGTGGTTGCCGGCAAAGACGAACACTTTGACGCGGTCGAGCTGCGGCATGTCGCGGCCCTGCCAGCGGGCCAGCCATGCGGCTATGGCTTCCAATCGGCCAAGGCTGCCTTGCGGCTTGGTCAGCGTGTCCTGGCGGCGGTCGACAGCATTTGCCGCGGCTTCGCTGCCGGCAGGCAGATCGAGGCAGGCCGCTCGCAATTCATCAAGCGATTTGAAAGGCATGGGGCAAAAATCTCCGAAACAGAGTCAGGAAAGGAAAGCGGAAGCGACGAGCAGGATTGCGATTTCGCCAGACTGCTGCAGCGCGCCGACCGTATCGCCGGTCTGGCCGCCGATCTGGCTGCGGCACAGCTCGCGGAACGCGGCAAACAACAGGCCGAGCAGGATAAGCGCGGCGACCGCGCCACCGAACCCTAGCGCCAGCAGCGCGACGGCGCCGAGCGCGGCGCCGGCAATGGCGGTTTCGGCCGAGACGGGGCCTGCATCGGCCGAGAGGCCGTCGCTGCGCGCCGCCGGCAAAAGATGCATGAAAGCGCCGAACAAGCCGCGCGAGGCGGCATGCGCGGCAATCAGAGCCCAGAACATCTGGGCCGGGCCGGCGAATTCCGAAAGCACGCTCCAGCGGATAAGCAGCGACAGGGCGAGCGCGCAGGCGCCATAGGCGCCGATGCGGCTGTCGCGCATGATCTCCAGTTTTTTCTCGCGCGTTTTGCCGCCGCCAAAGCCGTCGGCGACATCCGAAAGCCCGTCTTCATGCATGCAGCCGGTGGCGAGCAAGGTCGCGGCCAAGGTCAGTGCTGCTGCCGGGCCGGCGGCAAGGCCGAGCCAGGTCCCGACCGCGTAAACCAGGGCGCCGATCAGAGCGACGGCAAGGCCAGCGACCGGCGCCGCCCAGATCCCGGCAGCAAGGCTGCGGTCCCGGAAATCAATGACCGGCAGCGGCAGCCGTGTGAAGAAGACGACACAGAGCGCGATGTCTTCGAGCGCTTGGCGAAGCGAAGGGGGCATGTCCTCGAGTTTGAGCATGATCTATTCCGAAAATCGGTTCCCACTTTTCGCTGGCGCGGTCCTCCGGTTCGGGATCGTGCTCTAGCCTCTCGCAATGGCATGGAAGAATGTGCCGCTGACATGGCCGCGCCGGTAACCGGAGGCCCCGAGCGGATTGCCTTGGCCGTCAGCGAGGTCGGCCAACGATTCGTCACTGCCGGTGGCAATCATCTGTGCGTAGTGGAATTCGTGGCCGCGGATCAGCGCGCCTTGGGCTCCCAGCGGGCAATCGGCGCGCAGCCGCGCCTCGCGGTAGCCGAGATTCATCTTTCGCTTGGCAAAACTGGTCGAGTGGCCGAGCAGGCCGAGCATCGCGTGCGTCTCGCCCGATGCGTCCTCCAGCGCTTTGCCAAGCACCATGAAGCCGCCGCACTCGCCATGCACCGGCCGTGTTGCCGAAAACGCCTCGATGCCGGCCCTGAAATTCGCAGCCGCCGCAAGGCGGCCGGCGTGAAGCTCGGGATAGCCGCCGGGCAGCCAGCAGACATCGCAATTTTCGCCGGGCGCTTCGTCGGCAAGCGGCGAGAAGCGGATGATTTCAGCCCCTGCCTTGTGCCAATGCGCGGCGACATGCGGATAGAGGAAGGTGAAGGCGGCATCCTCTGCCAGTGCGATGCGTTGTCCGGGCGGTGGCAGCGCGTCGTCGAAACTGCCGGAAGCGGGCGCGAATGGCGCCGCCAGCGCCATGATGGCGTCGAGGTCGAGCGAGCGTTCGACCATGTCGGCCAGCCGGTCGAGATGCACCATCAAATTCTCGTATTCGCCGGCCTGGACGAGGCCGAGATGCCGCTCCGGCAGGTTGAGCGAGGGATCGCGCAGGATCGCGCCGACCACCGGCAGGCCGATCGCCTCGATGGCGTCGCTGCAGAGACGGCGGTGACGTTCGCTGCCCAGCCGGTTGAGCACGACGCCGGCCATGCGCACATCAGGGTCATAGCTGGCAAAACCCTTGGCGACGGCTGCCGCCGTGGTCGACTGTCCGGAAACGTCGAGCACCAGCAGCACCGGCAGGCCGTACAGCCGGGCAAGGTCTGCGGCCGAGCCGGTGCGGCCTGGAGCAGCCGGAATCCCGTCGAACAGGCCCATGGCGCTTTCGAGGAAGATGAAATCGGCATCTTCAGTTGCGTCGCCGGCCAGCGCGTTGAGCAAATCAGGCGGCATCGCCCAGCTGTCGAGATTGACGCCGGAAAGGCCTGTCGCAGCGGTGTGGAAGCCGGGGTCGATATAGTCGGGGCCGGACTTGGCGCCGCGCACCATCAGGCCGCGCCGGGCGAGCGCGCGCAATATACCGATGGTGACGCTGGTCTTGCCCGAGCCCGAGCGCGGCGCGCCGATGATGATCGCGCGGGTCATGGCTCGCCCGCCAATGCCGCGCGCATCGCGACGATGCCGCCGACGACGATCAGCGCCGGCGCGGTCAACCCGGCGGCGGCCGCCTCCTCGGCGATGGTGGCAAGCGTGGCGACGACGATGCGCTCCTGCGGCGTCGTCGCGGCGACGATCACTGCAGCAGGCGTCGAAGGCGGCAGGCCGCCGCCAAGCAGCGAGGCTGATATCAGCGGCAGATTGGCCATGCCCATATAGACGACGACCGGCTGGCCGGTGCGGGCGATTGCCGCCCAGTCGAGGTCGTCGTCGGTGCCGGCGGCGTGGCCGGTGGCCAGGATCACCGCCTTGTTGATGCCGCGCATGGTGGCCGGGATGCCGGCCCCGGCAAGCGCGCTGAGGCCCGAAGTCAGGCCGGACAGTACGCGGAACGGGATGTTTTCGCGCGCCAGCGCCAGCGCCTCTTCGCCGCCGCGGCCGAAAATATAAGGGTCGCCGCCCTTCAGCCTGACGACGCGGCGGCCCTCGTGCGCCAGCCGCACCAGCAAAGCGGTGATGTCGTCCTGCTTCATCGACGGTTGGCCGCCACGCTTGCCGGCGTAAAAAAGCTCGGCGCCCGACGCCACTGCCACGATATCGGGAGAGACCAGTGCGTCGTAGACGAGGGCATCGCACTGCCCAAGTGCGGCCAGCACTTCCAGCGTCAGGCAGCCGGGATCGCCGGGGCCGGCGCCGGCCAGCCAGACATGGCCGGGCTCAAGCTGGCGCGGCTTGAAGTTCAGCCGGGCCAAAGCCTGTTCGATCGTGGTGTTTCCACCGCTGTTTCCGGTGCCGTCGTTCACAATCCGTCCCGTCCGCGAAAACGCCGCTGGTAGTGGGCGTCGTAAAGTGAACTCTCGCCAAAGCCTTCCGCCGCCAGCGAGCGGCCGACGAAGATGATGGCCGTGCGCTCCATCGGGTCGGCGGCCAATTGCGCCTCGATCGTCGCCAGCGTGCCGGTCAGCACGCGCTCGTCCGGCCAGGAGGCGCGGAAGACGATCGCTACCGGGCAATCGGCGCCATAGAACGGCGTCAGCTCGGCGACGATCCGGTCGATGGCGTGGATGGCAAGGTGGATGGCCAGCGTCGCGCCGGTGCGGCCGAAGCCGGCCAGCGTCTCGCCGGGCGGCATTTTGGACGCGCGGCCGGAGATGCGGGTCAGCACCAGGCTTTGCGCGACTTCGGGAATGGTCAGCTCGCGGCGAAGCGCTGCCGCGGCAGCCGCGAAGGAGGGCACGCCCGGCGTCAGCGTATAGGCGATGCCGTGCTTCTCCAGCCGGCGGATCTGCTCGGCGACGGCGCTCCACACCGACAGGTCGCCGGAATGCAGGCGGGAGACATCGTGGCCGGCCTGGTGGGCCGCCACATATTCCGCTTCGATCTCGTCGAGCGACATCGGCGCGGTGTCGATCAGCCTCGTGCCGGGCGCGCAGTGCTGCAACAATTCCGGGGCGACGATCGAGCCGGCATAGAGGCAGACTGGGCAACTTGCCAGCAGCCGGCTGCCGCGCAAGGTGATGAGGTCGGCCGCGCCGGGACCGGCGCCGATGAAGTGGACGGTCATGCGGCGTCTCCGCTGATGGCGATGGCGCAGGTGACCGGGCCAAGCACGGTGCGCGGCCCGAGCAGTTTTGCGCCTTTGCCGGCGGCGGCAAGCGCTGACGCTTCGGAAACCGACGGCGTGCCGGCACGCGCCTGCGACAGGTCGGAACGGCTGAGCAAAGCGGCCCCCTCGGGCCACCTTCTCCCCGCTGGGGAGAAGAGACTGGCGCCAGCGTGCGTGATCTCCTCTCCCCTCGGGGAGAGGTCGGCCGAGCGAAGCGGAGGCCGGGTGAGGGGGAGCGACGGTTCAGAGCCAGCAACATCCACCACTATGACCGGGAGATCGAGTTTACGGCCGGCAGCAAGAATGGCCACTTCGCTGCGTTTGAATTCGGTCGTCGCCAAGGCACACAGTGCCGTCATCGCCAGCCCATGAACTTCAAGCGCGGCTTCTATGGCGGCAAGAACGTCCTGCACACTCACGCCTTTGCGGCTGCCGATGCCCGCGACCATCATGGCTTGACCCAGCTCCATTGGCTGACCGGCATGGCCGGCCGCCAGGCCTGCATCGAGCCAACCGGCGAAGCGCGGGATAGTGCGATGCGGGTGAGATCGCCGCCGAGCGACGCGTGACGGGCGAGAAGCAGCGCCTCCATCTCCAGCGTCACCGCATTGGCGACCAGCCGGCCGCCAGCAGGCAGCGCCTCGAGGGCCGTTTCCAGCACGCCGGTATCGCTGCCCCCGCCGCCGATGAAGATCGCGTCCGGCGTCTCCAATCCGGCGAGCGCCTGCGGCGCCGAGCCTTCGACGACGGCAAGATCGGGAACGCCGCAGGCGGAACCGTTGCGGCGGATGCGGGCGGCGCGGGTTGGATCGGCCTCGATGGCAATGGCGCGCATCGTCGGATGGGAAAGCATCCATTCGATGCCGATCGAGCCGGAGCCGGCGCCGATGTCCCACAGCAACTCGCCGCGCCTGGGGGCGAGGGCGGACAGGGTGATGGCGCGCACTTCGCGCTTGGTGATCTGGCCGTCATGCTCGAACAAATGATCGGCAACGCCCGATGTCAGCGGCAGGATGCGTGCATCCGAAATTGAGTCAACTTCGACCGCCAGCACATTGAGCGGATTGATTTTTTCGATGTCGAATGCGTCCGCCCGCGCCGAGCGAAACCTTTCGTTCGGGCCGCCCAGCGCCTCCAGTGCCGTCAGCCGCGAGACGCCGAAGTCGAGTTCGGTCAACAGGCGCGCAATCGCCGCCGGCGCATCGCCATCCGAGGTCAGCGCAAGGATGCGGGTGCCCGGATGCAGCAACGGCCGGATCAGGTCGAGCGGGCGGCCGTGCAGCGAAATGGTTTCGATATCCTGCAGCGCCCAGCCGAGGCGGGCGGCGGCCAGCGAGAAGGCAGAAGCGGCGGGGATGACCTGCATCTCCTGGGGAGGAATTTTGCGGGCGAGTGTGGCGCCGACCCCATGGAAGAACGGATCGCCCGACGCCAGCACGCAGACGCGTCTGCCGGAAAGCGCCAGCACGTCGCGCATCTCGGCATCGAAAGGGGTCGGCCAGGCACGGGCTTCGCCTTTGGCGAGCGACACGACGAGCGCAAGGTGGCGCGTGCCGCCGAAGACGAATTCGGCCTCGGCGATCAGCCGCTTGGCCTCGTCGCCGAGACCCGCTACACCGTCCTCGCCGATGCCGACGATTGTGAGCCATTTTGGTGTCGGCTGTTTATTGTTTGACATGCGGCGCCGCCCCTCATCCGCCTGCCGGCACCTTCTCCCCGTATAGTGACGGGGAGAAGGGAACTGGCCGCAACGCTGGCGTCCCCCTCTCCCCGTCCTTCACGGGGAGAGGGTAAGGGTGAGGGTGAGGGGCTGCTCGGCGTGGCCTGACGTGGTGCCAATGAAGCGCATTCTGATCCTCGGCGGAACCACCGAAGCCCGGCAACTGGCGGGCAAGCTTGTTGCGCGCGCCGATCTTGAGGTCACGTTGTCGCTGGCCGGCCGCACCGAAAGCCCAGTTGCGCAAGGCGTTCCGATTCGCACTGGCGGTTTTGGCGGCGCCGACGGGCTGTCGGCTTTTCTTCGCGAAACCCGCATCGAGCTGCTGGTCGACGCGACGCATCCCTATGCGGCGCAAATCTCCGCCAATGCCGCGGCAGCGGCGCGAGAGGCCGGCGTGCCGATCGTCGCGCTCAGGCGCCCAGGCTGGGAGCCGGCCGAAGGTGACCGCTGGACGCTGGTCGACAGCGTCGCCAGCGCGGTGACGGCGCTGGGCCCTGTGCCGCGTCGCGTTTTCCTGGCGCTCGGACGGCAGGAGGTCGCCGCCTTCGAGGCGGCGCCCCAGCATCATTATCTGATCCGCAGCGTCGACCCGGTCGAGCCAAGGCTCGCTGTGCCCGACGCGGCCTATCTCCTGGCGCGCGGGCCGTTCCGGGAAGCCGACGAACAGGCACTGCTTCGGGAACACCGCATCGATGTCGTCGTGTCCAAGAACAGCGGCGGCGAGGCGACCTATGGCAAGATCGCCGCAGCGCGGGCACTCGGCATCGAGGTGGTCATGATCCGCAGGCCGGCGCTGCCGGATGCCGCGTCGGCGGAAACCGTCGAAGCGCTTGCCGCGATGGTCGATCATTTTCTGGTCGGTCATTTTCTTGGGCCCGCTGCCGAACGCGGCGTATAGACCAGCGCCGGTTTTTCGCCGCGCTTGATGATCCTGGTTTCCGGCGAGCCGATGATGATGCAGGTCGCCATGTCGGCTTTTTCCGCATCGGCGTCCGCCAGCAGAACAACCTCGATGCACTCGTCGGGACGGCCGGCAGCGCGGCCGAAGACGACCGGCGTGGTGCCCGGAAGGATCGCGGTCAAGCATTCGAAGGCGCGGCCAAGCTGCCAGGGGCGTGCCTTGCTGATCGGATTGTAGAGCGCGATGACGAAGCCAGCGCCGGCCGCAGCCAGCAGCCGCAATTCGATGAGATCCCATGGCTTTAGATTGTCGGACAACGAGATGGCGCAGAAATCATGGCCGAGCGGTGCGCCGATGCGGGCCGCGACCGCGAGCATGGCGGTGATGCCGGGCAGCATCGAAACGTCGACGGCACGCCATTCGGCCGGGCCGGCCTCGATCGCCTCGCAGACGGCTGCCGCCATGGCAAAGACGCCGGGGTCGCCGCCCGAGACAACGGCGACATTGTGGCCTTGCGCAGCCATTGCCAGCGCATCCTTGGCGCGGGACAGCTCCTCGCGATTGTCGGAGGCGACGCGGGTCTGGTCCGGGCGCATGTCGAGCCGGTCGAGATACGGCTTGTAGCCGTAGAAGAATCTTGCCTCGGCGACGGCGCGGCTTGCCTCCGGCGTCACCTGGTCGGCATTGCCGGGCCCAAGGCCGACAACGGTCAGGCGGCCACTCATGCTTCGGCTCCCGATGCGGCGGCCCGGCCTGACCAGCCGGCGACCAGCACGATGGCGAAGTAGGGCGCGTTGTCGCCCTGCTTGTCGGCCAGCCGCATCGAAACGCCGCCCGGCATGGTGCCGCGCTCGACATAGACGGCACGCGCCAGCTTGTCGGTCGCCGCCAGCGCGCGCCTGATCTTGGGCAGGTTGCGGCCAACCTTCATGATGACAGCGGCATCGGTGTCGGCGAGGCGGCGCGTCAGCTCGAATTCGCTCATCGTGCCCGGCAGCACGGTCAATACATCGTCGCCCTGGACGATCGGCGTTCCGGTCGCCGACCAGCAGCCGGACATGGCGGTGACGCCGGGAATGACCTCTGTTGGAAAGCGGTGCGCCAGCCTGACATGCAGGTGCATGTAGGAGCCGTAGAACAGCGGGTCGCCTTCCGAAAGCACCGCGACCATCCTGCCGGCGCTGAGATGCTCGGCGACCTTTTCGGCCGACTCCTCGTAGAAATCCGCTATCTGCGACCGGTAATCGCTGTGATCCTTGTCGATTTCGGTGGTGACGGGATAGAGCAGCGGCAACTCGATCAAATCAGGACGAAAATGCGCGCCGACGATGGCGCGCGCATTGCTGTTGTTGCCGCGCTTGGCGAAATGCGCAACGACGTCGGCCTCGGCCAGCGCGCGCACGGCCTTGAGCGTCAGCAATTCGGGGTCGCCGGGACCGGTGCCGACGCCGACAAGCCTGCCTTTTACAATCGCGTTCACAGGCCCGGCCTCGCCAATGCGTTGAGGGCGGCCGCGGTCATGGCGCTGCCGCCCAGCCTGCCGCGCACGATCGCGTAGGGAACGCCGTAGGAATTCTCGGCCAGCGCGTCCTTCGATTCGGCAGCACCGACGAAACCGACCGGCATGCCGATGATGACAGCCGGTTTCGGCGCACCGTCGCGCAGCCTTTCCAGCAGGTAGAAAAGTGCGGTCGGCGCATTGCCGATGGCGACGACCGAACCGGCCATGCGCTCGCCCCACAGGTCGATGGCTGCGGCCGAACGGGTGTTGCCGATCTTTTTCGCTATGTCGGACGTCCGCGGGTCGCGCAACGTGCAGATCACCTCGTTACCGGCCGGCAACCGGGCGCGGGTGATGCCGTGCGAGACCATCTCGGCATCGCAGAAGATCGGCGCGCCGGCCGCCAGTGCCGCGCGGGCGGCGGCAACGAAATCGCTGGAAAAAACAAACTGCCGTGCGGCCTCGACCTGGCCGCAGGCATGAATCATGCGGATGGCGACATCGGCTTCGGCATTGGAAAAGCGCGACAGGTCGGCCTCGGCGCGAATGATGGCGAAGGAGCGCTCATAGATCGCCGTGCCGTCATGGATGTAGTCGTAGGGGGCGGGCATGTTCATTCCTGTCGGTAGGGTTCGGTGACACCGGCCGCGCCAAGCCTTGTCAGGCAGGCGGCGGTGGACTCGCCTCGAAATCGTGCTTCGCGGATCGCTGCGGCAATGCGGCCAACGCTGCGCGCGGCGTCATAGCCTGGCCTGTATCCGGCGGGAAGGGCCTTTGCCGTCCCGTCCACGACAAGTCCGGCTCCGTTATCGCCGCCGACCAGTGTCAGCGCCGCCCGGCCGGGATGGGCGCAGCCCTTGGCACAGCCGGAGATATGGAGGGTGACGGAGGCATCGAGGAGGTCGCGGTTTTCGGCGGCGACGGTCTCGGCGATGTCGCGCGCGGCGATCCGGCCGGAGGCGCAGGCCGGCGCACCGGGGCAAGCGGCGATTTTCGTGCGCGGGTCGGCAGCATCGGTGACGAAGCCGAGGCTGGCGGCGGCCTGCTGAAGCGCGTGGCAGGCGGTCGGGGAGAGGCCGATGAAAAGCAGTGCGCGTCGTGGCGCCAGGCGGATTTCGGCCGCGCCAAGGGTGAGGGCGTGTTTCGTGAGGCCGATGAGTTTTTGCGCCGGCATGCTGCCGAAGGGCAGGCCGATGCCGAGGGCGGCCGTGTTGCTGGCGAGAGGAAAGAGGCCGATCGGCCAAGGTATTGGTTCGGACAATTTGACAGGCAGGCGATCCTGCGCACCCCCCTCTGTCCTGCCGGACATCTCCCCCGCAAGGGGGGAGATCGGCAGTTCCGACGCCGCCGCTCGTCCTGCAAGGCCAGTGATTGGCGAAAGCGGTGATGAGAGCTCAATCTCCCCCCTTGCGGGGGAGATGTCCGGCAGGACAGAGGGGGGTGTGAAGGAATGCCAGCTTGCGAGGGATACTAACTGCCTCTCCGTCAAATCCCTTGCATGGGCTTCGCGGCCTTTTTCGGCAACCATCCTCAGAATTGCGATGGCGATATCACGGGCAGCATCTTCCTCGACCATGACGAGCGGCGCCGCATTCTGCCCGTCACCAGCGACAACCACCCGCCACTGCGTTCCGGCATCAATCCGCACCGCAGCCAGCCTGACATCGGCCGTAACCGCATCCATAGCCAACTGTCCGCCGCCATCGACGATCACCGAAACCTTAGGGCCAAGGCGCGGCGGAAGGCCTGCTACCTCGATCGCTGCCCGAATCCGCTCCGCCAGCGGGCGTGGATCGGCAACTTCTTGCGGATCCAGCCCGGCCAGCGGTCCGGTCTCGACCGGCACGCCGGTGCGCACTGCGATGCCGAGCGCGTCGACCTCCATTGCCAGCAGCCGGGCGCTGGCCGGCGTCAGGCCGCGGATCTGCAGGCTGCCACGCGCGGTCACTTCGATGATGCCGTTGCCATGCCGCAAGGCGGATTCACCGAGCCCGATCAAGGATTTCGGCGAGAGTCCTCCAGCGACCGGGTTGAGCCGCACCAGAAGCCCGTCGCCGGTCTGCATCGGCGCGGACAAAGCAGGGCAGGCGCCGCGACGTGAGAAGGCGTTCATGCCGCCACCCCCAGCGCGCGGGCTTCGGCGATCAGGGCGGCGAGGTCGTCGTCGACGGAATTGCGCAGCGGGTGCCAGAGACCGCGCCGCCGCGCCGACAAAAAACGCTCGGCGATGATTTTCGCGGCCGCCGGATTTTCGCGCAGGATGAAGGCGCGCACCTCGGGATCGCCGAGATAGGCGTCGTGCACGGCCTCGATCAGCGTGCCCGGTATGGCATGGGTGGTCTCGGCGAAACCGACGAGACGGTCGACCGTCTCGGCGAATTCCGAAGCGCCGCGCGGCCCGTGCCGCATCTGGCCGGCAATGAAGCGCGGGTTGACGGCGCGGGCGCGAACGACCCGAGATACGGCTTCTCCAAGCGAGCGCGGCTTCGGCTTTTGCGGATCCGTGGTGTCGAGGACGATGACGTCGGCGTTCTTGCCAAGCGCTGCAAGCGCTGCCGAAAAACCGCCGACGAAGGCGACATCGGCGGAGCCTTCCAAAATGTCGCGGCCGGGGTCGTCTCCGGTATGGACGAGGAGGTCGGCCTCGGCGACGCGACCCTCGAACGCGCCGGGCGCTGAATTCGCTTCGCCCTCGGCGCCGCCATAGGCATGCGAGGTGGCGTCGAGATAGGCGCGACCGATTTCTTCGCGCGCCGCCCAGTCGCCGCTCGACAGCAACGCCTCGATACCGGCGCCGTAGGTGCCGGGCGAGGTGCCGAAAATGCGCGGGCTGACCTTGCCATCGGCGCGGGTTTTTGCGGCGAGCGGGTTTTCCGTCGCGTCCTCGTCGCGGGCGGCGACGGCGTTGGCGGCCGCATCGATCAGGGCGATCTGGGTCGGGAACATGTCGCGGAACAGGCCTGAAATGCGCCAGGTGACATCGACGCGCGGGCGGTCAAGGGTGGCCGGCGGCAGCACTTCGATCCCGGTGACGCGGCCGGTGGCGCCATCCCATTGCGGCCGGCAGCCCATCAGCGCCAGGCCTTGCGCGATCTCTTCGCCGCCGGTGCGCAGAGAGGCCGAGCCCCAGAGGTCGATGACCAGCGAGCGCGGCCAGTCGCCATGCGCCTGCATGTAGCTGCGCAAGACCTCGTCGGACGCCGCCCTGCCGAGATCGAAGGATGTCGGCGTCGGCATGGTGCGTGGATCCGATGTGAACAGGTTGCGGCCAGTCGGCAGCACATCGCGCCGGCCACGCGCCGGTGCGCCGGCCGGCCCGGCAGCGACATGGCGGCCGTCGAGGGCCGCGATCAATGCTGACTTCTCGGCTGCTGCACTTTGCTGGCGCAGCGGATCGGCCTCGCCCTCGGGCGAGCGGCCGTAGATGTGCAGCCCGTCCTTGATGGCGAAGTCCTTGAGGTCGCAGAGCCAGGCGTCGATGCGGCGCAGCGCTTCGTCGGGCGCGTCGGTTCCGGCGACGCCGGCCTCGGAGGCGAGATCGGTCTTTTCAGCGGTTTCGACGATCAGCCTCGCCAGGCGGTCGCGGCGGCGGCGGTCGAGCCCTTCAGCCTGGGCATATTCGTCGACCAGCCGCTCGAGCTGCTGCTGGTTCTCGTCCAGACCGGCGCCGGTCAGCGGCGGCGGCAAATGGCCGAGGGTGACGGCGGCAATGCGCCGCTTGGCTTGTGCCGACTCTCCCGGGTTGGAGACGATGAAGGGATAGATGACGGGCAGGGGCCCGGTGACGATCTCGGGAAAACAGGTTTCGCTGAGCGCCACTGTCTTGCCGGGCAGCCATTCCAGCGTGCCATGGGCGCCGACATGGACGAGGGCATGGACATCGAGCATCTTGCGCAGCCACAGGCCAAAGGCGATCAGCGCATGGCGCGGCGGCAGCGTCGGGTCGTGATAGTCGGCGCGACGGTCGACTGAACGCCCGCGGTCGGGGGCAAGTGCTACGGTGATGTTGCCGAAGGTGGCGGCGCGGAAGGGGAAGCGTTTGCTGTTTGCCAGACTCGGATGTTGGCGCGAGGCACCCCCCTCTGTCCTGCCGGACATCTCCCCCGCAAGGGGGGAGATCGAGCTCTCATCCCCGCTTTCGCCAACTACCAGCGTTGTATAACGAGCGACGGCGTCCGAACTGCCAATCTCCCCCCTTGCGGGGGAGATGTCCGGCAGGACAGAGGGGGGTGCCTCGCGCAAACCTGTTTCATCTTCGGCCTTACCCCATGCGGCCGTCACCTCAGCGATGGCCGCTGCAGGCAATTCCGCCGAGAAGTCGAGATAATCCTTCAGCCCCAAGCCTTCGCCACCACGCTCCAACTCATCCAGCAATTCACGCGGCGTTTGCGGAATCCCTTCAACGACGTAGCCCTGTTCGCTCAGGTCGTGCAGCATCGCCAGCACGCTGGACGGCACGTCGAGGCCGACGGCGTAGCCGGTGCGGCCGGGCGCGCTTGGATAGTCGGGGATCAGGATGGCGAGCTTGCGCTTTTCGCGCGGCGTGCGCTGCAGGCGCACGAACGCCTCGACACGGTTCGCCACCTGGGCGACGCGGTCCGGCTCCGGCCGGTTGGCGAAGGCGCGGAAAGCCAATGCGGGATCGACCTCGCTTTCGCCCTTGAAGGAAATGGCGCCGGCGAGAATGCGGCCGTCGAGTTCGGGGAGGACGACATGCATGGCCAGGTCGGCGGGCGCCAGGCCGCGCTGGTTGTCTTGCCAGATATCGCGGCGTGTCGTCGCGACGATGACCTGGAAGACAGGAACGCCGGCGCGGTCAAACAGGGTTTCGACGCCGGGCTCGGCACCCGAGGCGAAGGCGGTCGCGGTGATGATCGCGGCCGGCTTCAGCGTGGCGAGCGCGCGTTCGACAAAGGCGAGCGAGGCTGGGTCCTTGAGGCTGGAGACGAAGATCGGCACGGGGGCCATGCCGCGCTGCCGCAGCGCTTCAAACAATGCGTCGATCGGCGCGACGTCGGCGGCGAGCAGCATCGAGCGGTAGAAGAGGATGGAGATGATGGGGGCGGATTCTATGGCTGCAAGGCCGGTATTTGAAAAGTCCGGTCTTTCTACGACCCCCAATTCCGGCTCATAAAATCCCGCCTTCGGCACGACAACCGGCTCCGCGACCGCCACATCTGATCCGGCGAGACTTGCCAGCCTCTGCACCAGCGCCGTCATATTCTCCGGGCCGCCTTCGCGGAAATAGCCAAGCAGGCCGTCGAGCTCCTGGCGCGGCAGCGTCGAGCCTTCGATCAGCCGCAGATCCTCGTCGCGGCATTCGCCGGGCAGCAGCGCCAGTTTTATGCCGTGCGCGCGGGCGGTCGAGGCGAGCTGGTCGCAGCCGTAGCGCCACCAGTCGTAACCGCCGAGGATGCGAACCAGAACAACCCTGGCGTGCCGGGCGACGCTGTCGATCCACAGATCCACAGACATCGGATGGCGCAGATCGCGCAAGGTGGCCAACCGCATCGACGGCAGGCGATCCGCGTCCGCCTGCCACGCCGCCGCCAGCCCGGCCAGATCGCTGTCGGTGAAGGACAGCGCCACGACATCCGCAGGCGTCTGCCTGAGATCGACAGGCTCGGCAAGATCGTCGAGCGAGGCGGATGTGGTGGTGAGGATGTGCATCGCGGCTCGTGCCTGAGGTCAGCCGGCGAGGATACGCTCGATCGCCGGGCGGTTCAGCCCTTTCAGGCCGATGACGACGAGGCGGGAGCGGCGATCGTCGGCGGCGGTCCAGGCGCGGTCGTAATAGTGGTTGACGCGCGGCCCGACTGCCTGCAGCAACAGCCGCATCGGCTTGCCGCCGACCTCGACGAAGCCTTTTACGCGCAGCACGTTTTCTTCTTCCGCCGCCGTGGCGACCCGCAAAGCCAGCTCTTCGGGATTGGCGATCGACGGAATGTCGATGACGAACGAGTCGAAATCGTCATGCTCGTGATCGAGCTCGTCATCGTGGTGAGTCTTGCGGCTCTCGATGTCGTCCTCGACGGCAAGGCCGAGGCCGAGCAGCACGGAGGGATCGACCTTGCCCTGCGAGGCCGGCACGATCTTCACCGCGCGGGCGGCGTGCTTGCCGATGATGGTATTGGCGCGGGCCGAGCCGGTGGCCTCCATCAGGTCGCTCTTCGACAATATGATCAGGTCGGCGCAGGCGAGCTGGTCCTCGAACACCTCCTCGACCGGATCGTCGTGGTCGAGCGTCTCGTCCTGCGCGCGCTGCGCCTGCAGGGCGTCCATGTCGTTGGCAACGCGGCCTTCGGCCAGCGCCGGTCCGTCGACCACGGCAATGACCCCGTCGACCGTCACCCGGCTCTTCACCGTCGGCCACTGGAAGGCCTGGACCAGCGGCTTGGGCAGGGCCAGCCCGGAGGTTTCGATCAGGATATGGTCGACCCTGGGCGTCAGCGACAGGATCTGGTCGAGCGCCGGGACGAAATCGTCGGCGACGGTGCAGCAGATGCAGCCATTGGCCAGCTCGACGATATTTTCCTCAGGGCAGGTGTCGATGCCGCATCCCTTAAGAATCTCGCCATCGATGCCGATGTCGCCGAACTCGTTGACTATGATGGCCAGCCGCTTGCCGCCAGCGTTTTCGAGCAGATGGCGGATCAGCGTCGTCTTGCCGGCGCCGAGGAAGCCGGTGACGACGGTGCAGGGCACGCGCGAGACGGAAGTGGTCATATCTGGTCCTTCAAAAGGTCGAGGGGAGGGATGCGGGCAACGAGGCCGCGCTTCAGGCAATCGGGGCGGCCGCGCCATGGCATGAGGCCGTCGGTCGAGGTGGCGAAGAGTTTTGCGCCGGTGATGAGATCGGCGCCGCTGGTCGCGGTCAGGTCGCCAAAGACATAGCTCCAGCAGCCGTCGCGCAGGATAGCGGCGCTGAGGCGGCGCTTGCAGTTGCCGAGGCATTCGACGCTGCGGATACGGATATTTTCGCCAGAGGCGGCGCGGCGCGTGTCTTCGGCCAACAATTCGCCGGCGCGAGGATGGCCGTCGGAGCCGGTCTCGTCACGGCAGGAGGCGCAGACGATCACGGTGACGTCGGCCAGAGCATCATCATCGCCGGGCAATACGCCCGCTGTCTCAGCCGAAAAACTGCTGTCGCGTTCCAAATCAGGCTCCTTGCCCGGAAAACCCGCCAGGCGATCGGATTCTTATGTCCTAGACGGCAGGTCTCCTGGCTCGCGGGTCATCGCCTTGGTGCCGCCTTCCCGGGATTTTCCCAGTGGTTATCGGCCTTGGCTCGTCGCTTACAGTTGCGGGGACAGCCGCGGATTTGAAATCGGATTTCGCACCGCATTCCCTCTTGGCTCCTCCCTTTGCCGAGAGGAGACCGTCTGAACCGGATTTAGGCTTGTGGAGGCAGTCGTGTCAACGCACGTCTACGACGCGGCGAGGGAAACGCTGCGGGGCAATTTTCGCGTCGGCGCTGCCCCTCATTGCCCTGCCGGGCATTTCTCCCCGTATAGTGACGGGGAGAAAGAGCTGGCCGCAACGGCGGCGCCTGCACGCTGGCGATTGGCGAAACCATCGATGATAGCATCCCTCTCCCCGTCTCTATACGGGGAGAGGACGCCGGCAGGCAGGTGAGGGGCAGCGCCGACATCGACCTCACGAAACCGCGACATCCGCCAGAGCCTGGCCCAAATCCCCCGCCGGCGTCACCTCGATGCGTTCCAAGCCGAGCCAACCCTGCATCAGCTGCAATTCCTCAAAAAGTTCGGCGGCGGTTTGCGGCGGCGCGCCGGGTTCGGCATAGGCGGCATGGACGCGCAGCACGCCGGCCGGGCGGTCGGCCTTAAGGTCGATGCGCGCCACGATCCTTTCGCCGAGCAGGAACGGCAGCACATAATAGCCGTATTGGCGCTTTTCGGCAGGGGTGTAGATCTCGATGCGATAGCGGAACTCGAACAGTCTTTCCGTACGCGCCCGCTCGAAGACTACCGGATCGAAGGGAGCGAGCAAGGCGCGCGCCTCGATCTTGCGCGGAAAACGGGCATTCCTGTGAAGATAGGCGGGCTTGCTCCAGCCTTCGACGGTCACCGGCAAGAGGTCGCCGGCGTCGACCAGTTCCTCGATGCGGCCTTTGATGTCGGCGGGGGAGAGGCGGAAATAGTCGCGCAGGTCGCCTGCTGTCGCGACGCCGTGGGCGCGGGCGGAAATGCGCAGCAATTCGCGGTGCGCATCCTCAGGCGAGGGCACAGGCAAGGCAAGTACTGCCGGCGGCAGCACGCGCTCCGGCAGATCATAAAGCCGCTCGAAGCCACGACGTGACGCCGTGGTGATGCGGCCGGCCCAGAACAGCCATTCGAAAGCGTGCTTGGCGTCGCTCCAGCCCCACCAGCCGCCTGAGCCTTTCTGGCCTTCCAGGGCGGAAGCGGCGATCGGGCCGCGTTCGACGACCTCGCGAAAGATGTCTTCAATGTAGGCGGTGCGCTCGCGGCCCCACTTGGCCAGCCCGTTATACATTTCCTCCCCACGTTCGGCCCGTTCCATGCGCCAGCGCATCAGCGGATAGGTTTCGACCGGCAGAAAGGAGGCTTCGTGCGCCCAATATTCGAAGACTTTGCGCTTGCGCGTCACGGCGGCGTTGTCGAGCAGGGCGAGCGGGTAGGGGCCAAGCCGCGAATAGAGCGGCATATAATGGGCACGCACCACCGCGCTGACGGAGTCGATCTGCAGCAGACCGGTCCGGGCAAGCACACGTGCCAGATGGCGGCGATCGGGCGTGCCGTTAGGGCGAGGATCGGAAAACCCCTGTGCGGCAAGCGCGATGCGCCGGGCCATGGCGTTCGAGATTTTTTCCTTCATGCAGACGGCACTCTGTCGGCGTTCGACCAAAGGTGGGAGAGATGATTCCGCATCATGCTAGCAGGGTTCTGGCGGCATCTATGTCAGGAGAGAAAGTGGAGTAAAACGCGAAGGAAATCAAACAGGAGCGGATTGGACCAGTTTATCCGGAGATGCCGTCGAGTACCGTGTTTTGAACAAGGTTTGACTTGCTTCGCCGAAAGCCCTGCGCTAACCCTCGCCGCGTTGCAGCATAGAGCCCCTAAAACGGTTCAGTGGTTAAACTGTCACGCTTCCGCAAGTGGGTCCGGTGCTGTAATCAGAGTGGATTGGCCGCCAACGGAAAGCTGCAGCATGAACGCATTGTTGAGTTCGTACCTGCCCATCGTCCTGTTCATCGGCGTGGCGCTGGTCGTCGGCCTGGCGCTGCTTGCCGCACCCTTCCTGGTGGCCTACCGCAATCCCGATCCGGAAAAGCTTTCCGCCTATGAGTGCGGCTTCAACTCGTTCGATGACGCCCGCATGAAGTTCGACATCCGCTTCTACCTGGTGTCGATCCTGTTCATCATCTTCGATCTGGAAGTGGCCTTCCTGTTTCCGTGGGCGGTGTCTTTCAGCCAGATCGGCATGCTCGGTTTCTGGTCGATGATGGTGTTTTTGGCGGTGCTGACCATCGGCTTTGCCTATGAATGGAAGAAAGGAGCGCTGGAATGGGATTGAGCGACAATTCCGGCACGCTCGTCGCGCCGAAGCCAAAAGGCATTCTCGACCCCAGCACCGGAAAGCCGGTGGGGGCGAATGATCCCTTCTTCCTCGAGATCAACGACGAGCTTGCCGACAAGGGCTTTCTCGTCACCTCGACCGAGGCGCTGATCACCTGGGCGCGCAGCGGCTCGCTGATGTTCATGACCTTCGGTCTTGCCTGCTGTGCGGTCGAGATGATCCACACCTCGATGCCGCGCTATGACTCGGAGAGGTTCGGCGTTGCGCCGCGCGCCTCGCCGCGCCAGTCCGACATCATGATCGTCGCCGGCACGCTGACCAACAAGATGGCGCCGGCGCTGCGCAAGGTCTACGACCAGATGCCGGAGCCGCGCTACGTCATCTCGATGGGCTCCTGCGCCAATGGCGGCGGCTACTATCACTATTCCTATTCGGTGGTGCGCGGCTGCGATCGCGTCGTGCCGGTCGACATCTATGTGCCCGGCTGTCCGCCGAGCGCGGAAGCGCTGCTCTACGGCATCCTTCTGTTGCAAAAGAAGATCCGCCGCACCGGCACGATCGAGCGGTGAGCGCGATGATGAGCCTGAATGAACTCTCGACCTATCTCGGCGAGAAGCTGAGCGGCCGGATCGGCGATGCGGTGCTTGCCTATGGCGAACTCACGATCTCGCTCGAGCCGCAGGATCTGATCGAGGTGGTGAGCTTCCTGCGCGACGATCCAAAATGCCAGTTCATCTCGATCATCGACGTCTGCGGCGCCGATTATCCATCGCGGGCCAAGCGCTTCGACGTCGTCTATCACCTGCTGTCGCCGAAGCAGAATATTCGCATCCGCATCAAGGTGCAGGCCGACGAGGAGACGGTGGTGCCGTCTATCACCGGTGTGTTTCCGGGCGCCGACTGGTTCGAGCGCGAAACCTACGATCTCTACGGCGTGCTGTTCTCGGGCCATCCCGATCTCAGGCGAATCCTGACCGATTACGGCTTCGAAGGCCATCCGCTGCGCAAGGATTTCCCGCTGACCGGTTTCGTCGAGGTGCGCTACGACGACGAAGCCAAGCGCGTCATCTACGAGCCGGTGGAATTGAAACAGGAATTCCGCAATTTCGATTTTCTCAGCCCTTGGGAGGGGACGGATTACGTCCTTCCAGGCGACGAAAAAGCCAAGACGAATTGAGACGCCAAAATGGCTGAAACCTCCGTCCGCAACTTCAACATCAATTTCGGCCCGCAACATCCGGCGGCGCATGGTGTTTTGCGTCTTGTGCTAGAACTCGACGGCGAAGTCGTCGATCGCGTCGATCCGCATATCGGGCTGTTGCATCGCGGCACCGAGAAGCTAATCGAAGCCAAGACCTATCTGCAGGCCGTGCCCTATCTCGACCGGCTCGACTATTGCGCGCCGATGAACCAGGAGCATGCCTTCGCGCTTGCCGCCGAGCGGCTGCTCGGCATCGAGGTGCCGAAGCGCGGCCAATTGATCCGCGTGCTCTATTGCGAGATCGGCCGCATCATGTCGCACATTCTCAATGTGACGACGCAGGCAATGGATGTCGGCGCGCTGACGCCGCCGCTGTGGGGTTTTGTCGAGCGCGAAAAGCTCATGGTGTTCTATGAGCGGGCCAGCGGTTCGCGCATGCATGCAGCCTATTTCCGGCCCGGCGGCGTCCACCAGGACCTGCCGCAGCAGCTGGTCGAGGATATCGGCACGTGGATCGACCCGTTCCTGAAATCGCTCGACGATCTCGACGCACTGCTCACCGGCAACCGCATCTTCAAGCAGCGCAATGTCGACATCGGCATCGTCTCGCTGGCCGATGCCTGGGCCTGGGGTTTTTCGGGCGTCATGGTGCGTGGATCCGGCGTCGCCTGGGATCTGCGCAAGTCGCAGCCCTACGAATGCTATGCCGAGATGGATTTCGACATTCCGATCGGCAAGAACGGCGACTGCTACGACCGTTATCTCGTGCGCATGGAAGAGATGCGCCAGTCGGCGAAAATCATGCGCCAGTGCGTCGACCTGCTGCTCGGCAAGGAAGGCAGCGGGCCGGTGTCGAACCTCGACGGCAAGGTGGTGCCGCCGAAGCGCGCGGCGATGAAGCGCTCGATGGAGGCGCTGATCCATCACTTCAAGCTCTACACCGAAGGCTATCGCGTGCCGGCCGGCGAAGTCTATGCGGCGGTCGAAGCCCCAAAAGGCGAGTTCGGCGTCTATCTGGTCTCGGACGGCACCAACAAACCCTATCGCTGCAAGCTGCGCGCGCCGGGCTTCGCGCATCTGCAGGCCATGGATTTTTTGTGCCGCGGCCACATGCTGGCCGACGTCACCGCCGTTCTCGGCTCCCTCGACATCGTGTTTGGTGAGGTCGATCGATAAATGTCAGTCCGCCGTCTCGCAGAAGCCAGCCTCCAGCCAGCCTCCTTCGCCTTTAACCGGGCGAATGCGGCAGCGGCGAAGCAATGGATCAAGAAATATCCGAAGGGCCGCGAGCAGTCGGCGATCATCCCGTTGCTGATGCTGGCGCAGGAGCAGGAAGGCTGGGTGACCAAGGCGGCGATCGAGACGATTTCCGACATGCTCGATATGCCCTACATCAGGGGGCTCGAGGTCGCGACCTTCTACACGCAGTACCAGCTCAACCCGGTCGGCACCCGCGCGCATATCCAGGTCTGCGGCACCACGCCCTGCATGCTGCGCGGCTCGGAAGCGCTGATGGACGTGTGCCGCTCGAAAATCCATCACGACCAGTTCCACACCAACGACAAGGGCACGCTGTCGTGGGAAGAGGTCGAATGCCTTGGCGCCTGCGTCAACGCGCCGATGGTGATGATTTTCAAGGACACTTTCGAGGATCTGACGCCGGAGCGGCTTGCCGAGATCATCGACCTCTATGATGCCGGCAAGGGCGCCTCGGTGAAGCCGGGGCCGCAGAACGGCCGCATCACCTCCGAGCCGATCACCGGCCTGACGACGCTGAAGAGCGAAAAGGCAATCCTGAAGACCACCCGCGACAGGGAAGCCAAGGCGGCTGCCAAGGCCGCCAGGGCGGCTGCACCAGCGGCAATTGTCGCGACGCCAGCGGCTCCGGCCGTACAGGCACCGGCGGCCCCCGTTGCGCCTTCGAAAGCCAGCAAGCCGAAGACCGATGCGCCCGAAACCAGCCCGGCGCTGGAGACGCCTTCCCCGGCAAAGGTCGCACCAGAGACGGAAAAGGCGGCGAGCGTCAGAGCACCGCGGCATTCGGCGGCCAATGCCAACAAGGCCGCGCCGCAAGTCGAAAAAGTTTTGAAACAGCGCAGCGGTCCCAAGACCAAGGCTGAGCCGACGGCTGCTTTCAAGGCGCCGGAGTTGAAGGAAGCGCCGATCGGCGCTGCCGGCAAAAAACCCGTCAAGACGACCAGTGCCAAGACGGGCAAACCTTCGCTCGAGGACAAGAACCGTCCGGCCGGCATCGCAAGGCCGGCACTGGTCGACGATCTCAAGCTGATCTCGGGCGTCGGCCCGAAGATCGAAGGCATCCTGCATTCGCTTGGTATCTTCACCTATGCGCAAGTCGCGTCATGGAAGAAGGCCGAGCGCGAGTGGGTCGATGGCTATCTCAGTTTCCACGGCCGCATCGAGCACGAAGATTGGGTCAAGCAGGCCAAGGCGCTGGCCAAGGGCGGGGTCGCCGAATATATCCGCGTCTTCGGCAAGAAGCCGGTCTGAGGGACGAACAATGCTTCAGGACAGAGACCGCATCTTCAACAACATCTACGGCCGCTTCGACAAGTCGCTGGCCGGTGCGATGGCGCGCGGCGCCTGGGACAACACGCCCGGCATCATCGCCAAGGGGCGCGACTGGATCGTCAACGAGATGAAGGCATCAGGCCTGCGCGGCCGCGGCGGCGCCGGCTTCCCGACCGGGCTAAAATGGTCGTTCATGCCCAAGCAGAGCGACGGCCGGCCGAGCTATCTCGTCGTCAATGCCGACGAATCCGAGCCCGGCACCTGCAAGGATCGCGACATATTGCGCCACGATCCGCATACGCTGGTCGAGGGCTGCCTGATCGCCGGCTTCGCCATGGGCGCGATCGCCGCCTACATCTATGTGCGCGGCGAGTTCATCCGCGAGCGCGAGGCGCTGCAGCGCGCCATCGACGAAGCCTATGCGGCCAAGCTGATCGGCAAGAACAACACGTCCGGATACGATTTCGACATCTACATGCATCATGGCGCCGGCGCCTATATCTGCGGCGAGGAAACGGCGCTGCTCGAAAGCCTCGAAGGCAAGAAGGGCCAGCCGCGGCTGAAACCGCCGTTTCCGGCCAATGTCGGCCTCTATGGCTGCCCGACGACCGTCAACAATGTCGAGTCGATCGCGGTGGCGCCGACCATTTTGCGCCGTGGCGCTGCCTGGTTCTCGTCCATTGGCCGGCCCAACAACGTCGGCACCAAGCTGTTCTGCGTTTCGGGCCACGTCAACACGCCGTGCACCGTCGAAGAGGCGATGTCGATCCCGTTCCGCGAGCTGATCGAGACGCATTGCGGCGGCATTCGCGGCGGCTGGGACAATCTGCTGGCGGTCATTCCGGGCGGGGCTTCGGTGCCGCTGGTGCCGGCGGAGCAGATCATCGACGCGCCGATGGATTTCGATGCGCTGCGCGACCTGAAATCGGGTCTCGGCACGGCGGCTGTCATCGTCATGGACAAATCGACCGATATCGTGAAGGCGATCGCCCGGCTTTCCTACTTCTACAAGCACGAGAGCTGTGGCCAGTGCACACCGTGCCGCGAAGGCACCGGCTGGATGTGGCGGGTGATGGAACGGTTGGTGCGCGGCGAGGCGCAGAAGCGCGAGATCGACATGCTGCTCGACGTGACCAAACAGGTCGAGGGCCACACGATCTGCGCGCTGGGCGATGCGGCGGCGTGGCCGATCCAGGGCCTGATGCGGCATTTCCGCGGCGAGGTGGAGCGGCGTATCGACGAGTTTTCGCGCAATGCGCACCGGGCAGAGCCGGTGATGGTGGCGGCGGAATAGACGAGAGTTGAAAGACGGGCGAATGCCCGATCTGAAATACGGGCCAGTGCCCGATTTGAGGAAACAGGCCGGGGCATACGGAAGAAACGACCAGGAGACTACCTATGTCGCTGAATTCGAGACCCGAACATTTGATGCCAGATTTGGACCCGTTCGAGAAGATGAACCAGGACCTGACCAGGATGATGCCGAAGGAGATGGCCAGCGCCGTCAATCTCCTGGCGCACCCTGTCGCGGGTGCGGCAGCGATGTCGGCGCTCGGCATCGGGCTTGCCAATCATGCCTTTGGGTTGTGGATGGGCGTGCTCTCGGGAGCCGCCGAGGCCTCGCAGCGGCTCTTCCAGCCGATCGTCGACGATTTCGATGCCAGGGTAGAACGCTTTTCGCAGACAGGGACAAGCTCCTCGACCAAGGCGCGCGCGGCGACGAAAACCTTGATCGCCGAGGCGCAGTCCTTCGCCAGGAACGTGAATGACATAGCCGCGAACAGCATGGATGATGCACGCAGCGTGGTGGATGCGGCTGCCGCACCGGCCGGGTTGATGCCGGAGGATTTCAAGCAGCCCAAGGCAATGGATCGTCCGGAAAACCCGGCAGACCTCAAGGCAATATCGGGCATCGGGCCGAAGCTGGAACAGGTGCTGAACGGCCTGGGCATCTGGACCTACGGCCAGATCGCGACATGGACGCCGGAAGAGATCGCCTGGGTCGACGATTATCTGTCGTTCAAGGGCCGCATCGGTCGCGACAACTGGCTTGGCCAGGCAGCGGCGCTGGCCGCCAAGGCCGAGAGGTAGGCGACGCGATGGAGGTCCACGACAGGCGCGATGTTCTCGACGTGCGCAACGCCATCGTCAGCAATTCCAGTTTCGATGACGTCAACATGTCGAACACCCGGTTTCACGACGTCAACCTGTCGGCGGCCAGGATCCACCGCACCAACCTGAGCAACACCAAGGTGGAAGACGCCAATCTTTCGAACGCGTATTTCACCAACGTGAACATGAGCAACGTGAAGATAGAAAACGCGCAGGTTGCGGGCATGATGATCAACGGCATCAGCCTTGAAGACCTGTTCCAGGCATATGAGACGGCGAAGACCGCCGGGGGCAATTGATGGCAAAGCTCAAGGTCGACGGGAAAGAGATTACTGTACCCGACCACTACACGCTGC
The DNA here is from genome assembly GCF_055811215.1 of Mesorhizobium sp. WSM4819. Lineage (NCBI taxonomy): Bacteria > Pseudomonadati > Pseudomonadota > Alphaproteobacteria > Hyphomicrobiales > Phyllobacteriaceae > Mesorhizobium > Mesorhizobium sp. WSM4819. The sequence goes on from NZ_JBVVQO010000005.1 coordinate 84,108, forward strand.
TGCAGGCAGCCGAGGACGCCGGCGCCGAAGTGCCGCGCTTCTGCTTCCATGAGCGGCTGTCGATCGCCGGCAATTGCCGCATGTGCCTGATCGAGGTGAAGGGCGGGCCGCCCAAGCCGCAGGCGTCCTGCGCCATGGGCGTGCGCGATCTGCGTCCGGGACCAAATGGCGAAACGCCGGAAATTTTCACCAACACGCCGATGGTCAAGAAGGCCCGGGAAGGCGTGATGGAATTCCTGCTGATCAACCATCCGCTCGATTGCCCGATCTGCGACCAGGGCGGCGAGTGCGACCTGCAGGACCAGGCGATGGCGTTCGGCGTCGATTCCTCGCGCTATCACGAGAACAAGCGGGCGGTCGAAGACAAATATATCGGGCCGCTGGTCAAGACGATCATGAACCGCTGCATTCATTGCACGCGCTGCGTCCGCTTCACCACCGAAATTGCCGGCATTTCCGAGCTCGGCCTGATCGGCCGCGGCGAGGATGCCGAAATCACCACCTATCTCGAAAGCGCGATGACCTCGGAACTGCAGGGCAACGTCATCGACCTTTGCCCGGTTGGCGCGCTGACCTCCAAGCCCTACGCCTTCCAGGCGCGGCCGTGGGAACTGACCAAGACCGAATCCATCGATGTCATGGACGCCGTCGGCTCGGCGATCCGCGTCGATAGCAGAGGCCGCGAGGTGATGCGCATCCTGCCGCGCACCAATGAGGCGGTGAACGAGGAGTGGATTTCCGACAAGACCCGCTTCATCTGGGACGGTCTGCGCACCCAGCGCCTCGACCGGCCATATGTCCGCAAGAACGGCAAGCTGGCCCCGGCAAGCTGGGCCGAGGCTTTTTCCGCGATCAAGGAAGCGGTGTCGAGCACCGCGCCCGACAAGATCGGCGCCATATCGGGCGATCTTGCCGCCGTCGAGGAGATCTATGCGCTGAAGCTGCTGATGGCGTCGCTCGGCTCGAAGAACACCGACTGCCGTCAGGACGGTGCGGCGCTCGATCCGTCGCTCGGCAGGGCAAGCTATCTCTTCAACCCGACCATCGAGGGCATCGAGCAGGCCGACGCGGTGCTGATCATCGGCGCCAATCCGCGCTTCGAGGCTTCCTTGCTCAACGCCCGCATCCGCAAGCGCTGGCGGCTCGGCAACCTGCCGGTCGGCGTCATCGGCGATGTCGGCGATACGCGCTACGACTATGAGCAGCTCGGCGCCGGATCGGAATCGCTGAAGGATTTGGCCGACGGCAACGGCAAATTCTTCCAGGTGCTGAAGCAGGCGACGCATCCGCTTGTCATCGTCGGTCAGGGCGCGCTGTCGCGCTCGGACGGCGCGGCCGTGCTCGGCCAGGCGGCGAAGCTCAGCCTGGCCGTCAATGCTGCGAGAGCCGACTGGAACGGCTTTGCCGTGCTGCACACTGCGGCGGCGCGTGTCGGCGGTCTCGATGTCGGCTTCGTGCCGGGCGAGGGCGGCAAGAACGTCGCCGGCATGCTGGGCGAGATGGACGTTTTGTTCCTGCTCGGCGCCGACGAGATTGACATGGCCAGGACCGGCGGCGCCTTCGTCGTCTATATCGGCACGCATGGCGACCACGGCGCGCACCGCGCCGACGTCATCCTGCCGGGCGCCGCCTATACCGAAAAGTCGGGCACCTACGTCAACACCGAGGGCCGGGTGCAACAGACCAACCGCGCCGGCTTCGCGCCGGGCGATGCGCGCGAGGACTGGGCGATCCTGCGGGCGCTATCGGATGTGCTGGGCAAGAGATTGTCGTTCGATTCGCTGCCGCAGCTGCGCGCAAAGCTCTATGGCGAATACCCGCATCTTGCCCGCATCGACCAGGTCGCGGCCGGCAATGCCGACGATATCGCTGAGGTGGCGAAGCTCGGCGGGCGGCTGGGCAAGGACGCCTTCACCTCGCCGGTCAAGGATTTCTACCTGACCAACCCGATCGCGCGGGCTTCCGCAGTGATGGCGGAATGCTCGGCGCTGGCGAAAAACGGTTTTAGGCAGGCGGCGGAATAGCATGGACACCTTCTTCTCCTTCTACGTGCTGCCGGCGCTGCTCATCCTGCTGAAGTCGGTCGTGCTGATCGTCGTGCTGTTGATCTTCGTCGCCTACATCCTGTACGCGGACCGCAAGATCTGGGCGGCGGTGCAGTTGCGCCGCGGCCCGAACGTCGTCGGCCCATGGGGCACGCTGCAGGCTTTCGCCGACCTGCTGAAGTTCGTGTTCAAGGAGCCGGTGATTCCGTCCGGCGCCAACAAGGGCGTTTTTCTGCTGGCGCCCCTGGTCTCGGCGGTTCTGGCGATTTCGGCCTGGGCGGTGATCCCGGTCAATGAGGGCTGGGCGATCGCCAACGTCAATGTCGGCATCCTCTATGTCTTCGCCATCTCCTCGCTCGAAGTCTATGGCGTGATCATGGGCGGCTGGGCGTCCAACTCGAAATATCCGTTCCTCGGCGCGCTGCGCTCGGCCGCGCAGATGGTGTCCTACGAGGTCTCGATCGGTTTCGTCATCGTCACGGTGCTGCTTTGCGTCGGCTCGCTCAACCTGTCCGACATCGTGCTGTCGCAGCAGGACGGCCTTGGCACAAGGGTTGGCCTGCCCAATACCTTCCTCGACTGGCATTGGCTGTCGCTGTTCCCGATGTTCGTCATCTTCTTCATCTCGGCGCTGGCCGAAACGAACCGCCCGCCCTTCGACCTGGTGGAAGCCGAATCGGAACTCGTCGCCGGCCATATGGTCGAATATTCGTCGACGCCGTTCCTGCTGTTCTTCCTCGGCGAGTATGTCGCCATCGTGCTGATGTGCGCGCTGGCCACCATCCTGTTCCTCGGCGGCTGGCTGCCGCCCTTCGACTTCGCTCCCTTCACCTGGGTGCCGGGGCTGATCTGGTTCGTGCTCAAGGTCTGCCTGGTGTTCTTCATGATCTCGATGGTGAAGGCCTTCGTGCCGCGCTACCGCTACGACCAGCTGATGCGGCTCGGCTGGAAGGTCTTCCTGCCGATCTCGCTGGCGATGGTGGTGATTGTCGCCGCGTTCCTCAAGATCACGGGGTTTGCGTGATGTCTGCTCTAGCCCAAGCCGCAAAATCCCTGCTGCTGCAGGATTTCGTCAGCGCTTTCTTCCTGTCGATGCGCCAGTTCTTCGCGCCGAAGGAGACGATCAACTATCCGCACGAGAAGGGGCCGATCAGCCCGCGCTTTCGCGGCGAGCATGCGCTGCGCCGCTATCCGAACGGCGAGGAACGCTGCATCGCCTGCAAATTGTGCGAGGCGATCTGTCCGGCGCAGGCGATCACCATCGAGGCCGGTCCGCGTCGCAACGACGGCACCCGCCGCACCGTGCGCTATGATATCGATATGGTGAAGTGCATCTATTGCGGCTTCTGCCAGGAAGCCTGCCCGGTCGACGCCATCGTCGAGGGGCCGAATTTCGAATTCGCGACCGAGACGCGCGAGGAACTTTATTACGACAAGGACAAGCTCTTGGCCAATGGCGACCGCTGGGAGCGCGAACTGGCGCGCAACATCACGCTGGACGCGCCGTACCGCTGACATTTGACGCATGGACGGGGCGAGAGGCCTCGTCTAAGGAACACGAAACTTGCCGACCGGAGGCGGTGGCAAACATCGAACAGGACGGGCGTCCTGTTCGGACCAGGAACCCGGGGGAACCCATGCTGAACGGATTAGAGGCGGCCTTTTTCTACCTCTTCGCATTTGTCGCGGTGGCGTCGGCGTTCATGGTCATTTCGGCGCGCAATCCCGTGCATTCGGTGCTGTTCCTGATCCTGACCTTCTTCAATGCCGCCGGCCTGTTCATGCTGACCGGCGCCGAGTTCCTGGCGATGATCCTGCTCGTCGTCTATGTCGGCGCGGTCATGGTGCTGTTCCTGTTCGTCGTCATGATGCTCGACGTCGATTTCGCCGAGATGAAGGAAGGCGCCCTGCAATACGCGCCGATCGGCGCGCTGGTTGGGCTGATCCTGGCGGCTGAGCTGATCGTCGTACTCGGCGGCTATACATTCGCGCCGCAACTGGCGGCAACGGTTGCAAAACCCACTCCGGACCTTGCCGCGCGTTCGAACACGGCAGCGCTCGGCGACATCCTCTACACCGACTACCTCTACTATTTCCAGATTGCCGGCCTTGTGCTGCTGGTCGCCATGATCGGCGCCATCGTGCTGACGCTGCGCCACAAGCCGGGCATCAAGCGGCAGTCGATCGCCGCCCAGGTCGGCCGCACGCCGGCAACGGGAATGGAAATCCGCAAGGTCAAGACGGGCGAAGGAATCTGAGATGGTCGTCGGCATCGCACATTATCTGACCGTATCGGCGATCCTGTTCACGCTCGGCGTGTTCGGCATTTTTCTCAACCGCAGGAACATCATCGTCATCCTGATGTCGATCGAGCTGATCCTGCTTGCGGTCAACATCAATTTCGTCGCCTTCTCGGCAGCGCTAGGCGATCTCGTCGGACAGGTGTTCGCGCTGTTCGTGCTGACGGTCGCAGCGGCTGAAGCGGCGATCGGCCTCGCCATTCTCGTCGTCTTCTTCCGCAACCGCGGCTCGATCGCGGTCGAAGACGTGAATATGATGAAGGGTTGACGGAAACCACCATGTATCAGGCCATCGTCTTCCTTCCTCTGCTCGGCTTCCTGATCGTCGGCCTGTTCGGCACGTCGCTCGGCGCCAAGGCGTCCGAATACATCACCTCCGGCTTCCTGGTGATATCAGCCGTGCTGTCGTGGGTCGCCTTCTTCGCCGTCGGCTTCGGCGAGGGCGAGGTGTTCACCGTGCCGGTGCTGCGCTGGATCCAGTCGGGCGGGTTGGAAGCCGCATGGGCACTGCGCATCGACACGCTGACGGTGGTGATGCTGGTCGTCGTCAACACGGTGTCGGCGCTGGTCCACATCTACTCGATCGGCTACATGCATCACGACCCGAACCGGCCGCGCTTCTTCGCCTATCTGTCGCTGTTCACCTTCGCCATGCTGATGCTGGTGACGGCCGACAACCTCGTGCAGATGTTCTTCGGCTGGGAAGGCGTCGGCCTCGCCTCCTATCTGCTGATCGGCTTCTGGTACAAGAAGCCGTCGGCCAATGCCGCCGCGATCAAGGCCTTCGTCGTCAACCGCGTCGGCGATTTCGGTTTCGCGCTCGGCATCTTCGGCGTGTTCGTGCTGTTCGGCTCGGTCAATCTCGGCACCATCTTCGCCAATGCGGCGACGTTCATTCCGGCCGAAGGCGGCTCGCAGGGCGCTGCCGTGCTGACCTTCCTCGGCTATGCGCTCGACAAGCAGGCTGCGATGACCGTCGTCTGCCTCTTGCTGTTCATGGGCGCCATGGGCAAGTCGGCCCAGGTGCCGCTGCACACCTGGCTGCCCGACGCCATGGAAGGCCCTACGCCGGTCTCGGCGCTCATCCATGCCGCCACCATGGTGACGGCCGGCGTGTTCATGCTGGCGCGGCTGTCGCCGCTGTTCGAACTGTCGCATTCGGCGCTGATCGTGGTCACCTTCATCGGCGCCTTCACCGCCTTCTTCGCGGCGACCGTCGGCCTTGTCCAGAACGACATCAAGCGCGTCATCGCCTATTCGACCTGCTCGCAGCTCGGCTACATGTTCGTGGCGCTCGGCGTCGGCGCCTATGGCGCGGCCATCTTCCATCTGTTCACGCATGCCTTCTTCAAGGCGCTGCTGTTCCTTGGCTCCGGCTCGGTGATCCACGCCGTCTCGGATGAACAGGACATGCGCAGGATGGGCGGCCTCAGAACGCTCATTCCGAAGACCTACTGGATGATGGTGATCGGCACGCTGGCGCTGACCGGCGTCGGCATTCCGGTGACGGTCATCGGCACCGCCGGCTTCTTCTCCAAGGACGCGATCATCGAAAGCGCCTTTGCCGCGCACAATCCGGTCGCCGGCCTTGCCTTCGTGCTGCTGGTCGTCGCTGCCTGTTTCACCAGCTTCTATTCCTGGCGCTTGATCTTCATGACCTTCCACGGCCAGCCGCGGGCGAGCCACGAGGTCATGCACCACGTCCATGAATCGCCGCCGGTCATGCTGGTGCCGCTGTACATCCTGGCGGCTGGCGCGCTGTTCGCCGGCGTGATCTTCCATGGCGCCTTCATCGGCGAGGGCTATGCCGAGTTCTGGAAGGCGTCGCTGTTCACGCTGCCGGAGAATCACATCCTGCACGACATCCACGAAGTGCCATTTTGGGTGAAGCTGTCGCCTTTCGTCGCCATGCTGATCGGCTTTGCGATTGCCTGGCAATTCTACATCCGCGCGCCGGAAATGCCGAAGAACCTGGCGGCGCAGCATCGCGGGCTCTACGCCTTCCTGCTCAATAAGTGGTATTTCGACGAACTCTTCGACTTCCTGTTCGTGCGGCCGGCAAAACGCCTCGGCCACTTCCTGTGGAAGACCGGCGACGGCACCGTGATCGACGGACTTGGTCCTGACGGGGTTTCTGCGCGCGTCGTCGACGTCACCAACCGGGTCGTCAAGCTGCAGACCGGCTACCTCTATCACTATGCCTTCGCCATGCTGATCGGCGTTGCCGCATTCGTCACCTGGATGATGCTCTGATGACCGCCTGGCCGATCCTCTCGCTGGTCACCTTCCTGCCGCTGGTTGGTGTGCTGTTCATTCTGCTGATCAATGACGACAGCGAGAATGCCCGCCGCAACATCCGCGCCATCGCGTTGTGGACGACTGGTATCACCTTCATCATCTCGCTGTTCATCTGGACCGGCTTCGACAATGCGGAGCCCGGCTTCCAGTTCGTCGAAAAATTTGCCTGGCTGGATTCCGGCATCTCCTACCATATGGGCGTCGACGGCATCTCCATGCTGTTCGTCATCCTGACCACCTTCCTGATGCCGCTCTGCATCCTGGCTTCGTGGGAATCGATCGAGAAGCGCGTCAAGGCCTACATGATCGCCTTCCTGCTGCTGGAGACGCTGATGATCGGCGTGTTCTGCGCGCTCGACATCGTCTTGTTCTACGTCTTCTTCGAAGCCGGCCTGATCCCGATGTTCATCATCATCGGCGTGTGGGGCGGCAAGCGGCGCGTCTACGCCTCGTTCAAGTTCTTCCTCTACACGCTGGCCGGCTCGGTGCTGATGCTGCTCGCCATCATGGCGATGTTCTTCCAGTCCGGCACCACCGACATCCCGACGCTGCTGACGCACGACTTCCCGGCCTCCATGCAGACCTGGCTATGGCTCGCCTTCTTCGCCTCCTTCGCCGTGAAGATGCCGATGTGGCCGGTGCACACCTGGCTGCCGGACGCGCATGTCGAGGCGCCGACGGCCGGTTCGGTGATCCTGGCCGCCATCCTGCTCAAGATGGGCGGATACGGCTTCCTGCGCTTCTCCCTGCCGATGTTTCCGATCGCCTCGGAGATGTTTGCGCCGCTGGTCTTCGCGCTGTCCGTCGTCGCCATCATCTACACCTCGCTGGTGGCGTTGATGCAGGAGGACATGAAGAAGCTGATCGCCTATTCGTCGGTCGCCCATATGGGCTTCGTCACCATGGGCATCTTCGCGATGAACCAGGAAGGCGTCCAGGGGGCGATTTTCCAGATGCTGTCGCACGGCCTGGTCTCCGGCGCGCTGTTCCTCTGCGTCGGCGTCATCTACGACCGCATGCACACGCGCGACATCGACGCCTATGGCGGGCTGGTCAACAACATGCCGAAATACGCCACCGTGTTCATGATCTTCACCATGGCCAATGTCGGCCTGCCCGGCACCAGCGGCTTCGTCGGCGAGTTCCTGACCATGCTCGGCGTGTTTCGGGTCAACACCTGGGTGGCGTTCTTCGCCGCCACCGGCGTCATCCTGTCGGCGGCCTATGCCCTGTGGCTGTATCGCCGGGTGATCTTCGGCGCGCTGACCAAGGACAGCCTGAAAGGCCTGCTCGACCTGTCGACGCGCGAGAAGGTGATCATCTACCCGCTGGCCGTGCTGGTCATCTTCTTCGGCGTCTACCCGGCGCCGGTCTTCGACGCGACCGCCGCATCGGTCAAGGCGCTCGTCACCAATGTCACCGCATCCATCGACACCGCGCAGACCGCGGCGGCGAACTGACCCGAGAGGTTTGCGAACCATGACGCCGGACCTTCTCTCCAGCCTGTCGCTGTCGACGCCAGAGCTGATCCTCGCCGTCGGCGCCCTGGCGCTGCTGATGCTCGGCGCCTATTCGCGCGCAAACACCACCACCACGGTCAGCGGCCTTGCCGTGGCCGTCCTGGTGGTTGCCGGCGTCTGGACGATCTTTTCCACCGGGCAGGGCAACGCTTACGGCGAAGCCTTCGTCCAGGATCCCTTCGCCCGCTTCATGAAGGTGCTGGCGCTGGTCGGGTCGGCGGTGACGCTGGTCATGTCGATGCGCTTCGCCAAGGCGGAGCATTTCGACAAGTTCGAGTATCCGGTGCTGATCCTGCTGTGCACGCTCGGCATGATGCTGATGATCTCGGCCAACGGCATGATCGGGCTTTATCTCGGCCTCGAACTGCAGTCGCTGGCAATCTACGTGCTGGCGGCGATCAACCGGGACAATCTGCGCTCGACCGAGGCGGGGTTGAAATATTTCGTCCTCGGCGCGCTGTCGTCCGGCATGCTGCTCTACGGCATCAGCCTCGTCTACGGCTACACCGGCAACACCGGCTTCCAGGAGATCGCCGCAACACTTGGCGGCGGCGAGCGGCAGCTTGGCCTGGTGTTCGGCCTGGTCTTCGTGCTGGCCGGCCTCGCCTTCAAAATATCGGCGGTGCCGTTCCACATGTGGACGCCCGACGTCTATGAAGGCGCGCCGACGCCGGTGACGGCCTTCCTCGCGGCGGCGCCGAAGATGGCGGCGATGGCGCTGATCGTGCGCGTCACCATGGACGCCTTCCAGCCGATCGCCGCCGACTGGCAGCAGATCATCGTCTTCATCTCGATCGCCTCGATGCTGCTCGGCGCCTTTGCGGCTATCGGCCAGACCAACATCAAGCGGCTGATGGCCTATTCCTCGATCGGCCATATGGGCTACGCCCTGGTCGGCCTCGCCGCCAACAGCCAGGCCGGCGTGCGCGGCGTCGCCATCTACATGCTGATCTATCTGGTGATGACGCTCGGCACCTTCGCCTTCATCCTCGCCATGCGGCGCAAGGAAGGCAATGTCGAACAGATCAGCGATCTCGCCGGCCTGTCGTCGACCAATCCGATCATGGCGACGATCCTGACCATCCTGATGTTCTCGCTGGCCGGCATTCCGCCGCTCGCCGGCTTCTGGGGGAAGTGGTACGTGTTCCTTGCCGCCATAAACGCCAACCTCTACGCGCTGGCGATCATCGGCGTGCTGGCCTCGGTGGTGGGCGCCTATTATTATCTGCGGATCATCAAGATCATGTGGTTCGACGAAGCGGTCGGCGGCTTCGTGCCGATGGCGACCGAGCTTCGCATCGTGCTTGGCGTCTGCGGCGCCTTCGTGCTGTTCTATGTGCTGATCGGCGGGCCGATCGGCACCTATGCCGAAGCCGCCGCCAAGACATTCTTCTGACGGGATGGCATTTCGGCTGGCTCCAACAGCGGCCTCGGAAGGGTTCCGGCTCGAGGCACATGACACCGTCGGTTCCACCAATGCGCTGGCGCTCGACCGTGCGCGGGCGGGAGATCCGGGCAAGCTCTGGGTCGTTTCGAAAAAACAGGAAAGCGGGCGTGGCCGGCGCGGCCGGGTCTGGGCGACCCCCGAGGGCAATCTGGCGGCGACGCTGCTGGTGGTCACCAATGCCGAGCTTCGCCTCGCCGCGACGCTCGGCTTCGTCGCCGGGCTGGCGCTGGCCGATGCGCTCGACGCCGTCGTGCCGAAGGGCAGGATCGCAATCGGCCTCGACGGCGGCAGCGATGGAAAAAACCGTTTCGAGCTGAAATGGCCGAACGATGTGCTTGCCTCCGGCGCCAAGCTTGCCGGCATCCTGCTGGAATCGGCGATACTCCAAGGCGATCGCTTTGCGGTGGCGGTCGGCATCGGTGTCAATGTTGTGGCATACCCCAAGGATTTGCCTTATCCCGCGACATCGCTTGGCGCGCTGGGCGCTGCTTGCGATGCCGAGACATTGTTTCTGGCGCTGTCGGATGCCTGGAGCGAGAATGCGCGGCTGTGGAACGATGGGCGCGGGTTGGCCGCCGTCAGGCGGCGCTGGCTGGCGCGCGCGGCAGGGCTTGGCGGGCAGGTTGCTGTCAGAATTGACGGTAATGTGGTGCGCGGCACGTTCGAGACCATTGACGAGGACTGCCGTTTCGTGATCCGCGACGATGAGGGTTCGGTTCTGACGATCGCCGCCGGCGACGTGCATTTCGGTGCGGTCGCGTCGGCCCAGGTTTGACGGGCCCCCCAGGTTTGGCAGGCCAAGGTTTTGACAGGCCAAGTTTTTTACGGGCTCAGGTTTGACTGGCCCCAGATTTTGACGGGCTTGGGTTGACCGGCCAGGAAAGGAATGATCATGGCGACAGCGGAAAACGCCGAACTCGTCTTCGTGCCGCTTGGCGGCGTCGGCGAGATCGGCATGAACTTCGCCCTCTATGGCTACGGGCCAGCCAATGCGCGTGAATGGATCGTCGTCGATGTCGGCGTGACCTTTCCCGATGCCAGCCTGCCTGGCGTCGACCTGGTGCTGCCCGACACGCGCTTCATCGAGGAGAACGTCGCCAATCTGCGCGGCATCGTCATCACCCACGCGCATGAGGACCATTACGGCGCGCTGCTCGACACATGGCCGAAGCTCAAGGCGCCGGTCTGGATGACGCCGTTCGGCGCTGGATTGCTGGAAGCCAAGCGGCAGGGCGAGCAGGGCGCACCAAAGATCCCGGTGACGATCTACCGCGCCGGTGAAAAGTTCAGCGCCGGCCCGTTCGAGATCGAGGCCATCCCGGTCGCGCATTCGATCCCCGAGCCGATGTCGCTGGCGATCACCTCGCCGGCCGGCACCGTCATCCACACCGGTGATTGGAAGATCGATCCGGCGCCGACGATCGGTCCGCTGACCGACGAGGCGCGCTTTCGCGCCTATGGCGACAACGGCGTGCTGGCGTTGATCTGCGATTCCACCAATGCGCTGCGGGAAGGGGTGTCGCCGTCGGAAGTCGCGGTTGGCGAGGGCCTCAAGGGCGTCATCCAGAGCGCCAAGGGCCGCGTTGCGGTCACCACCTTTTCCTCCAATGTCGGACGCATCGTCTCCATTGCCAAGGCGGCACGCGATGCCGGCCGGCAGTGCCTGGTGCTCGGCCGCTCGCTGAAGCGCGTCATCGATGTTGCCGGCGAGCTCGGCTACATGGTTGGGCTGCCCGAATTCATCGCCGAGGAGGATTTTGGGTTCATCCCGCGCGAGAACCTCGTCATCATTTGCACCGGCAGCCAGGGCGAGCCGCTTGCGGCACTGGCGAAACTGTCGCGCGAGGAGATGAAATCGGTGTCGCTGACGGCAGGCGACACGGTGGTGTTTTCCTCGCGCACCATTCCCGGCAACGAGAAGGGCATCCTCGAGATCAAGAACCGTCTGATCGATCTCGGCATCAAGATCATCGAGGACGGTGATGCGCTGGTGCATGTCTCGGGCCATCCGCGCCGCAGCGAGCTGCGCAAGATGTATGAATGGGTGCGCCCGCAGATCGGCGTTCCCGTGCATGGCGAAGCGGCGCATCTGGTGGCGCAGGGATCGCTGATGTCGGTGTCCGGCATCGGCCAGGTGGCGCAGGTGCGCAACGGCGACATGCTGCGGCTCTATCCCGGTGCTGCGGCGATCATCGACCAGGTGCCGTTCGGCCGCATCTACAAGGACGGCAGGCTGATCGGCACCGACCAGGCGATGGGCATTCGCGACCGGCGCAAGCTGTCTTTCGCCGGCCATGTCGCGGTCAATGTCGTGCTCGACGACAAATATGAGCTCGCCGGCGATCCCGATCTGGTCGCCATCGGCGTCGCCGAGGCCGATGGCCGCGGCGAGAGCCTGGAGGACCTGATGATCGATGCGGCAATCGGCGCCGTGGACTCCATCCCCCGTCAGCGCCGAAGAGATCTCGACCTTGTGCAGGAGGCAGTGCGCCGCGCCGTCCGTGGCGCCGCCAATGAAGCCTGGGGCAAGAAGCCGCTGGTGACGGTGTTCGTCACAAGGTAAGGGAATAGGGGAGTAGGGCAGTACGGCAGTAGGGGGAGAAAGTCGTTTTTCCCTACTTCCATACTGCCCTATTGCCTTACTGCCCTGAGGAAAACCAATGCTTGAACGCCTGAACCATGTCGCGCTTGCCGTGCCGGATCTGGCTGCGGCGACAGCGGCTTATCGCGACACGCTCGGCGCTCGGGTGACGGCGCCGCAGGCGCTGCCGGAGCATGGCGTGACGGTGGTGTTCGTCGATGTCGGCAATACCAAGATCGAATTGCTGGAGCCGCTTGGTGAGGGTTCGCCGATCGCGGCATTCCTCGAGAAGAACCCCTCGGGCGGCATGCATCATCTGTGCTATGAGGTCGACGACATTCTTGCCGCGCGAGATCACCTCAAGGCCAGCGGCGCCCGCGTCCTGGGCGACGGCAACCCGAAGACCGGCGCGCACGGCAAGCCGGTGCTTTTCCTGCATCCCAAGGATTTCTTCGGCACGCTGGTCGAACTGGAGCAAGCATGAGCTGGGTTTCATTTCTCGCCCTGTTCTTCATCACATGGTGGGTGGTGCTGTTCGCCATCCTGCCGTTCAGCCTGAGGACGCAGGACGAGGATGAGGACGTGACGCTGGGCACGGTATCCAGCGCGCCGCGCGGACCGCATATGCTGCGCGCGGTGCTGCGGACGACGATCGTCACGCTGGTTCTGCTTGGCATCTTTTATGGCATGACGCGGGGCCTCGGCCTCGGCATCGACGACATCCCGCACATCGTGCCGGATTTCAGCCGGAGTCCCGAAAACTAGACCGCCGGGTACGGCTGGCCACATCTTGCATGCGAGCACCAATCCGGGGTGGAAGCCAATGCAGGTTCCGAACCGGCTGTCCTGGGGACCAGGTAAAGTGGTTTAGCAATTTGTCGTGCTAACCAAATGATTGCACAAAAAAAATGCAAGGCACGAGGCCTTGCAATTTAAACGCGTCCGATCTGTTTCCGGTATCCGGCGGCAGCGAGTAACCGCGCCTAGATCGCATCCTCCCAAGACTTTGACCGCGTAGGAGAGCAGATTTCTTTCCGCCCTCTCGTTTATCGGCGCACATTAGACCAAGCCGGGTGAAAATGTCACGCAGAATTTTGCCCGGAAATAAGCAATCTCGTGCTGCACTGCACAATAGTATGGCAGGCGTTGCTTGCAAAACGACCAGCAAGGCGAACCCGGCACTGCGGCGCCTTTGCGACGCCCCAGTGGCCGCCCAGTTGGCTGCCAGTTGGCTTGGGGGAGGCGGGTTTCCATTCCGTCATGAAATGGCTATGAAGCCGGGGCAAGCAAGCCTGCGCTGCGCCGATTCCGGTGCGGCAATCCTCTCTCTCACGGACCGGTCCATGCGTTTGTCGCGCTATTTCCTGCCTATCCTTAAAGAAAATCCGCGCGAGGCCGAAATCGTCTCGCACCGGCTGATGCTGCGCGCCGGCATGGTCCGCCAGCAGGGGCAAGGCAGTTTTTCCTGGCTGCCGCTCGGCAAGAGGGTGCTGGACAAGGTCTGCCGGATCGTTCGCGAGGAGCAGGACCGGGCCGGCGCGCTTGAGATTCTGATGCCGACCATCCAGTCGGCCGAGCTGTGGCGCGAAAGCGGCCGCTATGACGACTATGGCAAGGAGATGCTGCGCATCAAGGACCGGCAGGATCGGGACATGCTCTATGGGCCGACCAACGAGGAGGTGGTCACCGAGATTTTCCGCGCCTATGTGAAGTCCTACAAGGATCTGCCGCTCAATCTCTATCACATCCAGTGGAAGTTCCGCGACGAGGTGCGGCCGCGCTTCGGCGTCATGCGCAGCAGAGAGTTCCTGATGAAGGACGCCTATTCCTTCGATCTCGACTTCGAAAGCGCCAGGGCGGCCTATAACAGGATGTTCGTGTCCTATCTCAGGACGTTCACGCGCATGGGGCTGCAGGCAATCCCGATGCGTGCCGACACCGGGCCGATCGGCGGCGATCTCAGCCACGAATTCATCATCTTGGCCGACACCGGCGAGAGCCAGGTCTATTGCCATCGCGACTATCTCGCGCTTGACGTGCCGGGGGCGGACACGGACTTCTCCAACGATGCCGAGATCGGCGACATCGTCAAGAAATGGACGACGCCCTATGCGGCGACCGACGAGATGCACGACGAGGCGGCGTGGGAGAAGGTCGCGACAAGCGATCGCGTCTCGGCGCGCGGCATCGAGGTCGGCCACATCTTCCATTTCGGCGACAAATATTCGAAGCCGATGGGCGCCAAGGTGACCGGGCCCGACGGCAAGGATCATTTTGCTTCCGGAGGTTCCTACGGCATCGGCCCGACGCGGCTGGTCGCGGCGATCATCGAGGCCAGCCACGACGACAACGGCATCATCTGGCCGGAGGCGGTGGCGCCTTTCGACATCGGCCTGATCAATATGAAAGCCGGCGACGCCGACTGCGACCGCATCTGCGATGAACTCTATGCGGCGTTTGTCGCCGTCGGCAAGGACGTGCTCTACGACGACACCGACCAGCGGCCGGGCGGCAAGTTCGCCACAGCCGACCTGATCGGACTGCCGTGGCAGGTGATCGTCGGGCCGCGCGGCGTGGCCGCCGGCGAGGTCGAGATCAAGAACCGCAGGAACGGCGAGCGTGAAACGCTGCCGGTCGCGGACGTGAAGAAACGCTTCGGTCTTGCCGCATGAGTGGAGCGGCAGCAGCTAAACCCATGGCCGCCGGAGCTTTTTCCGTGTTCGAACGCATGGTCGCGTGGCGCTATCTGCGCTCGCGCCGCAAGGAGACGGTGATCTCCGTCATTGCCTCGATCTCGTTCCTCGGCATCATGCTGGGCGTCGCCACGCTGATCGTGGTGATGGCTGTCATGAACGGCTTTCGCGCCGAGCTTCTGACGCGCATCCTCGGCGTCAACGGTCATCTGATTGTGCAGCCGCTCGAGATGCCCCTGGAGGACTATGCGCAGATCGCCGGCCGCATCAACGGCGTGCCCGGCGTCCAATACGCCATTCCGCTGATCGACGGGCAGGTGCTGGCGCAAGGCAATGTCGGCGGCGGATCAGGGGCGCTGGTGCGCGGCATACGCGGCGAGGACCTGGGCAAGATTTCAATCGTCGCCAACAATATCAAGCAGGGCTCGATCGCCGGCTTCGACACAGGCGAGGGCGTCGCCATCGGCAGCCGCATGGCCGACAATCTCGGTCTTGTGCTCGGCGACACCATCACGCTGATCGCGCCCGACGGCGATGTGACGCCGCTCGGCACGACACCGCGCATGAAGGGTTACCCGATCACGGCGATCTTCGAGGTCGGCATGTCGGAATATGACAGCTCCATTGTCTACATGCCGTTTTCGGAAGCGCAGCTCTATTTCAACATGGATGGCCTGGCCCAGGCGATCGAAATCTATGTCGACAATCCCGACAATGTCGACGCGCTGAAGCTGAAGGTCGAGGAGGCGTCGCAGCGGCCGATCACCATGGTCGACTGGCGAGAACGCAACCGGACATTCTTCGATGCGCTGCAAGTGGAGCGCAACGTCATGTTCATGATCCTGACGCTGATCGTGCTGGTCGCGGCGCTCAACATCATTTCGGGGCTGATCATGCTGGTCAAGGACAAGGGCCACGATATCGCCATCCTGCGCACCATGGGCGCCACGCGCGGCGCGATCCTGCGCATCTTCCTGATGACGGGGGCGGCGATCGGCGTGGTGGGCACCCTCGCCGGCGTCCTCCTCGGCGTCATCATCTGCCTGAACGTCGAGCGCATTCGCCAGTTCTTCTCCTGGCTGGCCGGCGAAAGGCTGTTCAATCCCGAGCTCTACTTCCTGAGCCAGTTGCCTGCCCGCATGGACGCCAGCGAGACGATCTCGGTGGTGCTGATGGCGCTGGTGCTGTCGTTCCTGGCGACGCTGTTTCCGGCATGGCGCGCGGCCAGGCTCGATCCGGTCGAAGCGCTGAGGTATGAATGATGGCCGAGGCCATTATCGAGCTGAAGAGCGTCGAGCGGCACTATGTCCAGGGGCCGCGCAAGCTGACCATCCTCAACGGCGCCGATTTTTCGCTGAAGCGCGGTGAGATCGTGGCGCTGGTGGCGCCTTCGGGCACCGGCAAATCGACGCTGTTGCATACCGCCGGACTGCTGGAGCGGCCGGACGCCGGCGATGTCATTCTGGCCGGCCGCGCCTGCGGGCGGCTTTCCGACGACGAGCGCACGGCGATCCGCCGCAACGATGTCGGCTTCGTCTATCAGTTCCATCACCTGCTGCCGGAGTTCACGGCGCTGGAAAACATCATGATGCCGCAACTGATAAAAGGGCTGCCGCGCAAGGAGGCCGCCGAGCGATCGGCGCAACTGCTCGACTACATGCAGATCGGCAAACGCGCGCAGCACCGGCCGTCCGAACTGTCCGGCGGCGAGCAACAGCGCGTCGCCATCGCGCGCGCCGTTGCCAATGCGCCGCTGGTGCTGCTGGCCGACGAGCCGACCGGCAACCTCGACCCGGTCACCGCCTCCTATGTGTTCGAGGCACTGGGGGCGCTGGTCCGGCAGTCGGGCCTGGCGGCGCTGATCGCCACCCACAATCACGAGCTTGCCTCGCGCATGGACCGTCGCGTCACGCTCGCCGACGGCAAGGTTGTTCCGCTTTAGGTGTATCGATATTCAACCGGCCTGCGAACGGCGGTTTCCTGCGCTTCCCTACAGCGCCGCGCGCCCTCTTGGGCGCGCAAAGGACGCTGTAGAACTTTGATTTCGCGCATGACCGAAATCGATCTTGATTTCGGGTCATGTGGGCTCACGTACTGAAGTACGCTCCGCTCCGGTTCTCGGAAGCCACCATTGTCGGCGCGGCCTGACCTGAATCTCGACACACCTAACGGGCTGATCACCAGCGACCGTGTTTCCCCGCACGCAGCCAGCGCGGAAACAGAGAAACCCGCTCTCAACCTTTCCTTAACCGTGCCGAACTGATCGCCCGAAATCCGTGCCACGCTCGGATTGCCGCCGTTGACATCCGAACAAATTCAGAACAAAATACGAACATACTGAAAACAGGAGAGCGTTATGACCGGTCTTGTTCAGGATGTCGTGTCTCTGGTTTGCATGAGCACGTTTCTCATTTCCATGGCGATCTGGATCGGAGCGATGTGAGGCAGCGCGCCTCGTTCTTCGCGGGGTGAGGGGCGGCATCGGAGCTCGGTGGTTCAGCGCCGCTTCGTCAGCCGGCCTTGCAAGCCGTTTCGACAAGCAGAGCTGCGGTGGGTCCGAAGACATCCTCGAAGGCAGATTTCAGCGCAAGATCGAGATCGGCCATTGCCAGGGGAAGGCCGAGGTCGACGAGGCTGGTGACGCCGTGGTCCTGCACACCGCACGGCACGATGCCGCTGAAGTGGCTGAGATCCGGCTCGACATTGATGGCGATGCCGTGAAAGCTCACCCAGCGCCTCAGCCTGATGCCGATGGCGGCGATCTTGTCCTCGGCGAGCGATCCGTCGGGCAGGGCGGGGCGATCCGGCCGCACCACCCAGACGCCGACACGGTTCTCGCGCCGTTCGCCGCGCACGTTGAAAGCGGCGAGCGTGCCGATGATCCATTGTTCAAGTGCCGCGACGAAGGCGCGAACATCCTCGCGCCGCCGCTTCAGGTCGAGCATCACATAAGCGACCCGCTGGCCTGGCCCATGATAGGTGTATTCGCCGCCGCGTCCTGCCGCGAACACCGGGAAACGGTCGGGCTCGATCAGGTCCTCGATGCGGGCGCTGGTGCCGGCGGTGTAGAGCGGCGGGTGCTCGACCAGCCAGACCATCTCGCCGGCGCCGCCGCCTCGGATCGCTTCGGCACGCGCCTCCATCACGGCAAGCGCATCCGGATAGGCGGTGAGGCCGGGTTCGATCCGCCATTCGACCGGCGCCGAACCGGGCAGGGGCAGGAACGACGTGGCGATCTGGCTGCGTTCTGTCATGGTGTGTCTCGTCTAAAGCGCGCCGCGTTTGAAGGGAACCGTGGCGCGCTTTAGATTCTTGATTTGTGCATGTCGTTGTCCCAAAACCGCTGCGCACTTTTGGGCGACATGCATTAGCCCCACATATGGCGGCAATCGGCTGAAACGTCCAGTTGCGAGCGCGTTTCAGCTCTTTGGAGGGTTATGCCGAAGCGCGGGCATTTATTGCGCGACGCGCCCTTGTTTCGCCGGAAACGATTTGCTACACGCCGCGAGCCGGTTCGTTCCGGCTCCTACCACGTGCGGTCGTGGCGGAATTGGTAGACGCGCAGCGTTGAGGTCGCTGTGGGGCAACCCGTGGAAGTTCGAGTCTTCTCGACCGCACCAGCTTTATCCAGTAAGCTGTTATTTTTATGTGCGTTTTTTTGTTTCCTTGCAGTCCTTCCAAGACTGTTTGTGCAAACTGAACACTACGCGAACCCGTTGCTGGTTGGATGCGGAATGCCGCGCCCTCACCGCGTGGTTTGACCCGCCGTTACATGCCAGCTGCTTCAAAGACCGAACCGTGCCGCGAAACGGACACTTGGCAATGCGCGGCGAAAAATGTGCTTTCCAGGCAAGCGGCTATATATTGATGTGATTGCGCGGCAAATCGCCCGCTAGTGCGTTATCTCAAGGCTTGTTTGCGGACGCGATTTTCCAGCCGCATGAGCAAATAGTCGACCTCTTGTCTGGCCGCCGCCGACAATGCACTGCCCGGCTTGCGCTGGGCGTCCGACGCGATGGCGCCGCGCTTCATCATCACATATTTGCGTACCGCAAGTCCCACGCCGGGTTGCTGCTCATAGCGCAGATAGGGCAGGTGGGCGTCGAAAAGATCGTGCGCCTTGTCGCGCTCGCCGGCGGCGGACAGTTTCACCATGTCGACCAGCATATCGGGGAAGGCATAGCCGGTCATCGCGCCGTCGGCACCGCGCTCCATCTCGAAGTCGAGAAAGAGGCCGCCATTACCGGCAAGGATCGACAGCGGCCGCAGCGAGCCGTCCTTTTGGAAACCGCGCAGCGCGCTGATCTTCTCCAAGCCCGGCCAGTCCTCGTGCTTGAGCATGAAGCAGGCCGGGTTGTCGGTGACGATGCGGCGGATGACGGCCGGCGTCATGACGACCGAAAGGGTCAGTGGATAATCCTGCAGGACGAAAGGAACATCCTCGCCGACCGCTTCGGATGCGTTGCGGAAATAGGTGACGATCTGGTCGTCGGTGCGCAGCGCCGGCGGCGGCGCGATCATCACGCCCTGCGCGCCAAGCTCCATCGCGGCGCGCGCAAGGCTGCGCATGGCGGCGAAGCCGGGGGCGGAGACGCCGACGATGACCGGCAGCCTGGTGCGCGCCACGACACGCTTGACGATCTCCAGCGATTCGCCGGCGTCGAGCTTCGGGGCCTCACCCATGATGCCGAGGATTGTCATCCCATCGACGCCGCAGCGCTCGTAGAAATCGACCATCGAATCAAGCGATTCCCAGTCGATCTTGCCATCCGCCTCGAACGGCGTCGGGGCAATGGTGTAGACGCCTTTGGTGTCAGGGCCGATGGCCATGAGCTCCTCCTAAATCCAGCTTTCAATCATAGCGCAGGACCGACCGTCCGATCCAACCCGGCAGTCGGTCCGGAGGTCCCGTTCGTCGTTCCATCGTATGCGGACAACTGGTTGGCCGATCTGGACAATGGCTGCACGGGATTGCGCCGCGGGTCGAAACCCGCGGAAAGAGAAGGTGTTGCGCCGTCGGACAATGCAATCACGCTCTGCGAGCCGTCAACCTTCTTACGCCGCGAGTTCAGCAGCTGCAGGCGGCGATCCGTGCGGCGATCGACCTCAAGGACTGTCGATCCTGGGGAATGACTTTGCCAAAGTCAAAATCCAGCCTTAACCTTCTGCAATGCATTCCAGGTCGAGCATCCGGTATTTCCTGGGAAAGCCGCACGCAACGGAGCCCTATTTATGAGTGACAGCCAGGTAAGGATTGCGGCCGGGAACACCATTCGAAGCCTGCATGCCGATCTGCCGGTCAACGCCACCTTCCATATCTGGCTCAAGGCGACCAGGCCGGACGTTCCAGGCTCGCTGTCGTTTTCCAACGTTCGCGGCAAGTTCGGCGAGGTGAGCGTCGCGAACGCCGAAGAGCATGAGTTCAGAATTTTTCACGTCTTCGGCGGCGGCAGTGTCGAACTGGATTACGATGCGGATCAGACCTCGGTTTCGGTTGCCTACTGGTTCGCATTGGCCGACGTGCTGGAGACCGGCATTACAGTTCTCCACACCAATCCGGGAAATGCCCCACCGAACATCCCCGACAGCTATCATTTTCGTCCGCCGTTCGGCTGGATGAACGATCCGAACGGATTTGGCCGGTTTGGAGGCCGCCCACATCTGTTCTATCAGCATTATTCGCATGGCCTTCGCTGGAACACGATGCATTGGGGGCACGCCGTCTCTTCCGATTATTTGCGGTGGCGTCACATGCCAATCTTCCTGTTTCCGTCGGAAGATCTCACCGCCAGGCCCGACAAACGGGGCGGCGCCTATTCCGGCTCGGCCATCCCGCTTGCCGATGGCCCGGGCATTCGCGTCTTTTTCACCGAGCAGGTACAGGACCGTATCCCGGAACAGCAGATCCAACTCACGGCCACTTCCAGCGACCTCATCATGGCGGGAGACGCGCATGTCATCCTGCCATACCGCCCGCTTGACCAGGGATTGACAGCGGATTTTCGTGACCCATACGTCTTCAGGGGACCGGATGGCCTTTGGAAAATGCTGCTGGGCAGCCAGAGCGAAGAAGGCGGCGTTGTCCTGCTCTACGAAACCCGTGACCATACGGCCGCCACCGGCTGGACGTATGTCGGCAAGCTTCTGGTCGAGAAACACTATCGTACGACGGCGATCGAATGTCCCTGTCTGCTGCCGCTCGACGGGCCTGCGACCGACCCAGCGACGCGCTGGGTCCTGATTCTCGGGCTGATGAACAGTGAAGACCAGTCGACCCGGCGCAAGAACCTGACAATGGCCATTGTCGGCTGGTTCGATGGTCGGACCTTTGCCAAGGAATTCGAACAGGAACTGGACTTCGGGACGGATAATTACGCCTTCCAGGCCTTCGCCGACGGCGATGCCATTGTCGGCATAGGCTGGCTTGCCAACTGGGCCGACACCGGGCCGGCAATCGATTTCCCCACAGCCATGACGTTGCCTCGCAATATCCATCTGTCTGCAGGCGAGTTGCACACCCCGCCCATCGGCGCTGCCGAGAGCCTGCGGAGCCATATTCTGGACCGGACACGCCTCGCAGCCGGAGAGCAGGTAAGCTTTATCAACGGCGCCGTCGAAATCCTGTTCGAGCTGGAAAAGCCGGGTGCCCATTTCCACCTGAAGCTGCAACATCCAACTGTCCGGCTCAAGGTTGTCGTCGACGACGAGGGACTTGCCATTCGTCATGGAGACGACGCAGTGGAATCCCCCCACTATATTGCCAAGGGAGCCCGTCCAAAACGGCTGCGGATATTCCTCGACTACGGATCGATCGAGGTTTTTGCGGATCGCGGTCGTTGGGCTGGCACGAAGCGGATCAGCGGTTTTGAGCCGGTGCAATCGGCACGTCTCATCGCCGAAGCGGGCGCCGTACTACACGCGACGGTATGGGCGCTCAAACCGTGACAAGGAGATAAATATTTCCAGTTCAGGATCGGGCGTCCGCAAACACCGACCAATGAACGAGGCCTTCGACGACGCCAAGGGCGAACTGTTCCTTGGCGCTGTAGATCAGCGGGTTGGCCCGCGCCATGTCAAGCAGTTCGGGAAGCGCATTGGCAACGACAATCCCGCGCGCACCGGGCAGCTCGAACATGCTGCGGTCGTTGTTGGTATCGCCGGCGACGACCACCTCATCGAGGCCGATGCCGAGCTCATTGCACAGCCAGGCCAGCGCCTGGCCCTTGTCTGCTGAGCGCGGCAGGATGTCGAGATCGCGTCCGCTCGAATAAACCATCGTCACCGACAGGCCGGCCTCGGCCAAAGCACGCTCGATGCTGGCAAGGGCTTCCGGACTTGCGTCGAGCAGGTACCAGCTCGATTTGAAGGCGTGTTGATAGCCGTCGGGCTGGCGGACGGTGTCTTTGAGCGACCCGAGCACCGCATCGATCTTTTCAAGCGACCAGCCTTCCGAAAATCTTTGGGTAAAATGCCCCAAATCAGTAAAGTGTGTGGGGCGCGAGGTGTGCCGCGGACCGGCGAGCATCGTGCCGACACCGCCGATCACATAGTCCGGCGCCGGCAGAGCGACTTCGTCGACGAAGTTCAAGATATCGTCGGCCAGGCGACCGCTGTTGTAGACGAGAACCGGCCGGTGCTCGGGATCGAGCGCTTGCCATTTCAACCGAAATCGTGACGTCGCCGGCGCGTCGCCCGCCAGGGTCCCGTCGAGATCACTCGACAAAAGCGCGATCGGTTTCAATCGCCGTCGTTCCACGGCTCGTCCCAGTCATGATCGTCGACCGCCTTCAGCACCGGACGGCCTTCGACAAGGCTGACCAGCTGCTGCGCGATGCCTGTCCAGGTGAACAGGCTGCGCGCCTTGTGCGCGCCCATGCGGCCCAGGCGGCCGTAGAGGCGCTGGTGCTTCATCGGCTTGACGATGGTGATGCCGAGATCTTCCTTGTCGAACGGATCGCCAAAAAGCGCGTGCCGGCCATAGCTGATCCCGCGATAGAGGCCGCCATGGATCGTAACCACGGTCGGCGTTCCGCAGGCCATTGCCTCGATCGCGGTCATGCCGAACGGCTCGTAGCGGCTCGACAGGACGAACATGTCCGCCGCCCGATAGGTGTCGGCCAGGTCCTCGTCGGCAACATAGCCGGAGAAGACGATACGATCCTGCAAGCCTAGCTGTTCGACCTGTTGCTTGAGCTGGTTGAGGATCTTCTGTTCCTGCTCGTCCATGTTCTCGCCGCCGACAGCGAGCCTCAGGACCGCATCCGGCACACGCGGCGCCACCACGGAAAACGCATCGATCAGCAGGTCGTAGCCCTTGTTGGTGGCGAGCCGGCCGAGCGCCAGGACCGTTCGCCCTTCGAAGCCGAGCCGATGGCGGATCAACCGGCGAGACGCCTCGCTGACGGGGAAGAACCGGTTGTCGTCGTAACCGGGCGGGATCATGTGCACGCGGTCGCGCTCGAGGCTGTAGTCCTCGACCAGCATGTCGACCTGCGGCGGCGTTGTTGCGATCACCATGGCGCAGCTTCGATAGATGATCGTTTCGTGCTTGATGCGCTCGCTGAAATTGAACTCGGCCTCGAATGTATCGGCCTTGTCAGGGTAGTCCGTCTTCATCTGGCGCTGCTTCCAGATGCCAAGCGAATGCGGCGTATGGATGTGCGGGACAGTGAGCGCTTCCGACAGTCGCTGCCCCGCCACGCCCGCATCCCAGTAGTGAGAGTTGATGAAGTCGTAGGAGAGGTTTTCCCGGCGAATCAGGCGCAGCGCGTTTTCACACCACTCGAGAAGGTGGCGGTGGAGATATTCCTTCGGAATAAAATCGGGTCCGCCACAGGCGACACGCAGGACGCGAACCCCGTCGGCCACGTCATCGACAGGAGGCTGGTCTTCAAATCGTCGCGTCCAGATATCGACGGCATAACCCAACTGGGCCAGCTTTTTGGCAAGTTCCAAGACATAGACCACCTGTCCGCCGGTATCGGCCGCGCCGAGTGGCGGATTGGCTGCTACGTAGCCGTGGGTTGAAATGAGAGCAATTCGAGGTATCGCCGCATCCGAGTCCGGCATCTGTATCCTTCTCTACGATTGATCTGCGCACGCCGCAGCATGCACAAGTTGGATTATATAAGGTTTCCAGCCGCCATCCGCAAATGTCGAAAGCGCCGGGCGGCCGCCAAGGCTGGTGGCACGTCGGTGAGAATATTGACTCCGCCCGCAATGGTAGCCCCCAGAGACGCCGATAGGGAACATACCGAGGAGCCTCGGCGCGACGCTTATGGGAGAGCCGAAGACGTTGTGCGATTGGTGGATGATTGCGCCGGCTGACATCGACCTCGAAATCTGACAGACGCTGTAGCAATTTGACGCTGCTCATGATCCTTTCTGGAAATCGATTCCGATTTTCATGGTCATGCGCTAGACCTGACACGCAGCTTTTCCGGAATTCTGAATGGCGGGAGGCGCTTGTGGAAGGGCAGGACGAACAGACGACCGGCGCCAGGACCGCTGAGGACAGCGCCGACATCTATGGCGAGGATGGCGCCATTCTGTCGTCGTTCCTTGCCCAGATCGGCGCCGCGATCGCCGATCGCGACACGCTGACGCTAAAGCGTGAAGTCGACGACCTGCACCAATCGGAACTCGGCGACCTGATCGAGGCGCTTCATCCAGAACAGCGCCGCGCGCTGGTCGAATTGTTGGGCGCCGACTTCGATTTTTCCGCGCTGACCGAGGTCGACGAGGCTATCCGCCGCGACATCGTCGACAGCCTGCCCAACGCCCAGATTGCCCAGGGGGTGCAGGACCTCGATTCCGACGACGCGGTCTACATTCTCGAGGATCTCGAAAAGGAAGACCAGGACGAGATCCTGTCGCAACTGCCGTTCACCGAGCGGATCAGGCTGCGCCGCTCGCTCGACTATCCCGAAGAGACCGCCGGCCGCCGCATGCAGACCGAGTTCGTCGCGGTGCCGCCATTCTGGACGATCGGCCAGACCATCGACTACATGCGCGAGGACAACAACCTTCCCGACCGCTTCAGCCAGATTTTCGTCATCGATCCGAGCTTCAAGCTGCTCGGCGCCATCGACCTCGACCAGATCCTGCGCACCAAGCGCTCGATCAAGGTCGAAGAGGTCATGCATGAGACCAGGCACGCCATTCCGGCGACGATGGACCAGGAGGAGGCGGCGCGCGAATTCGAACAATACGACCTTCTCTCCGCTGCCGTCGTCGACGAGAACGAGCGGCTGGTCGGCGTGCTGACCATCGACGACGTGGTCGACGTCATCCAGCAGGAAGCCGAGGAGGATCTGCTGCGCATGGGCGGTGTCGGCGACGAAGAATTGTCGGACAGCATCCTTTCGACCTCGCGCTCGCGCGTTCCGTGGCTGCTCGTCAACCTTTTGACGGCATTCCTGGCGGCCTCGGTGATCGGCCTGTTCGACCGCACGATCGAGCACATCGTGGCGCTGGCGGTGCTAATGCCGATCGTCGCAGGCATGGGCGGCAATGCCGGCTCGCAGACCATGACGGTCACGGTGCGGGCGCTGGCGACCAGGGACCTCGACATCTACAATGCCGGCCGCATCATCCGCCGCGAGATAGGGGTGGGCTTCATCAACGGCATCATCTTCGCCATCCTGATCGGCATCGTCGCCGCCGCCTGGTTCCGCGATCCCAATCTGGGCGGCATCATCGCCGCGGCGATGATCATCAACATGTTCGTGGCCGCACTTGCCGGCATCCTGATCCCGCTGCTGCTCGACCGGTTCAAGATCGACCCGGCCGTGGCTTCGGCGGTCTTCGTTACGACGGTCACCGACGTCGTCGGCTTCTTTGCCTTTCTCGGCCTAGCCACATGGTGGTTCGGCGTGTGAGCAACGCCCGCTCAATTGACTTTTACGTAAATGCTATGCGAGATTTTGGAACAGCCTCTGGCCGATTCTGACACGCGTGCGGATAGCGAGGCCGCATGGTTGGAACTCGCAGCGCGGCCGGGCATTTGGAGTGATGATGCGGGAATATTATTCGATAACCGAACTGACCCGCGAATTCGACGTTTCGACGCGGACGCTGCGCTTCTACGAGGACGAGGGGCTGGTGCAGCCGGTGCGGCGCGGCCGCACGCGGCTATTTCGCCCATCGGACCGGCATCTGATCCGCCAGATCATGCGTGGCAAGAGGCTCGGCTTTTCGATCAACGAGATCCGCGAAATCATCCAGATGTACAAGGAGCCGCCCGGCGAGGTCGGTCAGCTCAACCTGATGATCAAGCGCATCGAGGAAAAGCGCGAGGATCTGCGCCAGAAGCGCCGCGATCTCGAAGAGACCCTGGCCGAACTCGACCAGGCCGAAGAGTCGTGCGTCGAGCGGCTGGTGGAACTCGGCGTCAACACCTGATCGGCTGCTGCCTCAAATCCAGCGCCGCACCGTTTTCGCGTAATCCCGGTATTTCTTGCCGAATTTCGTTGCCAGAACCTTTTCCTCGCCCTCGACCGCCATTTTCTGCGTTGCGAAGGCGGCGATGATCGCCAGCGGCAGGAACCATACGTTCCCCGAGATAAGGGCGACGCCGATCATCAGCAGCGTGTTGGCCAGATAGATCGGATTGCGGCTGACGGCGAAGGGGCCCGATGTAACCAGATGGTCCGGCACGGCGTTCGGGTGGAGCGTCGTCTTTGCCCGGATCATGATGCGGATCGCCGAGAACCAGAGTGCGACGACGCCGAACAATGCCACCCAGCCGGCAGCGAACAGGATGTCGCCCAAAAGGCCGCCGATCCATGGCAGCGGATAAAGCAAGCCAAGCGCGATGCTGACGGCGATGGCCGCGACATAGATCAGCGGCGGCCACGGTATAAACCCCGGTTTTTGCTGTCCCGGTTTCTGTTGGCCCGGTTTCTGCTGATGGTCGGTCATTGTGCTCCTCCCTCCATCAAAGTGCCGTCGGCCTTGGCAGTGCAGGCGCCGGCGAGCTCGTCGAGATGCGCCTTCCATTCCGCAGCCTGGTCGTTGCGGTAGAGCCGATCAAGCGTGGCCTCGCCCTCGAGCGTATCGAGCATGCAGACACAATAGCTGCTGCAGAACTCCGTGTCGCGCGATTGCTCGCACGATGCCTGGCACTCTTTCAGGAAGGTGACCTGCCTGGTTTCGACCGCTGCCGGCATGACTTGCGAAATCAGCCAGAGCGAGCCGATCAGCACCGGCTGGTGGATCAGATAGAAGGCGAGGCTGTGCCGGCCGATAAAGACCAGCGGATTTGTCCAGCGGCCGGGCGTCAGGCCCGCCAGCCGCGTCAGCACGCCGGAGGCGAAGGCGAGTTTTGCCGCCGCGATACCGACAAGCACAGCGCCGAACCATGGAAACAGCGGGACATAATCGTTGGAGCGCGGGTTGGTTGCCGACAGGCCGACCCACCACAGGGCCGGATGATCGAAGATCTCGGACCTGAGGTAGAGCGGCGCGGTGATGACGAAAGCTGCGACAGCCAGCGTCAGCAGCGCCGGCAGCCGCAGAAACGCCAGGCCGAGCAGGCTGGCGAGCGCGATCTCGTGCAGGATGCCGAAGAAGATGAAACTGTCGGGTGTGGCAAGCCTGGTGGCGGCCGATATGGCGAGCGCCGCCCCGCCGACCATGGCGAAGCGTTTCCAGAAGCCGTTCCAGCGGATTTGCTTGCCATGGGCAAGGAACAGGCTGACGCCGACCAGGAACAGGAAGGTCGAAGCGATGCAGCGCGCGTAGAATTTCCACCAGCCAAAGGCAGTCAGGCCGGGATCGGTGTAGCCGAAGAATTCGAGATCCCAGGTGAAATGGTAGCTCGCCATGGCAAGCAAAGCGATGCCGCGGGCGACGTCGATAGCGACGATGCGCCTGGATCGGTCCTGAACGGCCGGCGTAGGAATGGTCATGGTCTCGCAATTCTGATTCAGTGCTGCAAGACGACTATCATGGTTGCCCCGGACAAAAGAAGACAGGGCCCATTGATGCCCAGGGCTTAGGCTAAAGCGCCGTATGCCGCTCGCAGCCAGTGGTCGAGGCCGGCGCCGCCCCTCATAGCCCTGCCGGGCGTTTCTCCCCGTAAACGGGGCGAAAGAGGCTGGCCGCAACGCCGGCTCCCTTCTTGCAACGCTGATGATTGGCGAGACCGCCGATGACAGCGCCCTCTCCCCGTTCTACGGGGAGAGGATGCCGGCAGGCAGGTGAGGGGCAGCGCGGACGATCGGCTTTCAACGTGTCAAGATCGCGGCGTCGAGGAACCAAGCTGGTCTGCCGGCACGGCGCATTCGCGCTGGTAGCTGGCGGAATTTGGTTTGCCGGGCGCGGCGATTCTGCCTATAGTCGCAGCCGTCGTCGGTTCCGTTTTGGAACCAAGAGGGAATGCGGTAGGGGCAAAATTCGCCCGATGCCGTGGCTGCCCCCGCAACTGTGTGCGGTAGTCCTCTCCATATGCCACTGAAGATTTTCTTCGGGAAGAGCTTCTTCGGGAAGGTGGGGAAGGGCGCTGATCCGCGAGCCAGGAGACCTGCCGGCGACAGGAGAACTGACTTCTATGCCCTCGGGTGGAGGGCGAAAGGACAAGACATGAATACCGCTTCCGTCTCGCTCGGCGCTTCCGTCTCCTCGCAGTCGCGTTTCGTGCAGTTGGCGCTTGCTGCATTTCTCGGCGTTTTCGTCATGGGTTTTGTCGGCTTCTCGCATATCGATGCGGTCCACAATGCCGCCCACGACTATCGCCATTCGATGGGCTTTCCCTGCCACTGACGAGGGGCTGACACCATGACACTGTTTCGCAACGTCGTGTTCATCGCGGCGATCGCAGGGCTTGTGGCCGGCGTCGTTCTCGCCTGCATGCAGGCCTACGCCACGGTGCCACTCATCCTCAAGGCGGAAGTCTACGAACAGGCCGGCGGTGGTCACACGCATGACCATGGTTTGTCGCCGGCCGCAGCAGGCAGTAATGCCATGAGCAGCGCCGTGCCGGCTGAAGCAGCCACCGCGGAAGAGGAAGGCTGGGCTCCGGCCGATGGCTTCGAGCGCTTCGCCTTTAACGTCGTTGCCAACGTCGTCACCGGCATCGGCTTTGCGCTGATCCTGGTCGCCGCTTCGGAATTCGCCGGCGGCATCGGCAATTGGCGACAGGGCCTGTTCTGGGGCCTTGCCGGCTTTGCCGTGTTCACGCTGGCCCCGAACCTTGGCCTGCCGCCCGAACTGCCGGCGATGCCGGCGGCCGATCTCGCCCAGCGCCAGATCTGGTGGACGGCAACGGTGGTGGCGACCGCGGCCGGTCTCGGCCTGCTCGCCTTTCGCAAGTCATTGCCGCTGGCGGTGATTGCCGTGGCGTTGATCGTGGCCCCGCATATTGTCGGCGCGCCGCAGCCCGACAGTTTCGAATCGCCGATCCCGGAAGGCCTGCACCACCAGTTCGTGGTGGCGGTGACGCTGACCAATCTGGTGTTCTGGCTGGTGCTCGGCGCTGTCGTCGGCTTGTTGCGCGGCCGCTTGACCGGCACCGCAACCAGCCTGCGCGACAGCCTTGCCTGATCGCGCTGCTCCAGGCAGCAAGCTGACCCTGGTCATCGGCGGTGCACGCTCGGGCAAGAGCGCGCATGCCGAAAGCCTGGTGAAGGCCTGTCCGGCGCCGTGGACCTACATCGCCACGGCGCAAGCCTATGACGACGAGATGCGCGAACGCATCGCGCTGCACCGGGCGCGGCGCGGCGAGGGTTGGACGACCGTCGATGCGCCGCTAGATCTCGTCGGCGCGATCGAGGCGCTGCCTGACGGCCGGCCAGTCCTGATCGACTGCCTGACGCTGTGGCTGTCCAACCACATGCTGGCCGAACGCGACATTGAGGCCGAATGCCGAGGGCTTGCGGATGTGCTGTCGCGGCCGCGCGGGCCGTGGTTCGTGGTTTCCAACGAGGTCGGGCAGGGCATCGTGCCCGACAATGCGCTTGCCCGCCGATTTCGCGATGCCGCCGGCCGGCTCAACCAGCAGGTCGCCGCCGTCGCCGGCACGGTGCTGCTGATGGTGGCGGGACTGCCGCTCAAGGTGAAGTGATATGACCGATATCGACGACAGGGACGAGCAACGCCACCGCGCCAAGATGGCCAAGCGCAAGGCGGTGCAGGACGCCGAGGTCGCGGCCAAGACGGTCGAGAAGGGACTGCTGATCGTCAACACCGGGCCCGGCAAGGGCAAGACCACTGCCGCCTTCGGGCTGGCGCTGAGGATGCTCGGCTACGGCAGGCGCGTCGGCGTCGTCCAGTTCATCAAGGGCAAATGGCATACCGGCGAGAAGGACGCCTTTGCCGCTTTCGGCGACCGGGTCGTCTGGAACACGATGGGCGAGGGTTTTACCTGGGAAACGCAGGATCTGAAGCGCGACATCGCCGCCGCCGAGGCTGCCTGGGCCAAGGTGCTTGAGCTGATGGCCGATCCATCGATCAGCCTGCTGGTGCTCGACGAATTGAACATCGCGCTGCGCTACGACTATCTCGATCTCGACACGGTGGTGGCGGCGCTGAAGGGCCGCCGCGAAAACCTGCATATTGTCGTCACCGGCCGCAACGCCAAGCCGGCGCTGGTCGATGCCGCCGATCTGGTCACCGAGATGGGAGTTACGAAGCATCACTTTTCCGCCGGCGTGAAAGCGCAGCAGGGCATAGAGTTCTGAGGTTTCGTTCGCGCGAGGGGCAGGGCAATGCTTCGGGCAGACGATGCATCCAACTTGTGTTGAAATGGCTAATTGTCGATCTCTGCGCCGCCCCTCATTGCCCTGCCGGGCATTTCTCCCCGTATAGTGACGGGGAGAAAGGCGCCTTCGCAAAGGATTTCGCCAATCGCCAGCGTTGCAGAATGGGTGCCGAGGCCGCGGCCAGCCCCTTCTCCCCGTCACTATACGGGGAGAAGGTGCCGGCAGGCGGATGAGGGGCTGCGCCAACCTCAAGCGATTGCCCTGAAGCAGCACATATTTGTTTGCTCGTGGACGTCATGCAACGATGACGATCACCGACAGCAAGCCGAACAGTCCCATCAGCAGAAAGTCGGCAACCCGATAGAGTCTTAGCGCTCGTCTGATGTCCACGCTCTCGACATCGCGGCGGCCGCCTTCACCCATGAACGCGTCGTCGACCATGACGCCGTCGTAGGAGCGCGGCCCGGCCAGCGCCAGGCCGAGCGCGCCGGCCATTGCTGCTTCAGGCCAGCCGGCATTGGGCGAGCGGTGCTTTTTCGCGTCGCGCCGCACGGTGCGCCAGGCGTTGCCGGCGTCAGCGTCTTTGACGAGGAAGGCGGCCAGCACGATGAGCAGTGCGGTCAGCCGCGACGCCGGCAGGTTGATCAGATCGTCGAAGCGCGCCGCCGCCCTGCCGAAGGCCTCGTGGCGCGGCGTGCGGTGGCCGATCATCGAATCGGCGGTGTTGGCGGCCTTGTAGGCGACGCCGCCGGCCAGCCCGCCGACGCCGATCCAGAAGACCGGCGCGACGACGCCGTCGGAAAAATTCTCGGCCAGGCTTTCGATCGCAGCGCGGCAGACACCGGCTCTGTCGAGCTTTTCCGGATCGCGGCCGACGATCTGCGAGACGGCAACACGACCGATGTCGAGTCCGCCATTGTCGAGTCCGTCGGCCACCGCCTCGACATGCTCGGCCAGGCTCTTCTGCGACAGCAGCGATGTCGCCAGGAGCGCGGTGAGGATCAAACCGGCTGGAATGCCCGCAAGCATGGTTTCCACCGCGAAAGCGATGGTGGCCGGCACCAGCACGATGATCAGCAGCGCATGAACACCGCGCCGGCGGCGCAGAACGTCGGAATCAGTATCGCGGTTGAGCCTGCGGTCGAGAAAGGATATCAACCTGCCGAACCAGGTGACGGGGTGGCCGATGGCGCCGAGCAGCCAGCTGGGATAGCCGACAGCGAATTCAACAAGCAGTGACAGGAAAGCGATCAGGATCGACATGAAGTCTCTTGATGGAGCGGCGGCAGTGGTGGATCACGGCGGAAGCCTTGGCCGGGCGAGGGCGCTTTTTCCGCATGCGCCACAGCCCTTCGTCGACCTCTCGACCGGTATCAATCCGCACTCCTATCCGTTTTTCGAGCTGCCCGCCACCGCCCTGTCGAGATTGCCGGAAGCTGCGCGGGTCCGTGATCTGGCCGATGTCGCGGCGAGCGCCTATGGCGCACCATCGGCGGCCAACGTGGTGGCAGCGCCGGGCACGCAGATCCTGTTGCCGCGCATCGCTTCGCTGGTCAGCCCCGGCAAGGCGCTGGTGCTCGGGCCGACCTATGCCGAGCATCAGCGGGCAGCGGCCATCACCGGCCATGCGGCGATGGAGGTCGACGATTTCGATGCCCTGGCAGGAGCCGACCTTGCCATCGTCGTCAACCCCAACAATCCGGACGGACGTATCATCGAATGCAAGAAGCTGCTTGCGCTTGCCGAAAGTTTGCGCGCCAGAGGCGGGTTGCTGGTCGTCGACGAGGCGTTCATGGATGTCGGCCCGCTTGGCGAGAGCGTGGCCGGCGATGTCGAGCATGGCGGCATCGTCGTGCTGCGCTCCTTCGGCAAGTTTTTTGGTCTTGCCGGCCTGCGGCTCGGCTTTGCATTGGCCGACGCGCTGACGGTCGAACGGCTGGAGGCCCAGTTCGGGCCGTGGGCGGTTGCCGGTCCGGCGCTCGAATATGGCATCCGCGCGCTTGCCGACAGCGGCTGGCAGGCCGAGATGCGGCGCCGTCTGGCCAAGGATGCAGCGAGGCTCGATGCGCTGTTTGGCCGCTTCGGTGTCCCGGTCGACGGCGGCACCACGCTGTTCCGCTATATCAGGCTGAGCGACGCCGCCTCTCTGTTTTCGGTGCTTGGCGAGCGCGGCATCCTGCTTCGGCATTTTT
This sequence comes from Mesorhizobium sp. WSM4819, assembly GCF_055811215.1. Lineage (NCBI taxonomy): Bacteria > Pseudomonadati > Pseudomonadota > Alphaproteobacteria > Hyphomicrobiales > Phyllobacteriaceae > Mesorhizobium > Mesorhizobium sp. WSM4819. The sequence continues at coordinate 116,885 of NZ_JBVVQO010000005.1, forward strand.
CCGGCCGGCCGGAGGTGCTGCGCGCCGGGCTGCCGGGCGGGGGCGAGGAATGGCAGCGGCTCGAATCGGCTCTTGCCGACTGGGCGCAACAGCGCCACGATAACACAAGCGAGGTCCAGCAATGATCCATGTCTGTTCGCTTTCAAAAGTCGAGGAAACCGTCGCGAAGACCGGGGCCGAGCGGTTGCTTTCGCTGCTGGCCGCCGGCACCGAGGTGACTCGGCCGGCGTCGATCGCCCAGGAAAACCATCTGCAGCTCGTCATGCACGATATCGCGGTGGCGCAGGAGGGCATGACCATGCCGGGCGAGGCGCATGTTCGCAACCTGCTCGATTTCGCGCGCCGATGGGATCGCGCAAGGCCGCTGGTCGTGCATTGCTATGCCGGTATCAGCCGGTCGACGGCCTCGGCCTACATCATCGCGGCGGCACTGGCGCCGCAGCGCTGCGAGGTCGAGTTGGCTGAGACGCTGCGTGCACTGTCGCCGACGGCGACACCCAATCCGCGGCTGATCGCGGTCGCCGACGCGCTGCTCGATCGCAACGGCCGCATGACGGGTGCGATCGAGGCGATCGGGCGCGGCGCCGAGGCCTTCGAGGGGACGCCTTTCGAGCTGAAGATCGACGGCTGATCCTAGTCTTGAGGAGAAGGGGCTGGCCGCAGCGCTGGCGCCTTTTTTGCAATGCCGGCGATAGGCGAAAACATTGATGAGGGCGCCCCTCGCCCCGTTTACGGGGAGAGGATGCCGGCAGGCAGGTGAGGGGCGGCGCGGCGCTGGCGAAAAGCCTCCTAGGCCAGCCAATCTGCAAGCTTGGCCTTGCGCACGTCCTTCAACAGGCTGATGAAACCGTCGGCTTGATGGTTGGCGGTCAGCCGGCCCTTTTCGGCCGTTGCAATGCTGGCGTCGCCGACCACGCCGTTCGGGTTGAGATCGGTGGCGATCCAGGCGAAGGCGTGCGTTCCGGTGTGGCGTAGCAGCGAAAATTGCTTTTCGGCGCGGGCGACGTTGGACACGAAATTGTCGGCCTTTGCCATGTCGACGAGATCCGGCCGGAAATGCAGCATCAGCGAGGTCTCGACATCGCCGCCATGGATGCCGTGGCTATCCTCAAGCTCGGTGTACAAGCCGGCCGGCCGGCCAAAGCGCTGCCAGCTCGTCTTCACACCCAGCATCTTTGCCCGCACGCGCAATTCTCGCGTCATGATGCCCATGATCTCCTCGTTGCCGCCATGCGAGTTGACGACGATCAGCTTCCTTAACCCGGCCCGTGCGACCGACAGGCCAAGCTCGGTCCAGGCCTCGATCAAGGTCGCCGCCGGCAATGTAAGGGTTCCCGGCGCATGCAGGTGCTCGTTCGACTTGCCCACCGCCTGGACCGGCAAGATGCGGATGTCGAGATCGCCAGGCAGGCGCGCGATCACCGTTTCGAGCATGCCGTTCATGATCGAGGTGTCGGTCGAAACCGGCAGATGCGGCCCGTGCTGTTCGATCGCCGCCACCGGCAGAACGGCGATCGTCGCCTCCGGGTCGATGGTGGCGTACTCGGTGGTCCGGTAGTCGCCCCACCACACGCGTTTCGTTGCAACGGTCATTTTGAAACCTCGAGCAAACTGGCGGCGTTGGCGCTGCCCCTCACCCGTACCCTCTCCCCGTATAGAGACGGGGAGAGGGGGTCGCCAGCGTTGGAGCGCTTCCCTTCTCCCCGTCACTGAATACGGGGAGAAGGTGCCGGCAGGCGGATGAGGGGCAGCACCAGCCTTTGTCGTGTAACTGGAGATCAACGGCCTGTCGATTCCAGCCGGCTCCTCACCCTGCCGCGATGACCTCGATCTCGACCTTGAATTCCGGCCGCGCGAAACCGGACACGATCATCAGCGTCGAAGCCGGCGCCGGGCTGGTGAACAGGCGATCGCGCACGTCCATATAGGGTTTCAGGAAGACGCGGTCGGTGACATAGGCGTTGATGCGCACGATGTCGGAAAGTCCAAGCCCGGCGTCGCCGAGAATCGCTGCGATGCTTTGAAAACAGAGCTCGGCCTGCGCGCCGGCATCCTGCGGGATCTGATCGTCCGGCGTGATGGCGACCTGTCCAGAACACAGCACCAGCCGCTTGCCGGGCGGCACCTCGACGCCATGGCTGTAGCGGGCAAAGGGCGGCTTGATCGACTTCGGCGTCAGGAACTTGAACATGAAAATCTCCAGTCTGCTGCCAGCGTAAAGCCGGATCAGGCGAGCCCTCAAGATGCAGTGCATACTATCAGGGCGATTGTGGACAGGCGTTCAAAAAATAGGCACGATGCCCCCGGTACGGCATGACCGGTCCGGCTTTCGCGCGCCACTGTTGCGCAAGGCGGGCGGTCCGGGCGATGGCATGTGTCTTGCTTCTTCGATCGATGGTGTCGAGCCCGGCGCGCGGCGCGACGGAGCCAACTGAGGGTGGTGTGGATGGACGGAAAACTCAAGATTTCGGCTGGCGCGATCGTGCTGCTTGTAGCAAGCACGCTGAGCGCGGCAGCAAACGAGAAGATCACCTTCGGCACCAACTGGCTCGCCCAGGCCGAGCACGGTGGCTATTATCAGGCGGTCGCTGATGGCACCTATGCCGCGTGCGGGCTCGACGTGACGATCATGCAAGGTGGCCCGCAGGTCAGCGGCCGGCCGCTGCTGCTTGCCGGCAAGATCGACTTCTACATGGGCGGCAACATGCTGCAGGCCTTCGACGCCGTGCAGCAGGAGATTCCGCTGCGCGTCGTCGCCGCCTCGTTCCAGAAAGAGCCGCAGGTGATCATGAGCCATCCGGGCCAGGGCCTCGACAGATGGGGGGATCTGAAGAACGCGGACCAGTACATCATCGGCGACGAAGGTGCACAGAGCTACTTCCAGTGGATGATCACGGAGTTCGGCTTCGATCCGGCCAAGCGCGTGCCCTATACGTTCAACCCCGCACCTTTCATCGCCAATCCGAAGTCGATCCAGCAGGGTTACGTGACCTCGGAGCCCTTCGCCGTCGCCAAGGAAGGCGGCTTCCAGCCCAATCTGTTCCTGCTCGCCGACTACGGCTTCGACACCTATGCGACGACGATCGAGACCATGCAGGCGACGATCGACAAGCGGCCGGAGGTGGTTCAATGCTTCGTCGATGGCTCGGCCAAGGGCTGGTACAACTATCTCTACGGCGACAACGCTGCCGCCAACGCGGCGATCAAGAAGGACAACCCCGACATCAGCGACGAGCAGATCGCGTTCTCGATCGAGCAGATGAAGAAATTCGGCATCGTCGATTCCGGCGATACCGAAAAACTCGGCATCGGCGCGATGACCGACGCGCGCATCCAGAGCTTCTACGACAAGATGGTCAAGGCCAAGGTCGTGCCGGCCGACGTCGACATCAAAAAGTCCTACACACTGGCCTTCGTCAACAAGGGCGTCGGGATCGACCTGAAGAAATAGCACCCGGGCATGATGCAGGAGAAAGTGGCGCAAGCGCCGGCAAGCGCATCGGGCAAAGGTCCGATGCTGCTGGCGCTGCGCGGCGTCGGCAAAGTCTTTTCCAACGGCGTGACAGCGCTCAGCGACGTCGACCTGACGATCCGGGAAGGCGACTTCCTCAGCCTTCTCGGCCCGTCCGGCTGTGGCAAGTCGACGGCCTTGCGCCTCATCGCCGGTCTTGCAACGCCGACCTCCGGCCTGCTCGACTGGCGCGGCAGCAGCGCTGCCGATCGCTCTGACATCGGCTTCGTCTTCCAGGAACCGACGCTGCTGCCGTGGGCCGACGTCTTCGACAATGTCTGGCTGCCGCTCAGGCTGAAGGGCGTGTCGCGGGCCAAGGCCGCGCCTGTCGTAATGGAGATGCTGGCGCGGGTTCATCTGACCGGCTTCGAGAAAGCCGTGCCGCGCGAATTGTCCGGCGGCATGAAGATGCGCGTCTCGATCGCCCGCGCCATGGTGACCAAGCCGCGCGTGCTTTTGATGGACGAGCCATTTGCGGCATTGGACGAGATCACCCGCTTCAAGCTCAACAACGATCTTCTGGAACTGTGGCAGGACGAGCGTTTTACCGTCGTCTTCGTCACCCACAGCGTCTTCGAAAGCGTTTTCCTCTCCAGCCGCGTCGTCGTCATGGCGGCGCGGCCGGGTAGGGTCTTCAAAGAACTCGCCATCGATGCGTCCTATCCGCGCAACGAAGCCTTCCGCACCTCGCCCGCCTATGCCGCGCTCTGCCGTCAGGCGTCCGATGTGCTAATCGGCGCCATCAACTCAACCGCCGGACCGCATCATGACGGCCATTGATCATACTGCCGTAACCCTGGATCCAGAGGAGGCGCGTCGCGTGCGCCAGGAGCGGCTCGAGCGGATCGGCCGATGGCTGCTGCCGCTGGCGATCATGGTCCTGGCGATCTGGCTGTGGGATCGCATCTGCGTCTGGAACGACATCCCGAAATATATCCTGCCGCGCCCCGGCGTGGTGCTGCAAACGCTGTTCGACGATGCCGGGCTGCTGTTCTCCTCGCTGCTGGTGACGCTCAGGATCACCTTTCTCAGCCTGCTTCTGGCGGTCATCGGCGGTGTCGGGCTGGCGGTGCTGTTTACGCAATCGAAATGGGTGGAGATGTCGTTCTTCCCGTTTGCGATCGTGCTGCAGGTGACGCCGATCGTCGCGATCTTCCCGCTGATCAACATCTATGTCGACAACCAGACGACCAAGCTTCTGCTGTGTGCCTGGATCGTCGCCTTCTTCCCGATCCTGTCCAACACGACGCTCGGCCTCAACTCGGTCGACCGCAACCTGCGCGACATGTTCAAGCTCAACGGCGCGACCCGGTGGCAGCAATTGCGCTATCTGCGCCTGCCGGCGGCGATGCCCTATTTCCTCGGTGGGCTGAAGATCGCCGGCGGCCTGTCGCTGATCGGCGCGGTGGTGGCGGAGTTCGTCGCCGGGGCCACCGGGCAGTCGTCGGGGCTGGCCTCGCGCATCATCGAGGCCGGTTACCGGCTCAACGCACCGCGGCTGTTCGCGGCGCTGATCCTGATCTCGTTCACCGGCATTTTGATTTTCCTGGTGCTGTCGCTGATCTCGCACCTGATCCTGCGACGCTGGCACGAGAGTGCGCTGAAGCAGGAGCGATGATGGTGGGTCCTGTTCAAGGCAAAAACTGCCTGTCGTCTTTTTTGTCGTTGGCGCTGCCCCTCATCGCCCTGCCGGGCACTTCTCCCCGTATAGAGACGGGGAGAAGGGCGCTTTCATCGACGGTTTCGCCAACCACCAGCGTCGCAGAACGAGCGCCAAGGCTGCCGTCAGCCCCCTTCTCCCCGTTCACGGGGAGAAGATGCCGGCAGGCAGATGAGGGGCAGCGATGACCTCAGAAATTATTCCCGAAACCGGCCAATTCGTACTTTCCAACGTCCGGCTTCATTCATCTTTGACGCCAGACCTTGCCGCAGCCTTCGATGCGGACGGCTTTGCGCTCGCCGACATCACCGTCGCCGACGGCAAAATCTCCAGCATCGTCGCGAATCGCCGGCCCGATACACCTGCAGGCGCCGTCGACCTCGGCGGCCGTATTGTTATGCCGTGCTTCGTCGACTGCCACACCCATATCGACAAAGGCCATATCTGGCCCCGGAAACCCAATCCGGACGGCACCTTCATGGGTGCGCTGAACGCCACCGGCGCCGACCGTGCTGCCCGCTGGAGCGCCAAGGACGTCGCTCGCCGCATGGATTTTTCGCTGCGCTGCGCCTACGCGCACGGCACCAGGGCTTTGCGCACCCATCTCGACAGCGTCGCACCGCAGGAGGAGATCTCCTGGCCGGTGTTCGAGACGGTGCGGGAGAAATGGCGTGGCCGCATCGAGCTGCAGGCCGCCTGCCTGCTCGGCATCGAAGGCGTGCGCGACAAGAAATGGTTCGAGAGCCTGGCCAAACGCGTCGCTGCGGCCAACGGCGTGCTTGGCGTCGTCACCTATATGCTGCCGGACCTGGAAGAGCTTCTCGATCGGGTTTTCGCGCAGGCGATCAAGCATGGCCTCGACCTCGATTTCCATGCCGACGAGACCGACGACATCTCGGCGATCTCGCTGAAGAAGATCGCCGAGGCGGCGCTGTGGAACGGGTTTGAGGGAAACATCCTCGTCGGCCACTGCTGCTCGCTGGCACGCCAGCCCGATCTCGATGTGCTCGACACGCTGGACAAGATGGCGAAGGCGGGGCTCGCCGTGGTGTCGCTGCCGATGTGCAATCTCTATCTGCAGGATCGGCGCGGCGACAACACCACGCCGCGCTGGCGCGGCGTGACGCTGCTGCACGAGATGAAGGCGCGCGGCATTCCCGTCGCCGTCGCCTCCGACAACACCCGCGATCCGTTCTACGCCTATGGCGATCTCGACATGCTGGAGGTCTATCGCATGGCGACGCGTATCCTGCATTTCGATCACCCGGTCGGCGACTGGCCGCAAGCGGTGACTTCGACGCCGGCCAGAGTGATGCGGCTCGACGGGTTCGGCACCCTTGCCGCAGGCGGTGGCGCCGACTTCGTCGTCTTCAGGGGGCGGAACTGGACGGAATTGCTGTCGCGGCCCGAATCGGATCGCATCGTGGTGCGGGACGGCCGCGCCATCGAGCGCCAATTGCCCGACTATGCCGAACTCGACGATCTGATGGTGCGATGATGGACCTGGCTGCGCTCAAACGCGATCTCGAAGGTCTGAAGATCGACGACCATCCGGCGATCGTCCAGCAGAAGAGCCGCGATTTCTACTGGTACAGCCCGGTGCTGAAGCAACAGCTCGACCATGTCACCGGCGACCTGATCGTGACGCCAAAGACCGAAGTCGAGGTGATCCGCGTGCTTGGCGCGTGCCACCGGCATGACATTCCGGTGACGCCACGCGGCAGCGGTACCGGCAATTACGGTCAGGCGATGCCCTTGTCCGGCGGCGTCGTGCTCAATCTCGCCGAGATGAATACGATCAAGACGATATCGCCTGGTCGCGTCGTGACCGGTCCAGGTGCCATCCTCGCCGACATCGACAGGGCGACGCGCGCGCATTCCGGCCAGGAGCTGCGGATGTCGCCGTCGACCTACAACACGGCGAGCATAGGCGGCTTTGTCGCCGGCGGCTCGGGCGGTGTCGGCTCGATCCGCTGGGGCGGCCTGCGCGACCTCGGCAACGTCATCCGGCTCAGGACCGTGACGATGGAGGCGGAGCCTCGCATCATGGATCTTGCCGGCGAGGAGGTGCTGAAGGTGATGCATGCCTACGGCACCAACGGCATCATCACCGAGGTCGAGATGCCGTTGACCGCATCCTGCGACTGGATCGACGTCATCGTCGGCTTCGACGATTTCATGGATGCGGCCGGCTTCGGCAACGATCTCGCCATCCAGGACGGCATCCTGGCGAAGCTGATCACGCCGATCGCCGCTCCGATCCCCTACGACTATTTCAAGCGGCACCAGAAATTCTTCCGGCGCGAGCAAAGCATCGTCGTCTGCATGATTGCCCCGCAGGCGATGGACGCCTTTGTCGCCCTCACGGCGCGCAGCAACGGCGAGATCGTCTTCCGCGCCGACAAGGAGGCCGATCTCAAGGGCTTGCCGCCGGCCTATGAGCTGACCTGGAACCACACGACGCTGCGCGCCATCAGGGTCGACCCTGATATTACCTATCTGCAGACCCGCTATCCCTCGCCGGATCACCTCGCTTACGTCAAGGCGATGATCGACCGCTTCGGCGACGAGGTGCCGGTTCATCTCGAATTCATCCGCTTCGACGGCGCGATCGGCGTCGCTGGACTGCCGCTGGTCCGCTTCACCACGGCCGAGCGGCTCGACGAGATCATCCGCATCCATGAAGACAATGGCTGCTGGGTCTTCAATCCACACCGCTACACGCTGGAAGAAGGCGGCATGAAGCAGACGGACGAGGTGCAGCTCGCCTTCAAGCGCGAAACCGATCCGCAAGGGCTGCTCAATCCCGGCAAGATGATCGCCTGGGAAAACCCGGACTACGACTATCGCTCGGGCAAGTCGTTCCTGTTCAAGGGATTGCAGAAGGCGGGGTGAACGATGACGAGCGTGTGGCGCTGTCGCGCTGACCTGCGAGGTCTTCGGTGAACATCCTCGTGCTCTATGCCCACCCGGTCGAAACCAGCTTCAACGCCGGTCTGCACCGGACGATCGTCGAGCGGCTGACGGCCGCCGGCCACGCCGTCGACGATTGCGATCTCTATGCCGAGGATTTCGACCCGCGGCTGACACGGGCCGAGCGGCTCGGTTATCACGACGAGCGCGGCGCCGGTGATCCGGCAGCGCCCTATGTCGAGCGCCTGCTGCGGGCAGAGGCGCTGGTGCTGTCGTTTCCGGTGTGGAACTACGGCTATCCGGCGATCCTGAAAGGCTTTTTCGACCGCGTCTTCCTGCCCGGCGTCTCGTTCAAGCTGGTCAGTGGCAAGGTGCAGCCGTCGCTGCACAACATCCGCAAGCTGGCGGCGGTCACCACCTATGGTGGCAGCCGGCTCCACGCCATGCTGATGGGCGACCCGCCGCGCAAGCTGGTCAAGCGTGTCTTGCGCGCGACGGTCAAGCCAGGTGCCTCGGTGTCCTATCTCGCGCATTATTCGATGAACCTGTCGACCGATGAAACGCGGAAGAGATTTACGGCGAAGGTCGCCGCCAGCATGGATGTCTTCTGATGCGGGTCCTGGTGGTTTATTGCCATCCGGTCCCGGAAAGCTTTTGCGCCGCGATCCGGGATAGTGCCATCGAGGTGCTGGAGGCGAGAGGCTGGGAGGTGCGGCTGCTCGACCTCTATGCGGAAAATTTCGATCCGGTCATGGGCTGTGACGAGCGACGCTTCTATAATGAGCACGCCCCGCAGGATCCGGCGCTCAAGCCGCATATCGAAAATCTCAACTGGGCCCAGGCAATCCTCTTCATCTATCCGACATGGTGGTACGGGCTGCCGGCGATGCTGAAGGGCTGGCTCGACCGGGTGTGGGCGACCGACGTCGCCTTCCGACTGCCGGCCGGCAAGGGACGGATCCAGTCACTGGTGAGGCATGTGACGAAGATCGGGGTGATCACGACCTGCGGCGCACCGACCTGGTGGAGCGTCGTCGTCGGCCAGCCGGGACGCAAGACAATCCTGCGCGGCATGCGGGCGCTCTGCGCCACCCGCTGCAGGACGTTCTTTCTGGCGCACTATTTGATGGATGCGTCGACACCCGGGAGCCGGGCTGCTTTCCTTGCGAAGGTGCGGGCGAAACTGGAGCGGTTTTGAGCTGGCGGAGATTTCCTTCTCCCCCTGTGGGAGAAGGTGGATCGGCGCGCAGCGCCGAGACGGATGAGGGGTGCTGGACGGAGTGCGGGGGTGCCAAGCTGGAACACCCCTCATCCGACCGAGCTTCGCTCGGCCACCTTCTCCCACAAGGGGAGAAGGGAAGGGCGCTCTACATCCGCACCCGTTCCGCTTTCGGATCATACATCGGCTTCAGCGACACTTCCGCGGCGAAGCGCTCGCCGGCGATCTCGATCTCGTAGGAAGACGATAGCACATCCGCCTCGCTCTCGCCCTGGCAAGGCACGTAGCCGAGGCCGACGGCGCCGCCGAGATGATGGCCGTAATTGCCCGAGGTGACCGGGCCGACAATCTTGCCGTCGCGCAGGATCGCTTCGTTGTGGAAGAGCAAGGGTTGCCTGTCTTTCAGGCGGAATTGCACCAGCCGCCGGTTCAATCCGGTTTCTTGTCTCCTCAGCACGGCATCGCGGCCAAGAAAATCGCCCTTGGCAGTCTTCACTGCGAATCCAAGGCCTGCCTCCAGCACATTGTCCTCGTCGGTGATGTCGTGGCCGAAATGCCGGAAGGCCTTTTCGATGCGGCAGGAATCCAGCGTGTGCAGGCCGCAAAGCTTCAGGCCGACATCGGCGCCGGCCGCCTCGATCGCTTCGAACACGTGTGCGGCCTGGTCGGTCGAGACGTAAAGCTCCCAGCCGAGTTCGCCGACATAGGTCACGCGATGGGCGCGGGCCAGCCCCATGCCGATTTCTATCTCCTGAAACGTTCCGAACGGATTGGTTTCGTTGGAGAAATCGTTCGGGCTCAGCTTTTGAATCAGCTTCCTCGAATCCGGGCCCATCAGGCAGAGCACGGCCTCGGCCGCGGTGACATCGGTGATGACGACGAATTCATCGGCGAGATGTTTTTTCAACCAGGCGAGATCACGCTGTAGCGTGGCGCCCGGCACGACGAGGAAAAAAGTGGTCTCAGACAGCCGCGAGACGGTAAGGTCGCTCTCGATGCCACCGCGCTGGTTGAGCATCTGGGTGTAGACGATCTTGCCCGGCGCCATCTCCACGTCGTTGGCGCAAAGCCTCTGCAGGAAGGCGCAGGCATCGCGGCCCTCGACACGGATCTTGCCGAACGAAGTCATGTCGAACAGGCCGACGCCGTTGCGGATCGCCAGATGTTCGTCGCGCTGGTTGTCGAACCAGTTCTGCCGTTTCCAGGAATAGCGGTACTCGCGCTCCTGGTCTTTACGCGCGAACCAGTTGGCCCGCTCCCAGCCGGCAACCTCGCCGAACACCGCGCCGCGTGCCTTCAGATGTTCATGCAGCGGGGAGCGCCTGACGTTCCGAGAGGTCGCCATCTGCCGGTACGGAAAATGATCGGCGTAGAGCAGGCCGAGCGTCTCGGAGACGCGCTCTCTGAGATAGCGGCGGTTTTTTTGGAACGGCTGGGCGCGGCGGATGTCGACCTCCCACAGATCGAAGGGTGCTTCGCCATCGTTGATCCATTGCGCCAGCGCCATGCCGGCGCCGCCTGAGGAGACGATGCCGATGGAGTTGTAGCCGGTCGCCATCCAGTAGCCGGAAAGCTCCGGCGCCTCGCCGAGATAATAGCGATCATCAGGCGTAAAACTCTCGGGGCCGTTGAAGAAAGTGTGGATGCCGGCGCTGGCCAGCATCGGCATGCGGTTGACGCCCATTTCGAGGATCGGCTCGAAATGTTCGAAATCCTCGGGCAACTGATCGAAGCAGAAATCTTCGCTTATGCCGTCCATGCCCCACGGCTTGGCCACCGGCTCGAAGGCGCCGAGCATCATCTTGCCGGCATCTTCCTTGTAGTAGGCGCACTCGTCCGGCACGCGCAGCACCGGCAGCCGGGTCAGGCCGGGGATCGGTTCGGTGACGAGATAAAAATGCTCGCAGGCATGCAGCGGGATGCTGACGCCGTTCTGGGCGCCAAGCTCGCGTGCCCACATGCCGGCGCAATTGACGACGATGTCGGCCTCGATCATGCCTTGCTCGTCGCCCTGCGTCCAGGAAACGCCGGTGACGCGGCCATCCCTGGTGTGGACCTTGGTGACCTTCACATTCTCGACGATCGTCGCACCGCGCTGGCGCGCACCCTTGGCCAGCGCCATGGCGATATTGGCCGGGTCGCATTGGCCGTCGAGCGGCAGATGCACGGCGCCGACCACATCGGAAACATTAAGATGCGGGTACATCTGCTTGACTTCGTTTGGCGAAATCTCGCGCACGTCAATATCGAACGCGCGGGCGAGCGACGCCTGCCTATAAATCTCGTGCTTGCGTTCCTCGGTCAGCGCCACGGTGATCGAACCGACCTGGCGCATGCCGGTGCCGACTTCGGTCTCGGCCTCCAGCCTGACGTAGAGGTCGGCCGAATATTTCGCCAGCCGTGTCATGTTCTGCGAACCGCGCAACTGGCCGATCAGGCCGGCGGCATGCCATGTCGTGCCCGATGTCAGCTGCTTGCGTTCGAGCAGCACGATGTCGGTCCAGCCGAGCTTGGCCAGATGATAGGCGACCGAGCAGCCGGAGACGCCGCCGCCGATGATGACGGCCCTCGCCTTGGAAGGAATGGTTTTGGCCAGAATGGTTTTCTGGGGCAGGGCGCTCATGCGGCCTCGCGGCGGTAGCTGGACGCGAAGCGGCGCAAGCGAAGGGTTGCTTCCAGAAGCACCGCCTCGGGCTGGCAGAGGCTGACGCGAATATGACCGGCGGCGGCCTCGCCGAAACTCGAGCCGGGCATCACGCCGACCTTTTCCTTGTCGAGCAGGGCCCAGGCGAATTTCTCGTCGTCCGGCTCGAGAGCCGAGATGTCGAGCATGACATACATGCCGCCTTCGGAGCCGCGCACGGTGACGTTGTTCATGCCGCGCATGGCATCGAGGACGACGCTGCGCCGTGCGGCATAGCGTTCGGCGATCTCCTTGACTCCGTAGCCGTTTTCCAGCGCCTCGGCGCAAGCGAGGCTGATGAACGCCGGCAGGCCGTAGGTGGTCACCAGATTGAGGTTGGTCAGCAGCGAGATCATCTGTTCGGGCCCGCTCAGCCAGCCCATCCGCCAGCCGGTCATGCCGTGGCTCTTCGACATGGAATTGATGACCAGCGTGCGTTCCGCCATGCCGGGCAGCGAACGCGGCGAGACGTGCTCGCCGCCGCCCAGTGTCCAATAGACCTCGTCCGACAGCAGCCAGAGGTCATGCTCCCGGCAGATCTGCGCCAGCTCTTCCAGCCGCTGGCGCGAATAGACGGCACCCGTCGGGTTGTTCGGCGTGTTGATCAGGATGGCGCGGGTGTTCGGCCGAAGTGCGGCGCGAATGTCGGCGGCACGCGGCTGGAAACCATCCTCGGCCGGTGTCTCGACCACGGTGAAATCGGCGCCCGCCGCACTGAAGGTGTTGGGGTAGGTCGCGTAATAGGGCGCCACCACGATGGCATGGTCGCCCTGGTCGAGAACGGCCTGCACCGCCGCATAAAGTGCCGCCTGCCCGCCCGGCGTAGCGATGACCTGGTCGGGGTTGGTCGCAACGCCGGTGCAGGCGGTCGAGGCCGCCGCCATTGCCTGGCGCAGGCGCGGAATACCGGCAAGCGGGGTATAGTGGTGATTGCTGGCGCGAACCGCGGTCACGCAGGCTTCGATCGTCTGCGCCGGCGTGTCGAAATCATGGTCGCCGACCGACAGCATGATGATGTCCTCGCCGGCCTGCTTGCGCGTCCAGGCGGCGAAATGGACCTCCCAGCCGTCCTTGCCGGAAGGCACGATGCCGGAAATGCGCGATGACGGCCTGGGCATTATGCTACTCCCGAAATTTCGTAGCCGGCCTGTTCGAGCCGGTCACGCAGGGCGGCGATATGAGGCGGCCCGACTTCGCAGCAGCCGCCGACGATGTCGGCGCCGGCCTCGACCCAGCCGACCGCGTGGTCGGCATAGGCATCCGGATCGAGGTCGTGGCGGGCGTGCAGCACTTCCACCGTGCCGCCATGCTTGAGCGCCTCGACCGAGGTGAAGCCGTTGGCATAGGCGCCAACCGGCCCGCCGAGAGCGATCAGTTCGGGCAGCGCTGCAGCAATGGCTTCGGGCCGGCAGCAATTGATCAGCCTGGCTGCGACCGGCAGGCCGTCGAGAGCTCTTGCTGCCGCCGCTATGGTTTCGCCGCTGCGCAGCCGCGGCGCGCCGTGATCGGCGAGCGTCCACGACACCCACACCGGCTTGCCGCTTTCCGACGCGGCGGTGACAGCCGCGCGCGCCTCCTCGGCCGACGCCATGGTCTCGCACAGGAATAGATCGACACCGTCGGCCTGCTCGGCAACGATGCGGCGGTAGATGTCGAGCGTATCCTCGAAGGATATCGTCAGGGCCGGTGCGTAGCTGCCGAACAGCGGCGACAGGCAGCCGGCGATTGCCGCGTCGCCGGCCTGGTCGCGCGCTTGCCTTGCCAGTTCTATGCCGCGCTGCTGCAGCGGCTTGAACAGCTCTTCCGCGCCCTCGCGCGCCAGCCGCTCGGGGGTTGCGGAATAGGTGTTGATGGTGATGACGCGGGCGCCGGCCCGAATGAACTCCGCATGCAGGTCGCGCACCAGATCCGGTTCGTCGATCAGCACCCTGGCCGACCATAGCGGCGTCGGCTCGGACTTGCTGCGGCGGACCAGTTCCTGGCCCATGCCGCCGTCGGTGAGAATGACTGAATTCATGCGCGCAACCTCTCGTTGTTTGGATCCCACAGCGGTTCGTCCTTCTGCACGACCGCCTTGAAGCGCTCGCCGAAGATCTCGACCTCGATCGCAGTTCCCGGCTCAGTCAGGTCGGCGCGCAGCACGCCGAGCGCGATCGACCTGTCCATCCGATGACCCCAGCCGCCGGACGTCGTCTCGCCGACGATCCGGCCGTCATGCCACAGCGTCGACATGGTTGGCGCGTCGCAGTCGCCGGGGTTTTCGACGACCAGCGTGACAAAGCGCTTCTTGACGCCCTGCTGCTTCTCGTTTTGCAGCGCCGCCTTGCCACGGAAATCCGGCTTGTCCCATTTCACGAAACGCTCCAGCCCACCCTGCAGGATCGAATAGTCGGTCGACAGGTCGCCTTTCCAGGCGCGATAGGATTTTTCAAGCCGCAATGAATCCAGCGCGTACATGCCGAACGGCTTCAGGCCATGCTTCTGCCCTGCCGCCCAGACGGCGTCGAATACGGTGGCGGTGTCGTCGATCCTGGTGTGGATTTCCCAGCCGAGTTCGCCGGCGAAGGACACGCGCACCAGCCTTGCCCAACGGCCGGCAATTGTCGTCTCCTGGTGGGTCAGCCAGGGCAGGGCAAGGTCGGCGGCGCAGATATCGGTGAGGATTTTTCGCGAATTGGGCCCGGCGAGGATCTGCGTGGCGTATTCCTCGGTCCGGTCGACCAGCCTGAACGAGGCGTCCTTCGGCATGCGCCATTTCAGCCATTCAAAATCGTGCCATTGCGCCACCGCGGCGGTGATCAGCGTCATCAAATTCTCGTCGTGGCGAACGGCAGACATTTCGGTGACGATGCGGCCCTTGTCGTCGGCAAAATAGACGAGGCCGATGCGGCCGGGTTTCGGCACCAGGCCGGTGATCTGTTGGCTCAACCAGTCGGCCGCGCCCGGACCGTCGAGATTGAAGCGGGAGAACCCGGGCAGGTCCAAAATGCCGGCGGCATCGCGCACGGCAAGGCATTCTTCGCGCACGCGATGCTGCCACGGCCCGTCGCGGCGGAAGGTCAGCGTCGCGGTTTCCGAGACGTCGTCGCCGGCTTGCGCGTACCAGGTGGCGCGCTCCCAGCCATTATAGGCGTCGAAGCAAGCGCCGAGCGCCTTGATGCGATCGTGGATCGGCGACAGTTTGCGGTCGCGCCCTGCCGGCCAGGCATGGCGCGGGAACTGGATGGCGTATTCGTTGCCGTAGATTTCCATGCCCTTGGCGACGCAGTAATCCGGGGCCGAGGCAAAGCTGGTGAAGCGGCGCGGATCACAGGACCACATGTCCCATTCGGTTTGGCCTTCAGTCACCCATTCGGCCAGCACCTTGCCGGCGCCGCCGCCCTGGGCGATGCCGAAGGTGAAGACGCAGGCCTCGAAGGCGTTCGGCACGCCGGGCATCGGGCCGATCAGCGGGTTGCCGTCCGGCGCGTAGGGGATCGGGCCGTTGATGACCTTGGACAGGCCGGCGGTGCCGAGAATCGGCACCCGGGCGACGGCATCGGCCAGATAGTCCTCGAGCCGGTCGAGATCGTCGGGGAACAGCTGGAACGAAAAATCGTCTGGCATCGGATCGTTGTGGCCGACCCAATGGGCACGGCAATTGCGCTCATAGGGGCCGAGATTCATGCCGTTCTTTTCCTGGCGCAGATAATAGGAGGTGTCGACGTCGCGCAGCAGCGGCAGTTTCTTGCCCTGCTCCTTCGACCACGCGGCCAGTTCGGGGATTTCCTCGAACAGGATATATTGATGGCTCATCACCATCATCGGCACGTCGCGGCCGAACATCCTGCCGACTTCGGCCGCACGGTAGCCGGCGGCATTGACGACGATCTCGCAGCGGATCTCGCCCTGAGCGGTCTCGACCACCCACTCGTCCTTGTCGCGGCGCACGCCGGTGACCGGACAGAAGCGAATGATCTTCGCACCCAGGTCGCGGGCGCCCTTGGCCAGCGCCTGGGTCAACTGCGCCGGGTCGATGTCGCCGTCGCTCGGATCGTAGAGCGCGCCCTTCAATTCATGCGTTTCGATGAACGGGTAGCGGCGCTTGATCTCGTCGAGCCCGACCACATCGATGTCCATGCCCTGGTAGCGGCCCATGCCCTTGGCGCGCTGAAACTCCTGCATGCGCTGGGCTGTATGGGCCAGCCTGAGCGAGCCGGTGACATGGTAGTTCATGGGATAGCCGACCGCGTCGGCCAGCCCGCGATAGAGCTCGGTCGAATAGCGCTGCATGTTCATCAGCGACCATGACGAGGAGAAGGTCGGCACGTTGCCGGCCGCATGCCAGGTCGAGCCGGAGGTGAGCTCGTTCTTTTCGAGGAGCACGCAGTCGGTCCAGCCCGCCTTTGCGAGATGGTAGAGCGCCGACGCACCGACGACACCGCCTCCGATGATCACCACGCGTGCCGTGGTCGGCAAACCGGCCATATTCTTCTCCAGACCTCTAGTAGACAGGTGGCGAAACCACCCAGATGACCACCGCCGGCTCCGCACCGGGATTGCGCCAGCGGAACGGCTTGCCGTCGAAGCGAAACGAGTCACCCTCACCAAGCCGGTGCCAGACGCCTGATATCTCGATGTCGAAGCTGCCGGAAGCGACATATCCGGCTTCCTCCGTCGGCCGGCGGGCTTCGGTCTTCAGTTCAGCACCCGGCGCGAAGACCGAACGCAGCATCTCGAAGCTACCGCCGAGATCGGGCGAAAGAAGCTCCTCCACCAGGCCGGAATCGCTTGTGCCAAGCGTGCGGCGGCTGCCGGCGCGCACGACCACGCCGCGCTCGTTCTCGACGGGCACGTCGTGGCTGAAGAACAGGCTGACCGGCACGCCGAACAATTCCGCGAAGCCGCTGAGATCGCTAAGCGACGGTATCGACAGGCCGCGCTCGACCTGACTGACCCAGCCGACCGAGCGGCCGAGCTTCAGGCCGGTCTCGGCAAGCGTCAGCCCGCGCGCCCTGCGCAGCGCCCTGATATCGCCGGCCAGCAGCCGTTCGCGGTTTTCCTGCTCCGATCTTACGGCGGTCGAGGTCAAAGCTTTTCTCTCGGTAAAAATCTGTCTGGTGAAAAGTTCCCCCTGGTGAAAAATTGAGGGCAAATTTCATCAGGGGTCAGGTTCGTGAAAAAATCAAGAGAATTTTCATGGGGCCACAAGATTTGCTTGCGCCGTTTTGACGGTTCAGGCAAAGGCTCGGCCACGAACGGCGAGTGAGGGCGTCCGGTCGAGGCTTGCGTTAGAGCGCCATGCGTCAAATTGGACCGCAATGGTGCTCTCTCATTTCTAGACGGCGCATGTATCCTTTCCGGAATTGATTCCGGTTTCCGGGGCACGCGCAAAGGGACGCCCATGCTGGAAAACAGGACTAAGATTACGGATGGCGCGGCGATCGTCGACGAGGCGATGACGTCGCGCCGTTCGGTGCGGGCGTTCCTGCCCGACATGGTCGACGACGAGACGATCCGCGCCATACTCGCCGTTGCCGCGCGTGCGCCTTCGGGCACCAACATGCAGCCCTGGCGGGTCTACGTGACCAAGGGCGAGGTCAAGCAGCGGATCACCGACGCCATCCTCAACTCCGGCATCCGTGCCGAAAAGGCCGAGTGGGACGAGTATCGCTACTATCCCGACCAGTTCTTCGAGCCCTATCTGACCCGGCGGCGGGCCAACGGCTTCGGCCTCTACAGCGTGCTCGGCATCGGCCGGCGTGAGGTCGACAGGATGCGCGCGCAGCACGACCGCAACTTCGTCTTCTTCGACGCGCCGGTCGGCATGATCTTCACCGTCGACCGGCGGCTGAACAAGGGGTCGTGGATCGATTACGGCATGTTCCTGCAGAACATCATGGTGGCGGCGCGGGGCAGGGGCCTGCACACCTGCCCGCAGGCGGCCTTTGCACCCTATCACAAGCAGATCAGGCCGGTGCTCAACATTCCCGACGAGGAGATCGTCGTCTGCGGCATGGCGCTTGGCCGTGAGGACACATCCAAGCCCGAAAACGCGTTCCGCACCGACCGCGCGCCGCTGGAAGAGTGGGTGACGTTCGCCAGTTGAGGTGACGCCAAGCGTGGTGAAGACGCGCCGCGTCGGTCTACTGCACTTCGTAGCCGACTTCCTCGCTGGCGTGACAGAGCGCTCTCCAGAACGAGCGCGCAAACGAGCGGAACACATAGATGTCGAACTGGTCGGCGCCGGTGCGCTGGATCTGGGCGAAGACATCATGATGCATGGTCGAGCGGCCGGCACCGACCGGGAAGGCCGGCAGCGCGAAGTCGATGGCGAAGAACTTTGCCAGCACCCATTCCGCCTTCGGTCCGGCGATGCGGATCGCGGTGCGGCCGTGCGACAGGTCGGTCACCGTGCCGATATCAGGGGTGACGACATTGGCAAAGGCCGATGCCAGGCCCTCGGCTTCGTCGACCACGGTGAATTTTCCCGGTGCAAATCCGAACACCGACCTCACGCCGTTGGTGCTGCCGGCGCCGGCGCCGTCGGGCAGCGCAAGGCCGGTAACGGTGCGAATGCCTGCTATCAACGCCTTCTCCTGGCCCGGCCAGGCAGCGAGCTGCAGGATCGATCCCGGCCTGGTTTCGGAGAGGATGACCTCGATGCCGTGTTCGAAATCGCCATGCGAGCCGGTGCGCAGCTCCAGTTCAAGCGGGGATTGGCGCTCAACCATGCATGCGGCTCCCGTCCGGATCAAAGAAGTGATTGGAGACGATCTCGACCGGGCCGAACCGGTTGCGCAGAGGATCGGAGATATGGGCGCGCGTGCCGCGCCGTGCCTTGCCGTCCTTGACCAGAGCGAGCGCGATGTACTTGCCGAGCGCCGGCGAATAACAGCAAGCGGTGATGTGGCCGATGGAATCGTGCGGATTGGCTTCGTCAAGCGCTTCGACGATGTGCGCGCCGCCGTTGAGCGGCTGGTTGTCCAGCGAAATCAGGCCGACGAGTTCCAGGCGGCCAGGCGCGATCAGGCCCTCGCGATCCATCATCGCCGAGCCGATGAAGGGCTTCTTCCTGGACAGCATCCAGTCGAGATGCAGGTCGCGTGCGGTGGTTCGGCCGTCGATCTCGGCGCCGGTGACGTGGCCTTTCTCGATGCGCAACGTGCCAAGCGCCTCAAGCCCGTAGGTCACCAGTCCGAACGGCTTGCCGGCTTCGAACAAGGCTTCCCAGACATGGGCGCCGTAGCCGGCGCCGGAGTAGACTTCGAAGGCCATTTCGCCGGAGAAGGAAAGCCGGCAGATCATCACCGGCACGCCTGATATCTTGCCGTGCACGATGCCCATGAAAGGCAGGGTTGCGTTGTCGACGGCGGTGCCGGTGACGCAGGCAGCAAGAATGGCTCGCGCCTTTGGCCCGCCGATCGCCGCACCCGCCCACTCGTCGGTCACCGAGGTGACATGGACCTTAAGCCCCGGCCAGATGACGTCGAGGAAATACTCCAGTTGCTGCATCACCTTGCCGGCATTGGCGGTCGTGGTGGTCATCAGGAAGTCCTGTTCGCCGAGCCGCCACGTCGTGCCGTCGTCGAAGGCGAGGCCGTCCTCGCGCAGCATCAACCCGTAGCGGGCCTTGCCGACGGCCAATGTCGAGAACATGTTGGTGTAAACCTGGTCGAGGAATTCCGCCGCGTCCGGGCCCTGCACGGCGATCTTGCCCAGCGTCGAGACATCGACGATGCCGGCGCTCTCGCGCGTCGCCCTGGCTTCGCGCACATAGGCCTGCTCGATCGTCTCGCCGGGATCGCCATAGATCATCGGGCGATACCAGAGGCCGGCCGAATACATGGTCGCGCCGTTGGCGACGTGCCAGTCATGCATCGGCGTCAACCGTTGGGGCCTCAGGTCGCCGAAACGCTCGGCGGCGAGTGAGCCGATCGACACGGCCGAAAAAGGTGGGCGAAAGCGTGTCGTGCCGACTTCGGGAATCGGCTTGCCCAGAGCCTCGGCCATGATGGCGAGGCCGGGTATGTTGGAACTCTTGCCCTGGTCGGTCGCCATGCCGAGCGTGGTGTAGCGCTTCAGATGCTCGACCGAGACGAAGCCTTCGCGATATGCAAGCCGTACATCCTCCGCGGTCACGTCGTGCTGGAAATCGACGAAGCTTTTTCCATTGGCCCTGATCTCGAACACCGGCGCCGGGTCGGGACCGCCCGGTGCGGCTTCGACGACCGGCAGGGCCGTAGGCACGCCTGTTCCACCTGTCGCCGAAAGCCCGGCGGCGCGGCCTTCGGCGATCGCCTCGGCGGTTGAAAAGCTGCCGGTGAAAGCGCCGGCGCCAATCCATCGCTGGGTCGGCCATTGCTGGGTTGGCTTCGGTGGCAGGAAGGCTTGTCTGGCGGCATTCCATTCCGCCTTGGCGCCGGCCTGGCTGGCCAGATGGATGGTCGGCGACCAGCCTCCCGACATCAGCAGGCAGTCGGCTTGAATGCTGCGCGCCTCGCCGGCAAGCGCGCCGTTGACCATGTCGAAGCGCTGCACCTTGACGCCGGACAGCGCCTTGCCGCCTTCGGTGGCGACCACGGCGTGACCGAAAAGGATCTTGGCTTCCGCTTCATCGGCGAACTCGCGCATCTCGCTCGAAAGCTCCGGCCGCACGTCGACGATCGCGACAATCGCCGCGCCGGCCTTCTTCAGCGCCAGGGCGGAGCGATAGGCGCTGTCATTGTTGGTGAAC
Source organism: Mesorhizobium sp. WSM4819 (assembly GCF_055811215.1). Taxonomy (NCBI): domain Bacteria; kingdom Pseudomonadati; phylum Pseudomonadota; class Alphaproteobacteria; order Hyphomicrobiales; family Phyllobacteriaceae; genus Mesorhizobium; species Mesorhizobium sp. WSM4819. The sequence continues at coordinate 137,587 of NZ_JBVVQO010000005.1, forward strand.
AGTGCGATCCTGTTGCCCGCCAGCACGCCGTACTCGTTGGCGTAGCGCTCGGCGGCATGCGCCAGCATCACTCCCGGCCGATCGTTGCCCGGAAACACCAGCGGCCGCTCGAAGGAGCCGGTGGCCAGCACCACCGACTTGGCGCGAATGATCCAGTAGCGTTGGCGTGGTTCGCCCTTGCCGGGCCTCTCCTTATGGTCGGCAACCCGTTCAAACGCGGCGAGCGTGTTGCCGTCGTAATAGCCCCAGACCGTGGTGCGTGGCAGCAGGCGGACATTGTCATAGCCTTCGAGCTGGCCGGCGGCTCGCGCTGCCCAGTCGGCCCCGGGCATCCCGTCGATCGTCTCGCCCGACCAGTTGGCCGAGCCGCCGAAATGCGGTTCGAGGTCGCTGAGGATGACACGCGCGCCCTGATCGGCGGCTGCCCTGGCGGCCATCAGTCCGGCCGGACCGGAACCGACCACCAGCACATCGCAGAAGGCGTTCATGCGCTCGTAACGCGCCGTGTCGGCAGCCGTCCCGGCGCGGCCGAGACCGGCGGCGCGGCGGATGAAATGCTCGCAGAACATCCAGAAACGCGTGCTCTTCAGCGGGCCGATCGCGGGCCCCATGAAGGTCTTGTAATAGAAGCCGGCGGACAGAAGCTTGCCGCCGAGCTGGTTGGCGGCGCTGACATCCCAGGCCAGCGATGGAAAGCGGTTCTGGCTGACGGCGGTCAGCCCATCATGGATCTCGACCATGGTCGCGGCGATGTTGGGCTCGCGAACGTCGCCCCGCAACACTGTCACCAGGGCGTTCGGTTCCTCGACGCCTGCTGTCAGCACCCCGCGAGGACGGTGATATTTGAACGAGCGTCCGAACAGGGTGACGCCATTGGCCAGCAGCGCTGAGGCAAGGGTGTCGCCGGCATGGCCGGTGTAAGGCGCGCCGTCGAAGGTGAACCGGATGGTTCGCAGCCGGTCGATCCGGCCACCGGCATCGGTGCGGCGCGGGCTCATGACTTGCCCTCCGCCTTGTGCCGGGCAGCCACTTTGTGGTCGCCGCGCGTGAACGCGACGCTGGAGATCTCGTGTGTCAGCGTGTTGCGCACGACCCTGAGATGGGCACGGCAGCCGCCGGAATGCTGCCAGATCTCGTTGTGGTCACCCGCCGGGTTCAATCGGTCATAGACATAGGCGTTCCAGGCATCGAGGTCCTGCGAGGCAGGCTGAGGGCGCTCGCGGTTGCCGTCACCCTGATAGGTGAACTCGATGACGTCGCGCGGGCCGCAATAGGGGCAGGTAATCAGCATGCGATTGTATCTTCTCGTTTGACCATGATCTTGGCCGAAACCGGTTTCCACTCTTTGATACGCCGACCTGCGGTTCGGGATCATGGTCTAATGCAGCCGCGGCGTCGCGCCCTGGCCCTTGTCGTCGATCACCAGTCCGCGATGGAAGCGATCCAGCGTGAAGGGCGCGTTGATGTCGTGCGGTTCATCCTTGGCGATGGTCCAGGCAAAGCACCAGCCGGAGACCGGCGTCGCCTTGAAGCCGCCGTAGCACCAGCCGCAGTTGAGATACATGCCCGGCAGCGGGCCGGTGGTGATGATCGGAGAACCGTCCATCGACATGTCGCAGACGCCACCCCAGGAGCGCAGCATGCGAACCCGGGCGAGACCCGGAAACAGCGCCAGCATCTCGCTCATCACCTCGTCGACAACAGGCAAACTGCCGCGCTGGGCGTAGCTGTTGTAGCCGTCGAGGTCACCGCCATAGACAAGGCCGCCCTTGTCCGACTGCGACATGTAGAAATGGCCCATGCCGAAAGTCAGGACCGTGTTGATGAACGGCTTCACCGATTCCGTCACAAAAGCCTGCAGCACGTGGCTCTCGATCGGCATCGTATCGATGCCGGCGAGCCGCATGACTTGCCCGGTGCTGCCGGCCACCGCGACCGCCACCTTCCTGGCGCGAACCTCGCCGCGCGAGGTCGTGACGCCTGATATGCGGTCGCCGTCGCGCAGGAAGCCGGTGACCTCGCAATTCTCGATGATGTCGACGCCACGGCGGTCGGCGCCGCGCGCATAGCCCCAGGCGACGGCATCGTGGCGGGCGGTGCCGGCGCGCCGCTGCATCAGGCCGCCGACGATTGGGAAGCGCGCCGTGGCGGAGACGTCCAGCGCCGGCACCAGGCGCGCGATCTCGGCCGTGGTCATCAGTTCGGCGTCGACGCCGAGATGGCGCATGGCGTTGCCGCGGCGGGCAAAATCGTCGAGCTGGGCGGGCGTGTGCGCGAGGTTGAGGCAGCCGCGCTGCGAGAACATGACGTTGTAGTTGAGATCGTGCGACAGGTTCTCCCACAGCTTCATCGAATGTTCGTAGAAGCGCGTGTTGGCCGGCAGCAGGTAGTTGGAGCGGACGGCTGTCGTGTTGCGGCCGACATTGCCGGAGCCGAGCCAGCCCTTTTCCAGCACTGCCACGTTGGTGATGCCGTGCTCCTTGGCGAGATAATAGGCGGTCGACAGACCATGGCCGCCACCGCCGATGACGATCACGTCGTAGGACGCCTTCGGGTCCGGCTTGCGCCAGGCCGGTTTCCAGTCCTTGTTGCCGGTCAGCGCATTTTTGAGAAGCGAGAAGGCCGAATATTCCGCCATTCTTTTGTTGTCCGTTCTGGCTTTCGTCAGCCGTTTTGGGCGATGCGGCACATTATAGAGCAGGCCGCTGCCGCAAAGCCAATATTGCGCCATCGCTTTTCGACTGGCCGACTCCGAAGGCGGGCAGGGCGGGACGGCTTGCTCCCCGGTATGAGCGTCTTTATCAAGGGCGAGCTTTAGAACGCCTTACCGCCTGTGAGTCGCCAAACGATCATGCTTTTCCGACTGCTCCGCTTCGTTCTGGTCCTGGCGATCGTCGCCTCGGCGCGGCTGTCGATTGATGCGGCGGCGCAGGGGCTTGACCAGGCTGTCTCTGGGGTGGTCGCCGACCAGCAAAAAATCCTGCAGGACCTGACGACAAAGACCGACAATCTCGAAAAGAAAATCCAGGAGGACGGTGACGACGACGCCAGCCTTGTCGACATCCGCCTGCAGTTCGAGGAAATGTCGCAAGGTGCGCTGAACAGCGCTCTTGCCTTCCGCCCGCGCCTTTCGGAGATCAACGCAAGGCTCGATCAACTCGGGGCGCCGCCGGCCGCGGGCCAGCCGCCCGAACCCGACATCGTGACCAGCGAACGCCAGGCGCTGGCGTCCGAAAAGGCCGAGATCAATGCAGTCATCGCCGCGGCGCAAAACCTGTCGATCCGCATCAGCGGCCTCATCGCCAAGATCGGCAATATGCGCAGCGAGCTGTTTCGCAATCTGCTCACCAAGCGCTACGTGCTGTCCGACGCGTTGAGCCCTGAGGTCATTTCCGATGCCAATGGTGAATTTACCGGCTTCAACAAGGCAGTGTCGTCGTGGCTGAGCTTCGTCTTCAAGTTCAAGTTCCAGGCGGTGCTGGCCGCGACCTTGACGGCGCTTTCCCTGGCGGCGGTGCTTTTTGTCGGTGGGCGGCGTTTGTTCGGGCGTGTCTTCGAAGCGGACCCGTCGGTCGAAGATCCGTCCTATCTCAGCCGGTTGTCGGTGGCGTTCTGGTCGACATTGCTGCCGACGCTGGCGGTCGGCGTCTTCCTGGTCTCGACCGTGTTCTTTTTCAACTACTACAATGTGTTGCGCGGCGACATTGGCGTTTTCCTGAATGCGCTGGTCGGGGTCATCGCGGTGGTGTTCTGCGTCAACCGACTGGCCAATGCGACGCTGGAGCCGCGGCTGCCGAACTGGCGGCTCATCCCCGTTGAATCCGGCCCGGCACGCTGGCTGGTGCGGCTGACGACCGCCACGGCGGTGGTGATCGGCGTCAACTATTTCCTGTCGGTCGTCAACGACACGATGGGCTCACCGCTGTCGCTGACCATCGCCAGAAGTTTTGTCGCCACCATCATCGTCGGCATCATCCTGATCCTGATGGGGCTGCTGAAGCCCTTCAAGGCCACCGACGGAAGCTGGCGCCCCTGGCCGGCGTGGCTGCGCTACACCGCTGTCGCGCTAGGCCTTTTCACCATTGCCACGGCGCTGCTCGGCTATATCGGCCTTGCCATCTTCGTCTCGCTGCAGGTCGTGGTCACCGGTACCATTCTGGTGACCGCCTATATCGGCTTCCTGTCAGCGCGGGCGATCAGCGAGGAAGGTGGCTTTGCCAACACGTCGATCGGGCGCTGGCTATCGACCAATTCCAGTTATGAGGAGTCCGCGCTCGACCAGCTCGGCCTGGTCGTCAGCGTCGCCATCAACCTGATGATCGTGCTGGTGTTCCTGCCGCTGATCCTGTTGATGTGGGGCTTCCAGCCCGGCGACATCGAGGCCTGGGCCTACAAGCTGGCGACGGGCCTCACCGTCGGCTCGGTGACGATCTCGGTGACCGGCATCCTGACCGGCATCATCGTCTTCATCATCGGCTATTTCCTGACGCGCTGGTTCCAGGGCTGGCTCGACGGCTCGGTGATGGCGCGCGGCAAGGTCGATACCGGCGTGCGCAACTCGATCCGGCTGGCGGTCGGCTATGCCGGCGTCGCGCTCGCAGCCCTCGTCGGCGTCTCGGCGGCGGGCATCGATCTCTCCAACCTGGCGCTTGTCGCCGGCGCCCTGTCGCTCGGTATCGGCTTTGGCCTGCAGAATGTCGTCTCCAACTTCGTCTCCGGCCTGATCCTTTTGGCCGAGCGGCCGTTCAAGGTCGGCGACTGGATCGTCGCCGGTGAGATCAGCGGCACAGTCAAGAAGATCAGCGTGCGCGCCACCGAGATCGAGACGTTCCAGCGCCAGTCGGTGATCCTGCCCAATTCAAACCTGATCAACAATGCGGTCGGCAACTGGACGCACCGCAACAAGCTCGGTCGCATCGACATCAAGGTCGGCGTCGCCTACGGCAGCAACGTCAAGCAGGCCCATGCTGTGCTGTTGGAGATTGCGCGCGGCCATCCGCTGGTGCTGAAAAATCCGGAACCCTTTGTGCTGTTCACCAATTTCGGGGCGGCCGCTCTCGAATTCGAAATCCGTGTGTTCCTGGCCGACGTGATGAACGGCAACATCGTGCAGAACGACATTCGTTTCGCCGTCCTCGATGTGTTCGCCGATCAGCATATCGAAATTCCGTCGGCGCCGCGCGCCGTCGTCGAGACCAAGAAGCATGAAGCGTGGCCGATCGATGACGACAAGATCGAGGTCGATTTCGCCGAACAGGAGCAAGCAAAGGCGGAAGCCGTGGCCGAGACGAAACGCCTGGCCAGATCCGGGCGCAAGACCCGCAAGCCGGATCCCGATTAGGGTTTATTGATATTCAGCCGGCCTGCGAACGGCCGATACCTGCGCTTCCGGTACGCAGCCAAAGCAATTGCGGCATGAATGCGGCATTCAGTTGCCGTTCAGCTTGCATCTCATATAAGCTCACATGCAAACGGCGGGAATGCCTTGCGAAATGCAACAGAGGCGGTGGCAACACCGATACTGCAAATGTGGAAGTCTCTCGTCGCCGCCATCGCTTTTCTTGCCGTGGGTGGTTCAGCCCTTGCCGCCAGCGCCACCAACAAGGACGCCGAGACCCGCACCCTCGTCGTGACCGAAGGCGGTGGCAAGACGGAGCTGGCGCTGGCCGCCGGCGAAACCGCTGAATTCTGCCCGACCGGCTGTTTCGTTACCATGCCGAATGGCGACCTCGAAGCGCTGACCGGTTCGGAAACAATCGAAATCTCTGGCGGCGTCGCCCGCATCAAGTAACCGCGTCAAAAAACGTTGACTAGTTTTTAGAAGGCCGGGCAAATGCCCGGCCTTTGATCGTTTCGGGTTATCGAAACTTAACGATGAAAGGGAAAATACCGTCACGCAAGCTAGGCCGGGCCGGACGCTTTAACGATCGCTGCGCTGTTGCCCGCTATATCGGGCCGAAGACGCCGAAGCATGGGGTTTTGGATCGGCGCCTGATCCTTTCCGAAAGGTCGGCTTTCGGGATCATGCGCTTTTAGGCAGGGCAACGAAGAATGGATGCGCGGTCGGACAGGAACGCAATCCCGCTTGCTGTCGATCTCGACGGCACGCTGATCGCGACGGACCTGTTGTGGGAAGGTCTGTTCATCCTTCTCAAGAAGAATCCGCTCTATGTTTTCCTGGTGCCGTTCTGGCTCGCCGGCGGGCCGGCGCGGTTGAAGCAGGCCATCGCTCAACGCATCGACATCGATCCTGCGTCGCTCCCCTACCGCGAGGCGCTGCTTCAGCGCCTTCGCACCGAACATGGCGAAGGCCGCAAGATCGTGCTGGCGACCGGGACGCCGCGTAAATTCGCCGAGGCGATCGCCGCACATCTCGGGATATTCGATCGCGTCCTGGCGACCGACGGCCCCCACAACATGACGTCAGGCAGAAAGCGCGCCTCGCTTGTCGCAGCCTATGGCGATGGCGGCTTCGACTATGCCGGCAACAGTCGGCACGACCTTAAGGTATTCGACGCCGCGCGCACGGCAATCGTCGTCGCGCCCGACCGTCATGCTGCGCGCTGGCAGGCCGCGCACAGTGCTGAAATCATGCCGGCGCCGAAACCGACATTCAGAACCATCGTCAAGATGCTGCGCGTTCATCAGTGGCTGAAAAACTCGCTGATCGCAGTGCCGATGGTGCTGTCGCACGAATACTTCAACGCCGACATGATCTGGGAATGCCTGCTGGCATTCGTCTCGTTCAGCGCAGTCGCTTCCGCCATCTACATCCTCAATGATTTCTTCGATCTCGCGCTCGACCGCAAACACCCGACCAAGCGCAACCGGCCATTCGCCAGCGGCGCGCTTTCGATCCCGTTCGGCCTCGGTTCAATGATGGTGCTGCTCGCAACAGGCGTTGCTGCAGGGCTTCTGCTGCCGATCGAGTTCCTCGGCGTGCTCGGTGGCTACATGGTCATCACCACCGGCTATTCGCTGTCGTTCAAGCGCATGCTTCTGATCGACGTGCTGACATTGGCCGGTCTCTACACCATCCGCGTTCTGGCGGGCGCCGCGGCAACCGGCGTCGACGTCTCTTTCTGGCTGCTGGCCTTCTCGATCTTCTTTTTCCTGTCGCTGGCGCTGGTGAAGCGGTTTGTCGAGCTGCGCACGACCGCCATTCCGGCCGGCGAGCGCATTGCCGGCCGCGGCTACCGCACCGAAGACCAGGAGATCGTCGCCCAGGCGGGCATGGCGTCGGCCTTTTCCTCGGCGCTGGTGCTGGCGCTCTATATGGACAGCGCTGCGGTGCGCGAACTTTATCCGCATCCTTGGCTGGTCTGGCCGCTGGCGCCGATCGTGCTTTACCTGACCATGCGCGTCTGGATTCTCGCCCGCCGCGACCAGATGCATGACGATCCGGTCGTCTTCATCATCCGCGACTGGCGCAGCCAGATCGTCGTGCTCATCGGCGCTGTGTTTCTGGTCGTCGGAGGCTGGTAGGCGTGGGGCAGGAGCGGTTCCAGAGCTTCGGTCTTGCCACGCCACCGGCACTCGATGTGATCCCGGCGGACGACGCTGTAGCGTTGCTGAAGAGCGGCAAGGCGACAAGAAACGCTTTGCTCGCCTACGGCAACGGCCGCTCCTATGGCGATTCCTGCCAGAATGGGGCCGGCACGATCATCGATATGCGGCCGCTGAACAGGATCCGCGCCTTCAATGCCGAGACCGGCGTGATCGAGGCCGAGGCCGGCGTGCTTCTGTCCGACATCATCGCCCATGCAGCGCCATACGGCTTCTTTCCCGCCGTCGTCCCGGGCACGCAGTTCGTCACGCTCGGCGGCGCCATCGCCAACGACGTTCACGGCAAGAACCATCACCGGCGCGGCACCTTCGGCTGCCACGTCGAATCCTTGACGCTGCTCAGATCGGACGGACAGGCCCATTACAGCTCGGCCACCGAGAATGAACGCCAGTTCGCGGCGACGATCGGCGGCATGGGGCTGACTGGCCTGATACTGTCCGCATCGATCCGGCTGATGCGGGTGTCATCGCTCGACATCATCGAGAAGGTGACGCCGTTCCGTGACCTCGGCGAATTCTTCGAACTTGCAGACGCGGCCGATCAGGCCAACGAATACGTCGTCGCGTGGATCGACCAGCTTGCCGGCGGCCACAGTCGCGGGCGCGGGCTGCTGTTCACCGGCAATCACGCCGAGCATGGCTCCCATGTGGCCTTGCGGGCCGGTGCAAATCTTTCGGTGCCGTTCCAGCCGCCGTTCAACGTGCTCAACCGGCCGTTCCTGACTGCCTTCAATGCCCTCTACCGGTGGAAGAAAGGCCGGTCGACGGCGCCGCGACAGATCGGCTACCAGGGTTTCTTCTTTCCGCTCGACGGCGTCGGCAACTGGAACCGCCTCTATGGACCGAATGGGCTTTTCCAGCACCAGAGCGTGATGCCGGAAGACGTCGCGCGCCGAGTGGTGCCGGCGTTGCTTGCGGCGGCGAAACGTGCCGGGCAGGGCTCGTTCCTCACAGTCCTGAAGCGCTTCGGCGGGGTCCGCTCGCCGGCAGTGCTATCGTTCCCGCGGCCGGGTTTCACGTTGACGCTGGATTTCCCCAACCGTGGCAGGGCGACGCTGGCGCTGCTGAAGGAGCTCGACCAAATCACGGTCGATGCCGGTGGTGCGGTCAATCCCTACAAGGATGCCCGCATGGGCGACGACGTTTTCGCAGCCTCCTTTCCGGAATGGCAACGCCTCGAAGCGATCCGCGATCCCGCCTTCATGTCGAGTTTCTGGGCGCGAACGGCGAAAAGGCTCGAGGCGCGACACGGAGCCGCCGAAGCCGCGGAATAGATAACATTCGAATAGTTCGTGGTAAACAGATCGATAATTCAAGCTTTCCTCGAACTTTTTTGTGCTTCACGAAATGTTTGGAAGTTTTCAGTAGAACGAAAAAGGTTGATGGGAAAAACATGAAATACATCGTCTCAATTCTGTTCACGGTCATGACCAACGCCGCCGCGCAACTCATGCTGAAGCAGGGCATGATGTCACTCGGTCCGATTTCCTTCGAGGGCAGCAATCCGTTGCTGAAGCTGTTGCAGGTCGTCTTCAGCCCATGGGTTTTCTTCGGCCTGTGCACCTTCGTCATCTCGATGGCGGCGCACATCTATGTGCTGTCCAAGGTAGAGCTCAGCTTCGCCTATCCGTTCCTCAGCCTCGCCTATGTCGCCGTTGCGATCTTCGCCTATTTCATCTTCCGCGAAGACCTCAATGGCTGGCGTATCGCCGGCATCGCTTTCATCTGCGTCGGCACGGTGCTGATCGCCCAAAGTGGCAGGGATCTGGGTGGCCGGGATTTGGATAGCCGGGATTTGGGTGGTCGCGGGAATGACGAGGAAACGGCCTCCTTTTCGTCCGACAAGATTCAAAGTGGGATCGTTCGATGAGACATGTGATCTTCGGCGGCGACGGTTTCGTCGGCCGCCACCTTGCCCCGAAACTCCTGGCCGATGGCGAGGAGGTGGTCGTCGCAGATATCGCCAAAAGCGACCTGCCGCATTACCGCTCGGTCCGATATGTCCGGTGCGACGTCACCGATCCGGCCTCGGTCGCTTCGGTTGGGCTGAAGGCCGACGACATGGTCTACAATCTGTCGGCGAAAATGCTGTCGCCGATCCAGGTGCGCGCCAGGCGCCACGAATTCTTCTTCCCGGTGAATTTCCACGGCACCGAGCACATCATGCAGGCGATGGACAGAGCCGGCGCGCCCAAGCTCGTCCATTACACGACCGACATGATCTACGGCCACACGGTCACGCAGCCGATGACCGAGGAGCACCCGGTCGCGCCGCTCGGCGAATATGGCTGGTCGAAGCAGAAGACCGAGGAACTGGCCGTCGAATGGCGCAAGCGCGGCATGTCGATCTCGCTGTTTCGGCCGCGCCTGATCATCGGCCCCGGCCGCCTCGGCATCCTCGAAAAGCTGTTCAAGCTGATCGACTGGAACCTTCCGGTGCCGACGATCGGCTCGGGCAAGAACCCGTATCAGTTCATCTCGGTGTTCGACTGCGCCGAGGCGGCGCGCGCTGCGTGGAAGGCCGGCGTGCCTGATGAGGCTTATAATCTCGGCTCGCTCAACCCGCCGCCGGTCCGGAAATTGCTCGGCGACCTGATCAGGCATGCCGGCTCGAAATCGATCCTGATCCCGACCCCGGGCTGGGCAGTCAAGCGAACGCTCGACCTGCTCGACCTCTTGAACATGCCGATCATGGATCCGGAGCAGTATCTGATCGCCGACGAGGACTGCGTGCTCGACGTGTCCAAGGCCGAACGCCAGCTCGGCTGGGTGCCGCAATATCGCGACGAGGACATGCTGATCGCTGCCTACAGCGAATATCGCGCCAAGAAAGACGGCCATGCTGTCGCCGCCAAACATGTGCCCGCCGAGTGAAGGGCCAGCAGGAGATTCTTGAGATGACCGTCATGACCAAGCCAGACCACACGACTGCGCGCGCCACGGTCAGCGCGGCACTTTCGCCCGCCACCACCGCCAAGCCCGATCTGATCAGCGTCGAGCAGGCCAAGGCGATGGACGTCGCGCGCATGACCGACCTGTTCAAGGCGCATCTCAACCCCGGCCAGCTGCATTTCATGAAGCTGCTCGGCTTCCACAAGATCAAGGTCGAGCGCGCCGAAGGCATGTTCTACATCGACCAGAACGGCCGCAAGATCCTGGATTTCTTCGGCGGCTTCGGCTCGCTGGCCTTCGGCCACAATCATCCGCACCTTCTCGAGGCGCGCAAGAAGTTCCAGGAGGAGAAGCGGCAGGAGATCGCCATCGCCTTCATGTCGCAATACGCGGCGGCGCTGGCGCACAACCTCGCCAAATGCTCGCCCGGCGACCTCGACATGGTGTTTCTGGGCTCTTCCGGCTCCGAAGCCATGGAGGCGGCGGTGAAGCTCGCCGAGCGCGCCGCCGGCCCGAAGCGGCCGAAAATCGTCTATGCCGAGAATTCCTTCCACGGCAAGACCAAGGGCGTGCTGGCGATCACCGACGGCTCGCTCTATCGCGCCGACTTCAAGATGGCCGACAATGTCATGCGCATTCCGTTCGGCGACGTCGAAGCGGTCGAGCGCACGTTCCGCTCCGATCCCGAGGTCGGCGTCATCGTGCTCGAAACCATCCAGGGCGGCGGCGGCATCATCCAGGCGCCTGCCGAATACTGGCAGAAGCTGCGTGCGCTATGCGACCAATACGGTGTTCTGTGGGTCGCCGACGAGGTGCAGTGCGGCTATGGCCGCTCCGGCCGCTTCTATGCCTTCGAGCACTACGGCGTCGTTCCGGACGTCACGGCGCTGGCAAAGTCGCTCGGTGGCGGCAAGGCGGCGGTCGGCGCGATGATCGCCAGGCGCGAGGTCTACATGAAGGCCTATGGCACGCCGAAGACGGCGATGATTCACGCCATGGCCACTTTCGGCGGCATGGGCGAGGCCTGCGTCACCTCGATCGAGGCGCTCAACGTGCTTTACGACGAGGGGCTGATCGACAACGCCGCGGTCACCGGCGACTATCTGCTGCAACGCCTGCAGACGTTGCGGGAAAAATACCCGAAGATCATCAAGGAGGTCCGCGGCAAAGGCCTTATGGTCGGGCTGGAATTCCACGACTTTTCGCAGACCTTGCCGATGGTGCTGCGGCCTGTGGTCAGCGTGCTTGACGACAAGCTGAAGGGATCCTTGTCCGGTTTTGTTGGTGCTTTGCTGCTGCGTGACTACGACGTGCTCGTTGCCTTCACCGAATACAACCGCAACGTCATCCGTCTCGAACCGCCGCTGATCTGCCAGCGCGAACATGTCGACCGCTTCGTCGAGGCGCTCGACAGCCTGTTGTCGCGCGGCATCGTGTCGATCGTGAAGGATTTCGTCAAAAGCCAGGTTCGTTAGCCAGGTGCGCCGAGCGAGACCATGCTGAGCAAGTCTCCGGCTCCGACAAACCTGCTCGACCGGCTGACCAAGGCCGGTCTGGCATGGGGCGAGGGCACCTATGCGCGTCTTGCCGCACCGATCGGCGCGGCTGCCTTCGCGCTCTACATCCTGCTGACCGCGGCTACGGCATGGTTCATGCCTGACGCCAATTGGGACATGCTGCCCTACCTTGCGATCGCCGAGGAGGGCACCTATCGCGATGTGCAGGCGCTGCACGATTATGCCTATGGCACGGTCAGGGACGGCCTGTCGGCGAGCGACTACAAGGCGCTGACCGATGATGGCGGCGGCTTCCGCAGTCATATGGCCGGGAATGCCGCCGATTTCCATTCGCTGCTCGGCATGTACCGGATCAAGTTCCTTTACGCCGAGATCCTGTCGACGATGAGCTCGGCGATGTCGCCGGTCGCGGCGATGCGGCTGCTGCAGGTGTTCTCGGTGCTGCTGTTCGGCGCGATCGCGCTGCTCTGGCTGCGCTCAGAGGGCGCGCTGGCGCTGGCGCCGGTTCTCGGCGCGGTGCTGATGATGGCCGATTTCGGCGACGCGGCGCGGGCGTTGACGCCTGACCTGCTGTGCTCAGCGCTGTTCCTCGGCGGGCTCTTTGCCTATCGGCGCGGTCGTGAAGTGGCCACCGCGATCCTGCTCTTCCTCGCTTTCATGGCTCGGCCCGACAATATTGTTTTCCTTGCTATTTTTGCCGTGCTGCTGTTGGTCTTCCGGCAGAAGGCGTGGGGCGCGCTGGCCGGCTTTGCCGCCTCGCTCGTCGCCTATTTCGCCATCTCCCACTGGGCGCAGCATCCCGGCTGGTGGCCGCATCTGTGGTTCTCCTCGATCGAGCAGCACTACAATATGGCCGGCTTCGATCCGCCGTTCTCGGCTGTCGCCTACCTCCGGGCTTTTGCCGTCTCCCTGATCCGTGCCGTCAGCCTGAACAACTGGGTCGGCGTCTCGGTGCTGGCGCTGGCGGGGTGGTATGCCTCAAGCCGTGCCGGCTTCAAGCTCGACCGCCGCGCCGGCATTCTGTTTGCGGCATTGGTGCTCGGCGTATTGGCCAAATTCACGGTCTTCCCGATCCACGACACCCGCATCTATTTTCCCAATCTGATCCCGCCGTTCCTGCTGCTCGCCGGGCCATTCATGGCGTTGTGGGCATCAGCGAGCACCAAAGGGCGCGGCGCCGCGCCATTGCACGTCATTCCTGGAGACAAGTCATGAGTTCCGTTTCCAGCCTGGCGCGCATCGCGCTGTCGCTCGGCCTCCCCGCTGGCATCCTCGATCGCGGGCCGTCGCTGCGCGGTACGAAGTTCCTGGCGAAGGCCGCGCTGAAGGCGCGCCTCAGTGGGGCAAAAAGGCGGTTCCAGATGGTCAATATCGGCGCCTGCGATGGCGTGTTGTTCGACGATGTGACGCCGTGGCTGCACCGCATCCCGCACGCTCGCGCCGTACTGGTCGAGCCGATCCCGCACAACCAGAAGCGGTTGCGCGCCAACTATACCGATACGGGTCGCTTCATCATCGAGCCGGTCGCGGTGACGAAGAGCAAGGGAACGATCACGGTCCACACCTTCGATGCCGCCGCACTCGAGGCTGGCACGCTGCCGATCGAGTTCATCGGCTGCTCGTCGGTGACCGACACCAATCTGATGTCGGGCAAGAATGCCTGGGGCCAGGCCGATGCCAACTTCAACAAATTCGCGCCGCACCTCAGGGATATCGAAGTGCCGTCGGAGACATTGCAGACGCTGCTCGACCGCAACGGCATCACCCATATCGACGCCTTCCTTGTCGATTGCGAAGGCGCCGACTGGATCGTCTTCGAGCAGCTCGACCTCGAGCGCTACCGTCCCGGCATGATCAAGGTCGAGGTTGGTGCGTTGCCGGCGGCCGAGATCGGCCAGGTCGTGGTCAAGTTGAAGACCGCCGGCTACCAGGTCGGCTTCCAGGCCGAGGACATCTGGGCCTTCGCCTGAGGGATAGCCCCGGAGCCCGATAGCACCTGATTTTTGCGGGTCGCGTCGCACTTGCAGCGTGTCGCAAACAGGCGGTAGCATGGCGGCTGTCGCCTGCATATTGTGCGCCGATCAAACGGGCGCCGGTGCCCGCTTTACCACTTTGGAGTCGCGGGCAATGGCAGGGTTTCCGGAAAAGGCGAAGGTCGTCATCGTCGGGCTGGGCGGTATTGTCGGCGCATCGGTCGCCCATCACCTGATCGAGCGCGGATGGGACGACATCGTCGGCATCGACAAGTCGGGGATCCCGACCGATATCGGCTCGACAGCGCATGCTTCCGACTTCTGCTACACCACCAGCCATGATTTCCTGTCCTGCTGGACGACGCTCTATTCCATCGATTTTTACGAAAAGATGGGTCATTACGCCCGCATCGGCGGCCTTGAGGTTGCCCGGGTCGGCGATGACGCCCGCATGGCGGAGATCAAGCGCAAGATCGCCTCGGCAAAGGCTTTCGGCACGCGTGCCCGCCTGATCGAGCCGGCCGAAATCAAGCAGAGATTCCCGCTGATCGAAGAAGAGATGGTGCAGGGCGGGCTGTGGGATCCAGATGCCGGTCTTGTCATCCCGCGCTCGCAAACGGTCGCCGGCAAGCTGGTCGACCAGGCGGAAGCCTCCGGAAAACTCAAATCCTTCGCCAACACGCCGGCCAGGTCGCTCGTCGTGGAGAACGGTCGCATCAAGGGCGTGGTGACCGATCGCGGCACCATCGAAGCCGACTACGTGATCGTTTGCGCCGGTATCTGGGGCCGGCTGATTGCGGAAATGGTGGGTGAGGACCTGCCGGTCATGCCGATCGACCATCCGCTCACCTTCTTCGGGCCCTATACCGAGTTCGCCGGCACCGGCAAGGAGATCGGCTGGCCGCTGCTGCGCGACCAGGGCAACTCGGCTTACATGCGCGACACCGGCGATCCCAGGACCGCCGAAGGCGGGCAGATCGAGTGGGGCTATTACGAAGAGACCAATCCGCGACTTTGCCATCCGCGCGACCTCCTGGAGAAGGACCAGGCCCGTCTATCGCCCTCGCAGCGCGACCTCGACATGGAACAGATCCTGGCGCCGCTCGAGCGCGCCATGGAACTGACGCCGATCCTGGGCGAACTGGGCTACAATGAAAGCCATTCCTTCAACGGGCTTCTGCAGGTGACGGCAGACGGCGGCCCCTCCATGGGCGAGAGCCAGAAGGTGCGGGGCCTCTGGTATGCCGTCGCGATCTGGGTCAAGGACGGCCCCGGCATGGGCAAGCTCATCGCCGACTGGATGACGGACGGCCGGACGTCGATCGACCACCACGCCATCGACTATTCGCGCTTCTATCCGCACCAGACGCAAGAGCAGTTCATCTGGGACCGCTGCACCGAAACGGCGATGAAGGTCTACAATCCGGCCGTCCATCCGCGCGAGCCCTTCTCCAAGGCTCGCGACGTGCGCCGCTCGCCCTTCTGGGAGCGCGAGAAGGAACTCGGCGGCTATTTCATGGAACTCGGCGGCTGGGAGCGCGCCCATGGCTATGCCGCCAACGAGCACCTGCTCGAGAAATATGGCAACCTCGTGCCGGTGCGCGAAAACGAGTGGGACAACCGCCATTTCTGGCGCGTCTCCAATGCCGAGCATCTCGCCATGAGCGAGGATTGCGGCATCGTCAACCTGTCGCATTTCGCAATGTACGACGTGGAAGGCCCTGATCATGTCGCGCTGATGGAGTGGCTGTGCGCGGCCAGGATCGGCGGCGACGGCAATATCGGCAAAGGCATCTACACCCATTTCCTCGACGACGAGGGCATGGTGCGCGCCGACCTGACCGTCATCCGCATGGCCGACCGCTGCCGCGTCATCGACGGCGCCGATGCCGGCCCGCGCGACTTCCACTACATGCGGCGGACGGCAGAAGACAAAGGGTTCGATGTCGCCATCACCGACGTGACCGAAAAATACGTGACCGTCGGCATCTGGGGTCCGAACGCGCGCTCGACCTTGCAGAAGGTCGTCGAGGACCCGGACGGCCTGACGCCGGAGAATTTCGCCTTTGCGGCGATCAAGCCTGTCGGGATCGCCGGCAAGGACGTGACCGCTTTCCGGATCTCCTATGTCGGCGAGCAGGGCTGGGAACTGCACATGCGCTACGAAGACGGCCTGGCCGTATGGGATGCTTTGCGTTCGACCGGCGTGATGGCTTTTGGCGTCGAGACCTATGCCAACAGCCGGCGCATGGAGAAGAGCCTTCGCCTGCAGAATGCGGATCTTTTGACCGAGTACAATCTGCTGGAGGCCGATCTTGCCCGCCCAAAGGTCAAGGAGGCCGATTTCAGCGGCAAGGCAAATCATCTGGACTATCGCGCCCGCGCGCATCAGCCGGCCATGCTCTGCACGCTTGTCATGACGGATAATGTCGATTCCAACGGCGTGGCCCGCTATCCCGTCGGCACGATGCCGGTGATGGACCCGCAAACGGGTGAAACGCTGGTCGACGAACTCGGCCGCCGATCCTTTACGACCTCGGTCGCCTACGGCCCGACCATCGGCAAGAACATCGCGCTTGCCTATCTGCCGTGGGCGTATTGCCAGGAGGGCCGCAAGCTGGATGTCGAATATTTCGGCGAGACATACCCGGTCGAAGTGGCCGCCGTCGGCTACAGGCCGCTCTACGACCCGGAGAACCTCAAGCCACGCAGCTGAGCCTCCCACAATAGAGGGTGAGAGGCGGACTCGCAAAATGTGAGCGCAAGGACTTAAGGCGCGTCACGTTTTGTGGGGAGTCATGCGCAGCGCCTTAAGTTCTCGTTTTTATGCAAGTCGTTGCCCAAACCCGCTGCGCACCCTTGGTTCAAGCCCGAGGGCATGCTTTTGGACGACATGCATTAGCCCGGCGCTGGGCTTTTCGCTTTGTGGCGTGACGATTTTCGCTTACCTTGCGGCATGTCTGCTTTTCCCCGCGCAGGACATCTCCTCTCAGGCGCCGCCGCGCTGGTGCTGATGCTCGTCCAGGCGCCGGACTCCCGCGCTGCCGAACCCGTCGACGTCGAACTGGTGTTGGCGGTCGACGTTTCGCTGTCGATGTCGCCGGCCGAACTCGAAATCCAGCGTCGCGGCTATGTCGCTGCACTGACGCACGACACGGTGCTGCAGGCCATCGCCGACGGCGCCTACGGCAAGATTGCCGTCACCTATGTCGAATGGGCCGGCACGACCTGGCAGCACATCATCGTGCCGTGGACGGTGATCGCCAATCGTGCCGACGCCGAGCGGGTGGTCGAGCAGCTCTCCGCCCATGCGCCCAACAGCGCGCGGCGCACCTCGATTTCCGGAGCCTTGCAATTCAGCAGCGATCTCTTCGCCGAAAGCGGCTTCCAGGGCGTCAAGCGCGTCATCGACATTTCAGGCGATGGCCCCAACAACCAAGGTGCTCCCGTCGACATCATCCGTGACGAACTGGTCAGGCAAGGCATCACCATCAACGGCCTGCCGCTGATGACCCGGGGCGGCTTCACCAGCGTCTACGACGTCAACTATCTCGACCGCTATTACACCGACTGCGTCATCGGCGGGCCCGGCGCGTTCATGATCCCGGTCAATGAGTGGACGCAGTTTCCCGAAGCGATCCGCCGCAAGCTGGTGCTTGAGCTCGCCGGGCCTGCCTCACCGCAAAGGGCGGCGGAAGAAGCAGCGCATCCGCCGGTGGTGCTGGCGCAGGACAAGCCGGCCACCGACTGCCAGGTCGGCGAGAAAATGTGGCGCGACCGAAGCTGGATGTTCGACACCCGCTAGACTTCAATCGCCATCCGCCAGAGGTACGCGCGCAAAATATTGCCTTGTCTTGTCTACGCGACCAGCAACTGCTTGCGATCGACGCGCTCCTGCTGCGGCGAGCGCGCATAGAGCTCGCGATAGCATTTGGAGAAATGCGAGGCGGAGACGAAGCCGCAAGCGACCGCCACTTCGACCACCGGCAGCGATGATTGGATCAGCAAGTGCCGGGCCCGGTCGAGGCGGATCTCCAGATAGTAGCGGGCAGGGGATCGTCCCATCTCGGTGCGGAACAGGCGCTCGATCTGCCGGCGTGACAGGTCGACATGGTCGGCGATCTCGATCAACGACAGCGGCTCGGACAGGTTTGCTTCCATCAATTCGATGATGGTCAACACCTTGGAGTTCTGCACGCCAAGGCGTGCGCGCAGCGGCAGGCGCTGGCGATCGGTCGGGCTGCGCACGCGGTCAGTCAAGACCTGCTCGCAGACCCTGTTAACGAGATTGTCGTCGAAATCGTCGCCGATCAGCTTCAGCATCATATCGAGCGCCGCGGTGCCGCCGGCGCAGGTGTAGATGTTCTGGTCGATCTCGAAGAGGTCGGCAAAGACATTGGCCTTCGGGAACGCTTCGGAAAAGCCCGGCAGGTTCTCCCAATGAATGGCGCAGCGCTTGTTGGACAACAGGCCGGCGGCGGCCAGTATATGAGCGCCAGTGCACAGGCCGCCGATGGCGACGCCGCGATTGTATTCCTCGCGCAGCCAGGCGAAGGCCGATTTGTTCTGATAGCGCTCGACATTGATGCCGCTGCAAACGACCGCCATGTTCGGCCGTTCGGGGCCGGACATCTTCTTGCGTTCGTCCTCCAGCGAGGTGTCGACGGCGCATTCGACGCCGTTCGAGGCGCGCACCGGCTTGCCGTCGATGCTGGCGAGCCGCCAGCGGTAGGCTTCGTAGCCGAGCATCCGGTTGGCCGAGCGCAACGGATCGAGCGCCGTTGCAAAGGCGATCATGGTGAAATCGGGGACCAGGAAGAATACAAACGATCGCCTGATCGGATGATTTACGACGTTCACAGGGTAACCCTCACGCTGCAATGGCGCGAACAGGATGTCGCGATCAGCATAGCGACATCAGGAAAAACTTTTCCTGTCAATCGGCTAGGCGGCAACGGATACACTTTATTTGCGACATGGGTCGCAAATGGGCAATCGCTAGGCGATGACGACCAAACCTGCTGCCGGATTGAGCGCATTTCGCATGAGGTCGGGGCATGACCAAGCACGCCGCCTCGGCAAACCGAAGCGGCGTTGTGATCAACTTCGAAGCAGCAGCAGCGAGCGCCGCTTGCGAGCTTGGCAGATCAGGCGACGAAGCCGAGGCGTGCGGCGGCCACGGCGCCGGTCTGGCCCGGCATGGTGTTGGCAAGGCGCTGGCGCTCGAGCGCGGTCGTCAGGCTCATTTCACGGCGAGCAAAAAGGCGGGCAAAAAGCTTCATCATCATCTCCATTCGGTTGCTCAGACGGGTCGCCTTCGCGTGATGGAGTGGGGCAGCTCGTTGGCTGGCGCTGATATAGGCTTACGTGAAGGGAAACTAAATCGCAAAAGCGAAGCACTTGATAGGAAAAGCGACACGGCATGCGACGTATTTGGGCATTCCGCCAGATTAATGATCACTTACAATGCGTTAGTTCAAAATTTGAGCTGTTATGTGGCCCGGTCATAGGCACCATGCAACGACGGCATGGCTCGGAAATGGCTGCAAAATAAAAAGGCCTGCCGGACATGGTCTGTGCGGCAGGCCTTCAGCTTTTGATACACACGATCTATTTTGCTCCGCCAGCCCAGGATCCAACGCCGTGGCGAGTGCCGGTCTTGGTGTCGGCGGCTTCAGGCCAGCCGATATCCTTCTGCAGTTCGATCGGCAGAGAGTGGATGGCGCGTTCGGTCTGGTAGCGGGCGCGGGCCGCGCTGAATTCGGTCGCGATGCGACCGATGGATGACAGGATAGACATTTCAATTCTCCTTTAAGTTTGGGCCGGGGTGCCGGTCGCTCGGCGGACCAAGCGCTACACCCGGTTTGTTCAGCTTCATTTCGTGTCGATTGCAGATCAGTGTCATTGCCGTCCGCCTTCGATGGAGTTGACTATCCTCCCAAAGTGATGTTCAATCAAACGAAATGGAATGATAGTTTGCATCAGAAAAATTGAAGGTCGATCCCGATGAACGCCCCACTCAATCATCCGTTGCCGCTGCTCGATCTCGACGTCTTGCGCACCTTCGTGGCGATCGCCGAGACCGGCAGTTTCACCACCGCTGCCAGTGCCGTCTTCCGCACGCCGTCGGCCGTCTCCATGCAGATCAAGAAGCTTGAGGACATTCTCGGCCGCTCGGTGTTTGCGCGCGACGCCCGCTCGGTGACGCTGACCACGGATGGCGAGATGCTGCTCGGCTACGCCCGCCGGCTGTTGTCGATCAACCGCGAGGTGGTGTCGAAGTTCATCATCCCCGACATTGTCGGGGTGGTGCGGCTCGGCTCGCCCGACGATTATGGCGAGCGCGTGCTGCCACACGTGCTGAAGCGTTTTGCACAGTCGCATCCTTCGATCGCCGTCGACGTGACCATCGACCAGAGCATCAATCTGCGCCGGCGCATGGACGACCGGGCGCTCGACATCACGCTTCTCACCAATTCCTACAAGACCAGCGCGCTCGGCGCCGAAGTGCTGCTCACCGAGCCGATCGTCTGGGCCGGCGCCAAGGGCGGCTGCGCGCATCTGCGCGAACCGCTGCCGGTGTCATTGTGGGAAGAGGGCTGCGCCTGGCGGGCAGGCGCCCTCGAGGCGCTTGGGCGTGAGGGCCGCAACTACCGCGTCGCCTATATGAGTGCGCACACCGCCGGCCAGCGCGCCGCAATCATGTCCGACCTCGCGGTGGCGCCGCTGCCGAAATCGTTCCTCGGCAGCGACATGGTCGAGCTTTGCCCGAAGGACGGCATGCCCGACATCGGCACCTACAATCTGGCCATGGTCGTGGCGCCGGACGCCAGCGCGCCAGTGAAAGCCGTTGCCGATCACATCCGCGCGACCTTCGAAGTGTTCAAAGAAACCGGAAAGTTTTGATTTCAGGACTTCGACGGCGCAGACAGGTTGTGAGTGGAGACTTCACGACCTGTCCTTTGCAGTGCCAATTCGCCGGCATTGGCATGATAGCTTTCGCTGTCGCTGGCTAAAAACGTCACGATGCTGTCCCGCGCGCGCCGCGCTTCTGGCATGTCGATCAGCGGCCAGGCATGGAACATGCCTTGCTCGTGCACAACCTCTATCGCGACACCGGCGGCACGGGCCTTTTGCGCGAAGATCAGATTGTCGGGGGTCAGCATGTCGCGCGAACCGGTCAAAAGCAGCGTTTTCGGCAACACCGAGAGGTCACCGTAAAGCGGACTGATGCGCCAGTCGCTGGGATCTATGCCGGCACTGTAGAGCCGGACTGCCTCCAGCCCGCCAGGAATTCCCAGCCACGGATCGTAGCGTTCCGCCTCGAACACTTCGGGGTTGGCGAGCGACAGATCGAGCCCGGGCGAAATCAGCACATGGCGCGACGGCAATGGCAGGGCTTCCTCCGCGGCCATCATGGTCAGCACCACGGCCATGTTGCCGCCGGCGGAATCGCCAATGAAGACGATGTCCTGCGCTTCCGTTTCGTCGAGCATCTGACGGTAGACCTCGCCGACCATGCCGAACATGGCGTGGAAATCGTGTTCGGGAGCAATGGGGTAGATCGGCACGGTGATGCCGAAGCCCAGCCGGTCGGCCATATCGGCGATCAGTCCCCAGTGATAAGACGTGATTTGAAAGACATAGGCGCCGCCATGCAGGTAGAGGATCCGCTTTCGCTCGCCGGTCTTCGGCGCGATCTCGTACACGGGAAAGCCGTCCACGCTACGCGTCGCGATCTCGAAACGCTGATGCAGCGATGCGGGCGGCTGATGGTTCTCCGTCTTGCGGGCGTAGGCGATCCAGCGCTGCAGGTTTTCCGGGCTGGAAAAGGCTTTCTTGCGGCTATACCTGAGCACGAAGGAAACGACGTGGCTTTTGATACTGGGCATGCGGACACACGGACTTCGGCTGAGCCGACTAAGAGAACCCCCTCGCAATCGAAGATCGTGCCTTCGCCCAGAATGTCAAGATTTGCGCGGTCTCAACACGGCCCTGTGATCTGGCTGGCAATCAAGGCCAGCGCAGCATCGCTCAGCGCCTGGGCAGCAGTACGGCGCGCAGCCGACGGTCGCTTGCTGCCGGAGCCGGATGACGGTTCCGGCGCTTGGCCAGCAGCTTGCATTTGTCGGCGAAGGTCATCAGCGCGCCGAACCCAGAAGCAGGGCCGATAAGGTGACCTGCGGGTCGTTGCGCGGCGACACGGGCCAGCCGATATCCTTCTGAATTTCGGGCGGCAGGCTGTTCATGGCCCGGACCGACCTGTTCCTGTTGTGCGCATGCTTGATGACCGTACCAAAGCGGCCGAGGCTTTCGAACATCGACATCTTCATCTCCCTTGGAGTGCTGCGGCGGCTGAAAGTTATTTCCTGCCTGCCGTTCGATGCCGGTTAAATGCGCCGCGTGTGTATCGGGCGGATTTCGCGAAAACAGCGCCTTGTTTCTGTTTGGGCTGATCCGGAAACATATGCATGCAAATGAGAATGAGGGTGAGTGCAGCCTATAGCAGCGGGATGCTACCCCCGGCCGCGTCGGGCGGCGTGGCCTTCGCGCGAACGACGCCGTGGGGCGGCATCGCCGGCAATGCCGTCCTCGCTCACGGTCTTGCGCGGCGGCAGCTTCACCGCCGCCGATAGTTTCGGGAACGGGTCGATCTTGTTCGGCAGCGCCATGGCATAGACGAAATGCTCCTGGAATCTCGGCTCCAGCGCCGTCTCGATCTTCTCGATCCGGCTCACTGTTTCCTCGATCTCGCGGCGATAGCCGCGATTGAGCAGCGCCATGCGCGCACCGGCACCGGCGGCGTTGCCGACGGCCGAGACCTTATCGAGATCGCAGTCGGGAATCAGTCCCAGCACCATGGCGTATTTCGGATCGATAAAGGAGCCGAAGGCACCGGCGAAGTGGATGCGGTCGACATGATCGGTGTGCTGCTTTTCCATCAACAGCTTGGTGCCGGCGTAGAGGGCCGCCTTGGCGAGTTGGATTGCGCGCACGTCGGTCTGGGTGATGGTGATCCTCGGCTCGCCTTCCTTCAGCACGTAGGAGAAGGTGCGGCCATTGGCGGTGACGCGCGGCGAGCGGGCGCAGAGCCCACCGTCGACGACGCCGTCCTCGGAGATGATGCTGGCCAGGTACATCTCGGCGACCACCTCGATGATGCCGGAGCCGCAGATGCCGGTGACACCGGTTGCCTGGACGCTGTCGAGGAAGCCGGGCTCGTCGGACCACAGTTCCGAGCCGATGACGCGGTATTTCGGCTCCAGCGTGTCGGGATCGATGCGGACGCGCTCGATGGCGCCGGGCGCAGCGCGCTGGCCGCCGGAGATTTCCGCGCCCTCGAAGGCCGGACCGGTGGGCGAGGATGCCGCCACGACCCGCTGGCGATTGCCGAGCACGATCTCGGCATTGGTGCCGACATCGACGATCAGCATCATCTCGTCCTGGCGGTGCGGGCCTTCCGACAGAGTCACCGCAGCCGCGTCGGCGCCGACATGGCCGGCGATGCAAGGCAGCATGTAGAGCCTGGCGCCCTGGTTGAGCTTCAGGCCGATATCCGACGCCTTGATGTGCACGGCGCCCGAGACGGCCAGCGCGAAGGGCGCGCCGCCGAGTTCGGTCGGGTCGATGCCGAGGAACAGATGGTGCATGATCGGATTGCCGACGAAGACGCAATCCAGGATGTCGTTGCGCTGGACGTTGCCTTCCGCGCAAACCTTGTCGACGAGACCCGAGATCGCCTCGCGCACCGCGACCGTCATGCCTTCGCGGCCGTCCGGGTTCATCATCACATAGGAAACGCGGCTCATCAGATCCTCGCCGAAGCGGATCTGCGGGTTCGACGTGCCTGACGAGGCGGCGACGCGGCCCGACAGCAGCGACACCAGATGCATGGCGATGGTGGTCGAGCCGATATCGCAGGCAAGCCCGTAGGCCTCGTTCTTGAGGCCGGGCCACAACGAGATGACCCGCGCGGTCTCGCTGTCGGCATCCTTGTGGATGGCGGCGGTCGCGGTCCAGTTGCCTTTGCGCAGGATGACTTGCACCTGCGGCAGCAGATGGAAATCGAAATCGAGGCTGTTGAGCCCCCAGTCCTTCATCAGCGCGATCTTCAGGCGATCGAGATCGCCTGATGGATTGTGCATGTCGGGCTCTTCGATCTCGACATAGCACATGTGGATTGCCGAATCGCGGGCAATGACCCTGGTGTCGGCATCCTTGCGAATGGTCTGAGCGTTGATGACCGTGTCCTGCGGCACGTCCACGACGAGATCGCCGAGGATCTGCGCCGAGCAGGACAGGCGGCGCCGTTCGGGAAGGCCGCGCACGCGTTCGTAGCGTTCCTCCTTGGCGCCCTTGGGCGAGATGTGGTCGTTGGAAGAGACGATCTTGTGCTTGGCGAAATTGCCTTCCTGCACCTCGACCTGGCAGCGCCCGCAGGTGGCGCGTCCACCGCACACGCTCTCGACATAGACGCCGAGCTGGCGTGCGGCATCGAGCACCGGCGTGCCGACCGGAAACCGCCCGCGCTTGCCGGACGGCATGAACAGCACGAGTGGATCGGTGATGTTGGCAGGAGAGTTCACGATTGCGCGCTATCCTCGGGCCATACGGGCTTCACGACCCCCGCGCCGGCGACCGCCATTGCCATTGCCTTCGCCCGGCGCATTGACTTGCGTGGGCGCCGCGATCGCCTGGCCGCTTTCGGCCAGCTTGTAGTCCTTGTAGGTCCTGATCCAGTTGGTGCAGTTCTCGTCGGTGCCGTTCAGCACATTGGCGCCGCGCACCGCTTCCATCTCTTGCGGACGCACCGGGTTCATGATCGCCGAGGTCATGCCGGCGCCGATCACCATCGGGATGAAGGCAGCATTGATGCCGTGGCGGTGCGGCAGGCCGAACGAGATGTTTGACAGGCCGCAGGTGGTGTTGACCTTGAGCTCTTCACGCAGCCGGCGCAGTAGGGCAAAGACCTGGCGGCCGGCGTCGCCGAGCGCACCGATCGGCATGACCAGCGGGTCGACGACCACGTCATGCGCCGGAATGCCGAAATCGGCGCAGCGCTCGACGATCTTCTTGGCGACGGCGAAGCGCACATCCGGATCCATCGAAATGCCTGTCTCGTCGTTGGAGATGGCAACCACCGGGACATTGTATTTCTTGACCAGCGGCAGGATGGCTTCGAGCTTTTCTTCCTCGCCGGTGACGGAGTTGACCAGCGGACGGCCCTTGGCGACCCTGAGCGCCGCCTCGATCGCCGCGGTCACCGAACTGTCGATCGACAGCGGCAGGTCGACCAACCCCTGCACGATTTCCAGCGTCTGCACCAGCAGGCCGGGTTCTGTCTCGTTCGGGTTGACCGAGGTGACGCCGGCATTGACGTCGAGCATGGTCGCGCCGCAGGCGGCCTGTTCCAGCGCGTCCCTGATGACGGTATCGAAATTGCCTGCGATCATCTCGGCCGCGAGCTTCTTGCGCCCGGTTGGATTGATGCGCTCACCGATCACGCAGAAGGGCTGGTCGAAGCCGATGATGATTTCTCGTGTCGCCGAGGCGACGATCGTCCGGGTCATGCAATCTCTCCCTCGTGATATAAAGACTTCTTTATATCGTTTCTGTTTTCGATCAAGCGAATGGTGGCGTCCGCGCCATCAATGCGCGGTCTTGACCATGTCGACCTGCGTTTCGGTGATCTCGTCGTGCAAAATGTGGTCGAGCCGGTCGGCGACGAGCTGATCGTCGCGGCGGATTTCGCGTTTCCAGGGCTGGCGCCCCTTCAGCACGCCCGATTCATCGACGATCTCGGCGACATATTCCTCCTGGCGATAGGCCATCACATGGACGCCGCAGACGCCGGGAATTTCTTTCACCTCGTTGATGATATCGATGCAGAGCTGCTTGCCTTCCTTCTTCTGGTCCTGGGCGCCTTCCAGCCGCTTGACGATCGAATCGGGGATATGAATGCCCGGCACGTTTGAGCGGATCCATTTGGCGGTCTTGGCCGAGGCCAGCGGTCCGACGCCGCACAGGATGAAGCATTTTTCCGTAAAGCCGAGATCGCGGACCTGCTGCATGTAGGTGCGGAACATCGGCACGTCGAAGCAGTACTGGCTCTGCACGAATTGCGCGCCGGCGGCGATTTTCTTGCCCAGCCGGTAGGGGCGGAAATCGATCGGCGGCGCGAAGGGGTTGATCGCCGCGCCGAGGAAAAGCTGCGGCGGCGTCGTCAGCTTGCGGCCGGACAGGAACTTGCCGTTGTCGCGCATGATGCGGCAGGTTTCCAGCAGTGACATGCAGTCGAGATCGAATACCGGCTTGGCGCCTGGCTGGTCGCCGGCCTGCACGCCGTCGCCGGTCAGGCACAGCATGTTGGCGACGCCCATCGCCGCCCCGCCCAGCACGTCGCCCTGGATGGCGATGCGGTTCCTGTCGCGGCAGGCGATCTGCATGATCGGGGCATAACCCATGCGGGTCAGCAGCGCACAGATGCCGACCGACGACATGTGGCAGTTGGCGCCCGAGGCGTCGACGGCGTTGATGGCGTCGACCCAGCCGTCGAAGATTTTGGCGCGGTTGTAGACGTCTTCCGGATCGGCGCTGTCCGGCGGGTTGAGCTCGGTGGTCACGGCGAATTCGCCGCGCCTCAGGACGCGCTCCAGCCGGCCGCGCGAGGTGTGGCCGGGCAGGGGGTCGAGCGGCAGATGGATGCCGGCCGGGTTCTCGTCGGGCTGGCGGCCGATCATGCCGGTGCCCCAGGTTTTGGAACGTTGCGCGCGGCTTCGCGGGCGGCGGCGGCCTGTGCGGTCACCCGCAGCCATGCCGAGGTCTCGCGCAGCGACTGGTCGACCGGCTTCTGCACGTCGAGGATCTTGTCGCCATGCACCATATTGCGTGAACCTTCCCAGGCCTTGACCCAGACGCACGGCATATCAGGCTCGACCTCGCAATTGCCGTTGGCGCGCACACCGCCGCAAGGGCCGTTGCGCAATTGCTTGGGGCAATTCATCGGGCACGACATGCCCGTAGAAGAAAGGACGCACTGGCCGCACATGCGGCAGTCGAACATAAAACCCTTGACGCGTTTTTCGACGAATTTGATCGGACCTTCGACGCGGCCGTAACCGATGCGCTTCCACAGCGGATGGAGGAGCAAAAACATGTCGGAGAACCTGGCGTAGAACCATTCGAGCAGTCGCGAGTGGCGGACGGACCACAGCCTGACTGCGAAGGAGCGCTGCACGCGCCGCTGCGGCGACACGTCGGCCGGCTTGTAGTCGGATTTCGGCGCTGCCTTCTTGACCAGAGTGGCCTGGGTAATCGCCGGGGTCGTTTCAGACATCTTCTTTTCCGCCCGCCTTGACCAGAGCGACCAGCCGCTCGCGGTCGTATTTCGCGTCGATGTCCTGAAAGGCTTTTTCCGCCTCGCCTTCAAGATCGTCGCTGACCGGCATGGGGTCGGCCTTGCGCCATTCGGCAAGGTAGTCGTCGGTGCCGCCGGCGCCGGTGCGCATCGCGCACATGTCGATCGCCTCGGTAAAGCGCAGCGGCAGTTCGCGCTTGGCGTTCTGCCGGCCCTTCTTGACGATGACCTGGGCGGGGATGTCGCGCCAGTAGACGACGATCAGATCGGCCATGAATTTCCTACTCCTCGCGCATGACCCCGAAAATCGGCATCGATTTTGGAAAGGATCATGCGCCGACTTAAAGTGCTACAGCGTCCATTGCGCGTCCAATAGGACGCGCGGCGCTGTAGTGAGTGCGAGCATTGCCGGAAGCGCTGTCGGGCTGCTTGTTATGGGACGACGCGCGCGCATTCAAAAGCGACGCAATTGGCAGCCGCAACGGAAACGCGAAAATATTCGATGCTTGGCCTGGTTTTGATCAGCCGGCGCGACGATCGAAGCTGCCGACTAGCTTCCTGTGGAAGCGGATATAGCCTCGCTCGGTCGTGCGCAGATGTTCGGCGACAATTTGGTGGAAACGCGGCAGGCGGTGAAAGGGAACGGCCGGATAAGCATGGTGCTCGGAGTGGTAAGGCATGTTCCACGCCACGAAGCGTACCAGCCTTGTGGTAAAGGTGGTGCGGGTGTTTTCGAGCATGTTGGCGACATGCGGGCAGAGCGCGTGCTCGGCCAACAGATAGGCCCGCAAAAACGGCTGACCGACGAGCACCGGCACAATCCAGACCCACAACAGCAGCGCCGACTGCACGGCCAGGGAGACTGCCAGCAGCACCGCATAGGCGATCAGAAACCAACGCGCTTGCGAAATCACCTTGTCGCGGCCCTTGTCCGGCACGAAGCCGTCGCGGTTGCGGCCGGCGGCGTTGACGACGATCACGCGCGCCATGCCGCTCCAATAGGGGATCCCGGAGAGATAGCGCACATACTGGCCGATGGTCTCCGGTTTCGGAGCCATCAGTTCGGGGTCATTGTCCGGATCGTGCGTGTGACGGTGGTGCGCGAAATGGAAATAACGGAACCATGCCGGCGGCAGCAGGATCAGGAAGCCGGTGACAGTGGCGATGGCGCGATTGAGCCACGGCGTCCTGAAGGCGGTTTCGTGGATCGTCTC
Source organism: Mesorhizobium sp. WSM4819 (assembly GCF_055811215.1). Taxonomy (NCBI): domain Bacteria; kingdom Pseudomonadati; phylum Pseudomonadota; class Alphaproteobacteria; order Hyphomicrobiales; family Phyllobacteriaceae; genus Mesorhizobium; species Mesorhizobium sp. WSM4819. Next base: position 166,106 of record NZ_JBVVQO010000005.1, read on the forward strand.
GTGCAACAGCGTGAAGAAAAAGACGACCAGGATTCCCTGCGGCAGCACGAGAACCGGCCAGAACGGAATGCGGGCGGCGATCAGCGCACCCAGCACCACAACCAGCCCGCCGTGAACGGCCAGCCGGACAATCCCGGGCCTGTCCAGTTTGGCGGTGAGGTCGCGACGATCCTCGACCGAAAGGCTGGCGATGATGGTGCGGTGGTCGATTTCGCTCATAAGTGCCAAGCTTATCGCCAGGGCGCTGTCCGGTAAATCGGCGCTCGTTGCCAGACGCCGGTTTTTGCACCGGTCCAGCGATGGAACCAGATCTCGGATAGTACCATTGTTTCCAAGGCAGGCCGCGGCGCGGCGCCCGCAAAGACATAGTGCTAGTCGTGAAAATCTAACGGTTGATACCCAAATCGAATTGCAGCGATGGGCGGTTAACTGCCGTCCGTGTCGCCGATTGGAACGCACAGGCAGCGCCATACCAGACCTTCGTGGTCTCACTTGCGAAATCGTTATCCGCACTCAATCCAGAAATCTAGTGATTGGACTTGACGCGCTACTTCGGGACGAGCGACCCGGCGCGGCTTCCTGGGGTTGGATGAATCGCGCCGTTTCGGCCGGGTCGTTATGTGGCTCATTCGAGCGCAATAGAGCGCGACTCGCGATCACTCTAGGCTGGTCTTGCCGAGCTGAGTGTACCAAGTAGCGTTGTCCCAAAAGCTCGTGATCTTGATGATCCGGCCTTCCTTGTTAGTTTCCAGAATGAACAGATGGCGCAACCAATACTCCTTGCCTTTGTTCGTGATTCCAAACGCGTCCTTAGTCTGCTTTCCGCCGATGTGAACATCCACGAAGGCAACGTCACCGCTCTTGTCCTCCCAGATTGTGTTAACCTCGTTGCGCAGGTCAGGGAAAGCATCGATCAGCGTCCGCCAGACCGGCACGCCATCTTTGAGGACATTGCCGGAACCAGCGTCACCGAAAGGCACGTAGACGAACGTGGCATTCTCGGTAAAAAGAGTGGTCATGGCGTCTACCTTCCGATCGCGGTAAGCGTCGAAGAATCTCTTTGCCGCTTCCGCTGCATTTGCCGCTTCCGCTGCAGCGACCGCGAAGGCAGACAAGGTGATTGCGATCAGCACCGCCGCCGAAATCCGAGCTGGGTGTAATTTTTCCCGTGTCCTGAGTGAATGGAACGTCATCATCTCCTCCCTGAATTGTTGACTGCAGCAGATTGTCCAAAACGGCAGATCAGGATTCTACTAAATCGAGGAACGTCCTCGCTTCCTTGATGTCCGGCGTCGCGAAGCCCTCTGTGAACCAGCCGCAAACCGGTGCGAGAAGGTCGTGGGCCCTTTGCCGCTCGCTTCCCTGGACCCAGAGTCGGGCAAGAGATGTGGCGGCTCGCAGCTACCAAAGCTTGGCGCGTTGATGTTGGGCCACGTAAGCGCGTGCAGGAAGGAAGCCTCGGCCTTCTCGTCCGCCTTCAAGTCCAGGAGCAGTTCGCCCTTGCGGAGGTGCAACTCAGTCTCGTTCCACCGCTCGTTGGTCTCGGTGATTAATGCGAGCCCTTCCTCGATCCTGTCGAGTGCCGCGCGTGGGTTGCCAAGCCTGCTGAGGGCGCTGGCGAGCATGAGCAGCCAGCGTGGCACAAAAAGCTTAGCGTCGTGGCCACGCCATTCGACTATGCCGTCACGCATTTGAGCAAGACCGCTATCCGACTCACCCGCCTGGATCAGAACCCAACCCTTGAGAATGACCCCTGCTGTACGCCAAAGTGAGAAACCGTGCTCCGTACTGATTGAGATCAGTTCATCGACAATGGCCTCATCCGCACCAAAGTTGCTGTCGCGCTTATACGCGCCGAGATCTCTCGAATAAGTGCAAAACAGGGCCGATTGGAACAGGCCGAACGCCGCGGATGGGCTGTGCCGGTGGTGCCTTATAGCCTGTAACAACTCGGTGTATTTCTCGAATGCTTGATCGGGATAACCGAGGTGCAGCAGCGCGTGGGCGATATAGCAAAGGTTTGCGATACGGGGATCATAGGCGAATCGATAGGCAAGCGCAGCGTGCTCGTTCGGATCGTACAGCGCCAACGACGCCTCCATATGCTTGCGTCCTGCATCAAAATCTCCCCGGTGCACCGACGTGATGCCGACGCACCGGTGTGCGATCATGATTGTGGCCCGATCGCAGTCGCATTCGGCCCTGCGCAGCATCGATGTCGTCGTTGCCAGCGCAGCATCGAGTTGACCACGCAGGAGGTAGACGAGATACCGGCCGTAATCGGCCACGCTGCGCAGAGTGATGTCGTCCACTCGCTCGCACAACTCCTCGGCTCGCGCGAACGCCGCTGCGGTGGCCGGCGACGACCAACCTTTGGCCGCCATAAAGGCGGTGCCCAACGCAACCTGCATATCCAGCTCCAGGCGGACGCGCTCCTGAGTGTCAGGTAGCGTGCGGACAAGTCTTAGCCCATTTTCCAGGTGCGCGATCGACTCCAAAATTGCAGAGCGCTGGATCGCCGATTGCGCGGCTTGCCACCAGTAGCTGACTGCCCGCTCGATAAGGCCTGCCTCGGTGCAGTGATGGGCAATGATCTCCGGCAAAGCCTCGGAACCCGCTGCCACACGCTCTTCGAGAGCCGCGGCGATGCGCGCGTGCATCTGCTGCCGCCGAGTTTTAAGAAGGCTGGAATACGCCGCATCCTGCACAAGCGCATGCTTGAAGCTGTAGGTCGCTTCCGGCGGCGCACCGCGGCAATAGATCAGCTCGGACCTGCAGAGCTGGGCCAAAGCGTCCTGCAGTTTGCCTTCGTCGTGCGGCGCCACGGCGGCCAGCAGATCGTGCGAGAATTCGCGGCCGATTACAGCCCCGATCTGCGCCACCTCCTTGACCGGCGCCAGGTGATCGAGGCGAGCCATTAGCGAGTCGTGCAGCGTAGCCGGGATTGCCAGCGGCGGGAGAGTTCCGGTCAACTCGAAATGATTGCCGACGTCCCGCAAAAGGCCTGACTCCAGGACTGTCTTGGTCAGTTCCTCAACGAATAGCGGAACCCCGTCAGTTCGCGCCATGATCTGGTCCAGAACCTCGCGCGGTAGCGCCTTGCCGCGTGTGACGCGGAGAGCCACGGCTGCGCCGTGCCGTCGCGTGAGACGAGAAAGCGAGAGCTGGGTCACATGGGCATGGCTGGTCCAGGGTGGGCTGAATTCCGGCCGGAAGGTGATCAGAACCAGTGCCGGCAGACGCTGGACCCGCTCAATTACCAGGCCCAGCAGCTCTAGTGTCGAAGGGTCGATCCAATGCACATCCTCGTATACGGCCCTACACAGGCTTCTGCTTGGCTAGGCCGGCGAGCTGCTCGACCAAGATTTCCAGCGTGCGTTGCTTGATGCGCTGTGGCGGCAGATCGATTGGTGGGTAGCGTGTTTCGGTTGGGATCGCAAGCAGAGCGGCCAGTACTTGCGCCGCCTCCCGGTCCTGCTCGCCGCCCCGAGCGAGCAGAGTTTCAAGTTTATCGAGCTTCATCTCGGCGGTGTCATCACGGTCGAAATGCGCCGCCCGCTCCAAAAGTCCGACCACCGGATAAAGCGCACTGTTGGTGTGGTACGGCGAGCAGTAATTGCTGAGCGGGATGTACGATTCGTTGGCCAAGTGCTCGCGCAAGGCGCGCACAATGCGCGACTTGCCAATCCCCGGCTCCCCGGAGAGGAGGATCACCTGTCCTTCATCTTCCTCCGCCCGCGACCAGCGTTCCAGAAGCAGAGCCAGCTCCTGCTCGCGGCCAACGAGCTTCGTCAGCGCGCCGGTGTGGAATGCCTCGAAGCGGCTTTCGGCCCGGCCCTCGCCTCTGACGGAATAGGCTTTCAAGGCCGTCTCGAAGCCCTTCAGAACCTGTGGTCCCAGATCCTCCAACTCGAACAGATCGCCCAGCAGATGTCTTGTGCTCTCGGCGACAATTACGCTGCCCGGCCGGGCCAAGTCCTGCAGTCGCGAGGCCAAGGTCGGCGTCTCGCCGACCACCGCCCGCTCGCGCGCTTCCTTGTCGCCGACAAGCTCACCGACCACCACGAGACCCGTCGCGATCCCCACCCGGCCCGCAAGCGGCTTGCCATCCGGCGCCCGCAGTTGCGCCACTGAACTGGCAACCGCCAAGCCTGCGCGCACCGCCCGCTCGGCATCATCTTCATGCGCTCGTGGCCAGCCGAAATATGCCAGCACACCATCGCCCATGAATTTCGCAATGTGTCCCTCGAAGCGGGTAATCTCGCCTGCGCAACAATTCTGGTAGCCTCGGATGATCTCACTCATCTCCTCGGGATCGACCCGAGCCGAAATCGCGGTGGAGCCGACCAGATCAGCGAACATCACGGTCAGTTGCCGCCGCTCGGCACCGGTTGGGGACGCCGGTGCCGACGCAAGTTCGGCGACTTGAGTCAAGGCTTTGACACCTTCAGCTGAGATTGCAGAGGAACTTTCCCGCAGCTCGGCAATAGCCTCCAGAAGCTTCCGGCGGTGCCCTACCGAACTGACGCCGATGTCCTTGAGATCCTCGGCCGTCAGCCGCAGGAGCACTTCGGCCTCGACGTTGTTCTCACGAAAGGCCGTGCCGTATTGCTGCAGCCCTAAGCTGCGCAGCCACTCCTCAATGTCCATGTCCCACTTCCGCGGTGGAGACGCCGGAGGGCTCCTTCGGCAACAGTCCGGCAGTCTTACACAACTGGGGTCCTATGCAACGTCATGGAAGTTGTGGCCGACGGGCTTCTAGCGGCCGGCGTGTTAGCGAGGTAGGCGGATCAACCGTCCGGTCTTTGAACCCTGCCGAATTTCAGATCGCTGGAACGAACGGCAGATCCCCACAGCTGTCCTTAAACCACGCCCGCGCCAAGGTCGCGAAAGGGTCACGACGTTCCCTTGACCTCTCATCAGGGATGGTCCGCAAGGGGTCGTCTCGCGTCCTTCTACGTGTGTACCAAGCGTCAGGACTTCACCACCAGCGCGTGGGTTCGCTTTGGACCGCCGGGTTAACCCTGATCATCGGCCTGGGGATCAGGGCAGCGGGCTCAGCGCCTGAGCTCAAGGATGTCGAGCTTCGATTCGTGATAGGGGGCCGGGAAGTCGATGCGCCATTCGTTGGCGCTGTTGCGAAAGGCATAGCCGACCTGGTCGCTTTGCGGGCCGCTGCCATAGGGTTTTGCGGGATCGTTGTTGACAAAGAAGGAGCCGAGATAGATCGCGCGCTTTTCGCCGTCGTCGAAGAAACGGCCCTTGGTGCGTTGCGAACCGGTGCGCTTTTCCAGCATCCAGCCCGAACCATCGTCGCTCACCTTGCACTTGAACCAGCCATAGATGACGAGCGGGCTCAGTCCGCCGGCCTTGATGGTGCGGCACTGCCAGCTGCCGGCCAGGTCCTTGCCGGAAAACGCGACCAGCGGCCTTGCCAGCAAGGCGTCGAGCTGCTTGACCTCGGCGTCGTCGCCGGCCCTGGCTTCATCAAGGGCTGCCTTGCGCGTCTCGTCATATTTGTCGAGCCGCACCTTGTCGGCGGGCGTGATCAGCTTCTGCACCTCGCCATCGGCGAGCGCGGGCAGGGCGAAGCAGAAAACGCCTGCGGCAATCAGGAGGCGAGCGATCATCGGTGCGTTTCCCCGTCGACGGCTGGAACAGCGTGTTTTCTCGTTTGGCATCCAACTTACCGGTTCGCGGCGGCCTGTCATCCGTGCTTAACAGCGGTCAGCTTAAAACTCGTGGTTTTGCCGATGCGGATCTTGCTTACGGGGTCGTCAGGCTGGCTGGGCAGCGCGCTCGCGCCGCGCCTGCGGGCGCTTGGCCATGACGTCATCGGGCTGGATCCGGTCCCGTCGCCGCAAACGCAGATGATCGGCTCGGTCGCCGACCGTGATCTGTTGATGCGGATGGTCAGGGAAAACCGCATCGAGGCGATCGTCCACAGCGGCGCGCTGCACAAGCCTGACATCGAACACCAACGTAATGAGGATTTCATCGAGACGAATGTGCGCGGCACGCTCAACCTGCTCGACGCGGCGGTGTTGTCAGGCGTTCAGCGCTTCGTCTTCACGTCGACGACCTCGCTGATGATCTCGAAAGCGATACGCGCCGGCCTCACCGGCGGTGCGCGCAAGGCCGCCTGGCTGACGGAAGACATGTCGCCCGAGCCGCGCAACATCTACGGCGTAACCAAGCTTTCGGCCGAACATCTTTGCCGCCTCTATCACATCCAGTCCGGACTGCCGGTGATCGTGCTGCGTACCGCCCGGTTCTTTCCCGAGGCAGACGACATGGCGCATGCGATCGAGCAGTCGGACGCCAACACCAAGGCCAATGAGCTGTTGTTCCGCCGGCTGACCGTGGACGATGCCGCAGAGGCCCATGTCGCGGCGCTGGAGAAGGTGCCGCAACTGGGCTTCGATATCTTCATCGTCTCGGCGCCAACGCCGTTCCGGCCTGACGATTGCGAGGCATTGATCGCTGACGCGCCACCCGTCGTCGCCCGCTATTTTCCGGAATTTCCGGCGCTCTATGCGCGAAAGGGCTGGACGATGTTTTCTTCGATCGATCGTGTCTACGACGCCTCGCGGGCGCGGGACAGGCTGGGCTTCGTCTGCAAGACGAGCTTTGCCGCTGTGCTCGCCGCGCTTGCAGCGGAAGAAGGGGCGGCCTGATCGAATGGTCAGCCGTGTCCGGCGGCGCTGGCCAGTTCCTTCGTCAGATCGCCGTAGCCGGTCGAGCGGCGCTCATAGGCGAGGCCGAGCATTTTCGCGGCCTTTTCGGCGACCTTGTCGAGTTCCGGATCGTCGGTCTGGGCGATATAGACCAGCTTCTGGTAGTTGCCGAAATAGTCCTTGATGAGCTCCGGATGCCTGTCGAGGCCGAGCGGCTTCATGAAGAAGGCGTCGAACTGCCGGCACAGGAAGTCGGTCATGTAGAACGACATCATGTCGTCGTCGGCGATTTTCGCATAGGCGTCCATGCCCTGGTAGAAGGCAAAGCAATGCGGCCCGGCCATGCGCTCGACGCCATGCTTCTCGCAGATACGGTCAAGCAGGCCGCCGGTGCCGCAATCGGCGTAACCGACGAAGATGTTGCTGTAGCCGTCCGCCTTGGCGTTTTCGATCGCCTTGTCCATGGCCGGCGCGATGCGGTCCGGGTAGAAATGGAACTCCGCCGGCAAGCAGGTCAGGTCGAGATGGTCGAGCCGCAACTGTTCCTTGACGGCCAGAATTTCGCGCGCAATCATCCCGCAAGCGATGACGAGCAGCCTGTCACCTTGATCGGGTTGTAGTTTTCGCATGGCGCCCATAGAAGCGGTTTCGTTGCTATTGGTTTCGATTCTATCGAACGAGGGAGACACCGTCCATGAGACTGTTGCGCCTGACACCCGTCGCCATTCTCGCTTGCGCCCTGGCGCTTTCAGCCTGCGCCAACACCATTCGCGGCGTCGGCAGGGACGTCAAATCGACAGCCAACGCGGTCGAGGATACGGTCCAAAATCCCTGATCTCGCGGATATCAACAAGGCGCATCGCTATCGAGAAAGTTCAAGCGATGCGCGTTAAGTCCTTGTAACATATAGGAACAACAAAGCCGCGCCGCAAGGCGTGGTTCGGTCTGCTGTCCATGCGCGTTCGCGGAGATGGGCCGAAGCGCAGGCTTGGGTGTCCACCTCTCCGCAATTCCCTATCGTCACGGCAGGCACAAAAAGTTGACTTTTCGAATGCGGGACATGCCGGTAGTCTTTCCCTGTATCTCAACAACGAAGCTAGGAGCATAGAATGAAGACCGCTCTCTTAGTTGTCGCCGCTCTGGGCCTTTCAGTATCCGGCGCCGCAGCGGAATGTGTCGGCCACAACAAAACGACGGCTTCCGTAGATCAGCAAACCAAAGCTGCAAGCGTAAATCAGCAAACCACAGTCGCAAGCGTCGCGAATACAACCGCCGACACGCCGATCCTGAAAAAGGAAGAGGCGAAAGAGTCTGAATAGGCGATTCGATCCGCTGCGCGGATCGCTGTTGCTTGTTGAAGTCTTGACATGCCGGCGCTACGCGGCGCCTCGTCTGCAAGAGCATAAGTACGGGCTCCGTACTTATGCTCTTGTGTCCTCCTCGTCAGCTCAGGCCGAAGCGCGGACGTTGTGCTTGCGCTTCATGAAATTCTTGGCGGTTTCGACTGCCACGGCCGCGTCGCGGCAATAGGCGTCGGCGCCGACGGCCTTGCCGAATTCCTCGTTGAGCGGGGCGCCGCCGACCAGCACGACGTAGTCGTCGCGGATGCCCTTTTCCTTCATCGTGTCGATGACGACCTTCATGTAGGGCATGGTCGTCGTCAGCAGCGCCGACATGCCGATGATGTCAGGCTGGTGCTGTTCGATGGCGTCGAGATATTTTTCCACCGCATTGTTGATGCCGAGGTCGATGACGTCGAAGCCGGCGCCCTCCATCATCATGCCGACAAGGTTCTTGCCGATATCGTGGATGTCGCCCTTGACGGTGCCGATCACCATCTTGCCCTGCTTCGGCGCGCCGGTGGCGACAAGCAGCGGACGCAGGATGAACATGCCCGCCTTCATCGCGTTGGCCGACAACAGCACTTCCGGCACGAACAGGATGCCGTCGCGAAAATCCTCGCCGACGATGCGCATGCCTTCGACCAGTGCCTCGGTCAGCACCTTGTAAGGCGCCCAGCCGCGCTCGAGAAGGATGTTGGTGCCTTCCTCGATCTCCTCCTTCAGCCCGTCATAAAGGTCGTCGTGCATCTGCTGCACGAGTTCGTCGTCGGAAAGCTCGGAAAGGATGATCTCGTCGTCGGCCATTTTTAATCCAGCTCCTTGCCGCACAGATGCAATTGCGGGGCCTCAAATATCACGTCAATACCTAACCCGCTACAGGCTTGCGTCCATAGCTGATTTGCGACTTCCCGCAAAAGGAAAGCGACTGCAAATCTATTGGAATTCTTGTCGATTTTGCGACAGGCGTTGGCGCTGGCGGGCCGTTTCGAATAGGGTGCATGACTACGATCCCGCCAGAAGCCGCGATATGCGGCCGTAATAATTGTGCCAGAACAAAAGTCAGGGAAGAACGATCATGAGTGAGAACGCGCCGGTCGACCAGGAAGCGTCAAACGCGCGGCGCGGGCGCGCCGCCAGTGGTGGTGCCGCTGCCCGGCGGGCGGCGCGGTCGGGTGGCGGCCCCGGCACCCAGCTCACCTACATCAAGCGCAAGATCAACGTCTATGAGGTGCTGGACGAGGAAGGGCTGGCGCTGATCGAGAAGAACACCGACACGGTGCTCGAGGAGATCGGCATCATCTTTCGCGACGACGCCGAGGCGCTGCAGCTGTGGAAAGAGGCCGGCGCGGACGTCAAGGGCGAGCGCGTGCACTTCCCGAAGGGGCTCTGCCGCTCACTTCTAAAGACCGCGCCGTCCGTCTACACCCAGCATGCCCGCAATGCCGAACGTTCGGTGCAGATTGGTGGCAACGCCACGGTCTTCGCACCGGTCTACGGCCCGCCCTTCGTGCGCGACCTCGACGGCGTCAGGCGCTATGCGACGATCGAGGATTTCCGCAATTTCGTGAAGCTCGCCTATATGGCGCCGTCGATCCACCATTCGGGCGGCACGGTGTGCGAGCCGGTCGACGTGCCGGTCAACAAGCGCCATCTCGACATGATCTACAGCCACATCAAATATTCGGACAAGCCGTTCATGGGCTCGGTCACCGCGCCGGAGCGCGCCGAAGACACGGTGGCGATGGCCAAGATCGTGTTCGGCGACGATTTCGTCGAGAACAACACGGTGCTGACCAGCCTGATCAACGCCAATTCGCCGATGGTGTTCGACGAGACCATGCTGGGGGCGCTGAAAGTCTATTCGCGCCACAACCAGGCCTGTATCGTCACGCCGTTCATCCTCGCCGGCGCAATGAGCCCGGTGACGGTCGCTGGCACGCTGACCCAGGTCCTGGCCGAAGTGCTGGCTGGCGCGTCGTTCACACAGCTGATCCGGCCGGGCGCACCGGTGCTGTTCGGCACCTTCGCCTCATCGATCTCGATGCAGTCTGGCGCGCCGACCTTCGGCACGCCGGAGCCGTCACTGGTTTCCTATGGCGCGGCGCAGCTCGCGCGCCGGCTTGGCCTGCCGTTCCGCACCGGCGGTTCGCTCTGCGCCTCCAAAATCCCGGACGCGCAGGCGGCCTATGAGAGCGCCAACACGCTGAACTCGACGATCCTCGCCGGCACCAATTTCGTGCTGCACTCGGCCGGCTGGCTCGAGGGCGGGCTCGCTTCCTGCTACGAAAAGTTCATGATGGACATCGACCAGCTCGGCATGACGCAGAAGTTTTCTGAAGGCGTCGACCTGTCGGAAAACGGCCAGGCGATGGACGCCATCCGCCAGGTCGGCCCGGGCAGCCATTATCTCGGCTGTGACCACACCCAGGCCAATTTCCAGACCGCCTTCTACCGTTCCAGCATTGCCGACAACAATTCCTACGAGCAGTGGCTGGCCGAAGGCGAAAAAACCGCGCCGCAGCGCGCCAATGAACTCGCCCGCCGCTGGCTGGAAAGCTACGAGGCGCCGCATCTCGATCAGGGCATCGACGACGGGCTGAAGGATTTTATCGCCAGCAAGAAGGCGTCGATGGCCGACGCCTTCACCTGAAAGGAGCCCGAGTCAGGCGGGGCTAAAGTCGCCAACATCATCCACAAGGAAGTCTGGCGGAGCGCCTTCTCCGAGCCGGACAGGAAGGGATGATCCTTGAGCGCAGCATGGTCGAAGATATAGCGGCGGCGCTTTCCGCCCACGGCCTCATCCTGCGCGGCGGCTTCAATTTTGCAGGCGGTGAGGAAACACCCTCCGGTCTCTCCGGAGCTGCCGGCAGATCCGTCCTGCTGGTGGGGCAGGCGGGCGCCGCGCCGTGGCCGCATTTTCTGCGCTGGCGGGAAGGCCAATCGCAAACTGTTGCCGATCCGCTCGATGCATGGTCGCGCGAAGTGATCGGCGCTGTGGCGAAGACATTCGGCGCGCGCGCCGTGTCGCCGTCCGACAGACCGTATCTGCCGTTCCAGCAATGGGCGATGCAGGCGGAGGGTCTGAAACCGTCGCCGCTCGGCATCCTCATGCATCCGCAATACGGGCTCTGGCACGCCTATCGCGGCGCGCTGCTGTTCGAGGACGAGATTGCGTTTGGGGAAACTCGCGAAGTGGTTCACCTTTGCGATGCATGTGTTGACAAACCCTGCCTGAAATCCTGTCCGGTCGATGCCTATTCTGCGGATGGTTTCGCGCACAAGACCTGTCTGGCGCATGTGCGTGGGCACAACGGCGCGCCTTGCCGAACCGGCGGCTGTCTCGACCGCAACGCCTGTCCCTACGGCACGGCCTATCGCTATCCGCCACAGGTTCAAGCCTTCCACATGGTCGCGTTCGCGGGCTTGTAGCGTCGCCGAATGCCGCACGAAACTTGAACACCGCATTGCGACCCCGATTGCCCGCTCGTGGTCATCTGACCGCCCTGCAAAAAAATCCTTCCATCATCCCAAGGAATCGCCATTAGCCTTCGTCTAACACGCAAATGATGGCGATGATGCTGGATGAAAGCGAAGCCTCCGACGCCGAGCTGATCGGTCGTGCGAAGGGCGGTGACAGGGGGGCTTTCGGCAAATTGCTCGAAAGGCACTATGACTTCGTCTATCGCGCCGCCTATCGCTGGTGCGGGAAAAAGGCCGATGCCGAGGATATCGCCCAGGAAGTCTGCGTCCGGCTCGGCCGGGCGATCCGCGACTATCATGGCAGCGGCGCCTTCACCACCTGGCTCTACACCATGACGCTGAATGCGGCACGCGACATGATGCGCAAGAGCGTCCGCGAGGCGATCAAGACCGAAGCCTATGGGGCTTACGAGCTGATCTCGGGAGAGGCCCCGGCCGAGCCCGAAGATCCAGCCGAGGCGCTTTGGGCGGCGGTGCGGATGCTGCCGGACAAGCAGCGCGATGCAGTGCTGCTCGTCTATGGCGAAGGGCTGAGCCACGCACTCGCTTCCGAGGCGATGGGCATCTCGGAGACGACGGTTTCCTGGCACATCCATGAAGCGAAGAAACGGTTGAAGGCGCTCATGCTTTCAGCCGGGGAAGTGTGATCATGGTCGACGACAACCAACTCAACAGGCTGCGCGACATCGCAGCACCGGCACCCGGCAACGACGCGAAGGCGCGTGCCTTCGGGGCGGCCATGCGTGTCTACGACATGGGCGAAAAAACTTCACCTGCCGCCCAAGGATCGGCGAAAGAGCTTCGTCTCACAGAGCGAGCACAAAAGCTCTGGAGCGAAATCATGCAAAAGAAACTCTTCGCCACCCCGGCCATTGCCGGGCTCGTCGCCCTGCCGATCGCCGGATACGCCACGATCTATATGCTGCAGGAGCAGCCGTTCTATTCCGGTGGGGACGAGAAGATCGCTGAAACGCTGGCCGATAAACCAGCGGCTAAAGCGCCGGCAAGGCCGCTCACCGTAGCCGAGGCCGACAAGCGGAAGAAAGCCGATGCCGACGCCGAAAACCGCGTCGCAGCCGAGGCGCTTGTCGCGCCGGCATCGCCGCCGAAGCCACAATCGGCTGCCGGCGGCTTGGCGCAGCAGGACGCTCTGGCCCGCAATGTGGCGCCCAAGCCGGCACCTGTGCCGAAAGGTGAGTTCGCACAGGATGGTGGAGCTGCGCCGTCTGGCAGAGTGATGATGTCTGTATCTCCTCCGAAAGCCGACGGAGCTACGCAGCCTGGCCGCATGCAGGGCGCTGAATCCAAGCTGATGGTACAGCCGCAGGCCATGCCGGCCGACCAGATGCTGCCGGAGCAAAACCGCGACCGCGTCGGGGATTTCAAGAGCAATCCGGTGCGTGCCGCGCTCGAAGACCCGGTCTCGACCTTCTCGATCGATGTCGACACGGCCTCCTATTCCTTCGTGCGGCGCTCGCTCAGGGAAGGTGCTTTGCCGCAGGCCGACACGGTCCGCGTCGAGGAGATGATCAACTACTTTCCCTGTGACTGGAAAGGTCCGGACGTTGCCTCGACGCCGTTCAACTCGACCGTCAGCGTCATGCCGACGCCGTGGAACGAGCACACCAGGCTGATGCATGTCGCCATCAAGGGTTTCGACGCCAAGCCGGCCGAGCAGCCCAAGGCCAACCTGGTCTTCCTGATCGACGTGTCGGGCTCGATGAACGAGCAGGACAAGCTGCCGATCCTGCAGTCGGCCTTCCGGCTTCTGGTCAACAAATTGAAGCCCGACGACACGGTTTCGATCGTCACCTATGCGGGCAATGCCGGCACTGTACTGGAGCCGACGAAGGTTTCGGAGAAGGACAAGATCCTCAATGCCATCGACACGTTGGCGCCCGGCGGCAGCACGGCCGGCGAGGCAGGTATCAAGGAAGCTTATCGGCTGGCGCAGAAATCCTTCGTCAACGACGGCATCAACCGGGTGATGCTGGCCACGGACGGCGACTTCAATGTCGGCCAGACCGACGACGACGATCTGAAGCGGTTGATCGAAAAGGAACGCAAAACCGGGGTGTTCCTGTCGGTGTTCGGTTTCGGCCGCGGCAATCTGAACGATCAGATGATGCAGGCCATCGCCCAGAACGGCAACGGCACCGCCGCCTATATCGACACTTTGGCCGAGGCGGAGAAGGTGCTGGTCGAGGATGCGTCCTCGACGCTGTTCACCATCGCCAAGGACGTGAAGATCCAGGTCGAGTTCAACCCGCAAAAAGTCTCGGAATACCGGCTGATCGGCTACGAGACCCGCGCCTTGAACCGCGAGGATTTCAACAACGATCGCATCGACGCCGGCGAGATCGGTTCGGGGCATTCGGTTACCGCGATCTACGAGATCACGCCGAGGGACAGCGGCGGCGAGAAGATCGATCCGCTGCGCTACGGCCAGGCGTCCGTGAGCAATGGCGGCGTCGCCAATGCCGACGAATATGCCTTCGTCAAGATCCGCTACAAGCTGCCGAACGAGGATACCTCGAAGCTGATCACCACGCCGGTGACATCGGCCAACGAAGTTGCTGATTTCGACCGGGCCAGCACCGACCAGCGCTTCTCCGTTGCCGTCGCAGCTTTTGGCCAGAAGCTGCGCGACGAGGATGCGACCGCGAAGTTCGGCTACGACAAGATCATCGAGATTGCCACTGCCGCCCGTGGAGCCGATCCGTTTGGCTACCGCTCCGAGTTCCTCTCGCTGGTGCGCCTTGCCTCGGCGCTCGGCGGCAACAGGTAGTGGGTGTGACGGCCGGTTTTCCTCAGATGGGATCGTTCTGATACGGAAAACCGACCGATGGGCGGTGAGGCAGGCCGGCAGGGAAAACCTTGCCGGCCTTTTTCAATTGCGTCAGGCGCGGCTGCGCCGGCGCTCGCGGCGGGCTTCGCTGGTCTCGACGGTGTTGACCGTCGCCTGCTTGTTGCGCATCGGGCCGATGCGCTCGACGATTTTTTCGACGGTCGGGCGATCCGACCTTGTGTGCGCATCGAGTGCCTTGCGCATGGCGGCGAGGTGGGCGAACGAGGTGCCGCAGCAGCCACCGACGATTTTGGCGCCGGCATCGACGGCCAGCCTGACATAGTCGGCCATCAGTTCGGGGGTGCCGGAATAATGGATTTCGGCTCCGCGGAATTCCGGAATGCCGCAATTGCCCTTGACGATCACCGTCGCCTCCGGCTTCGCCTCGGTCATGTCGAGCAGTGAAGCGAGGATGTCGGAGGCGCCGACGCCGCAATTGGCGCCGACACCGAGCGGCGCCTGCGGCAGCCCATCGGCGACGCCATGGATGTCCTTCGGCAACAGCCCCATCATGGTGCGGCCGGCGGTGTCGAAGGAGCCGGTATAGGTATAGGGCAGGCCGACGCGGATCGCGGCTTCGGCTGCGGCGCGGATTTCGTCCGGCGCCGACATGGTCTCGATCCAGGCGACTTCGGCGCCGCCGGCCTTCAGGCCCTCGATCTGTTCGGCAAAGGCCTCGACCGCCTCGTCATAGGTCATGGCGCCGAGCGGCACCAGCAACTCGCCGGTCGGGCCGACCGAGCCCGCCACGATGACCTTGCGGCCTGCTTTATCGGCGACAGCGCGGGCGATCCCGGCGGCGCGCTTGTTCAGCGCATGCACGCGGTCTTGCGCATGGTGCAGCTTCAGCCGGTGGCGGGTGCCGCCGAAGGAGTTGGTCAGGATGATGTCGGCGCCGGCCTCGACGAAGTTCTGGTGCAGACTGGTGATGATGTCTGGCGCCGTCTCGTTCAGCAACTCTGGAGCCTCGCCGGCCTCGAGCCCCATGGCGAACAGATTGGTGCCGGTGGCGCCATCGGCGAGCAGAACGCCCTTTTCGGCAAGCAAAGCGTCAATTGGATTGGTCATTGGAAATTACGCCTTCCGGGATTCTTTGTCGAGATAAGGATATAAAGAAATCTTTATATGGCGTCAATGTTGGTGCAGGACGCAAGCCGTCAAAATCGCATTTCCGCCAGCCTTTGCGTGAAGCTGGCTGCTTCGTGCGCGTTGATATCGGCGGCGCGGATCAGATTGTCGAAATGGCTGGTCAGCGTGCGGACCGGCTGGGTCGCGTTCAGCACCAGATACATGTCGCCGACGTAGATGGCGGCGCGATAGGGCCCGAAGATGGTGTAGGGGATCGAATACCGCATCCGCCCGTCATAGAGAAACAGGCGGAAGGTGGGATAAAGGTCGTCGAGCAGCGTCGCCATGTGCAGAAGCTGCTGGTGGCGGGCGGCCTCAGGGAAACGGTCCCAGACGCCCAGACCGCGCGCAAAGATCTCCAGCGTGTGGCGCGGCATGCAGACTTCCATGTCGGTTTCCGGCCGCCGGTTGTAGTCGATGCGGTACTGCGTCTCGCCGGCCTGGGCCTCACGGCTCTTGTTGGTGATACCAGCCTCGTAATCGACGAGCGCTTCGGTGCGCAGAAGATCGGGAATGCCGGCCGGCACGTAACGGATTTTCGTGCCGGCGGCCTCCGCATGCCACCTGGCCAGCAGCGTGCGGTCGAAGCCGTCAGGCGCTTCCTCGATCTCCAGGCTCTCGCGGATTTCACCGGTGACGCCTTCGTCCTGGCTGAGGCCGAGCAGCCAGTCGAGCGACACTTTGAATTCGGCGGCGATGTTGAGCAGCGTTTCGGCGCGGGGCAGGCGTGTCGAGGTGCCGGACAGCAGCTGCGAAAGCGCCGAGCGGTCGATGCCCACCGCAGTCGCGAAAGCGGACTGGTTCAGATCCGATCGTGTCAGGAGCATTTTCAGGCGCTCCCGAAACACCGTCGACAGGTCGCGTTTGTCCATATCGTCATTCCAGCCATTGCGAGAAAAAAAATTCGCCGAACCCGCAAACGTGGCACTTTGGGCGTAAATTAATCCTCCAGTCTGTTTACAATAGATAACACATGCGGCTGAAAATGCGCAATCGCAACATTTTGTGCGCTTTGTCGCGTTGCAGCATCACGACGCTCCTGACACAATGCTGTCAGGAATCAAAACGGTTCCGGCGACTGGAAGGGCAGTGGTCGATCCATGACAAGCAGGAATAACAGACGACGCAAGGCACCGGCCATCGAATGGCCGACCGTCTTCCTCGCGTTTTTCTGCTACGGCACCTGGCTCGCAGCCGGCCTGTTCCTGTGGCCGTCCTATCCGCTGCTGGCGCTCGTCGTCCTGGCCCTGATGGCGGCGCTGCAATCCTCGCTGGCGCACGAAGTCCTGCACGGCCATCCAACCCGCAATACGCAGCTCAACGAAGCTTTCGTCTTCCTGCCGATTGGTCTTGTCTGGCCGTTCCGGCGGTTCAAGACCATTCATCTGCGCCATCATGCCGACGAACGGCTGACCGATCCGCTTGACGATCCTGAAAGCTACTACAAGGCGCTGTGGCACCATGACGAATTGCCGCCGGCGATGAAGTTCCTGCTGAAGATCAACAACACCATGATCGGCCGGCTCATTCTCGGCCCGTGGCTGTCGTGCAGCGGCTTCTTCATCGACGATGCCAGGCAGATGCTTGCCGGCGACAAGGTGATCCGCAAGGCATGGCTGCTGCACGCCATCGGCCTCGCCGTGGTGCTGCCGGTCGTGCAGTTCGGCTTCGGCATCCCGCTATGGCTCTACATCCTGGTGCCGGTGTGGCTGGGCCAGTCGCTGATCTCGATCCGCACCTTCGCCGAGCATCAGTGGTCGGAGCATCCGGAAGGCCGTACGGTGATCGTCGAACGTTCGCCGCTGTCGTTCCTGTTCCTCAACAACAATCTGCATTTCGTTCATCACAAGAGCCCGACGGTGGCCTGGTACCGGCTGCCGAAGCTGTTTCGCGAGCGCCGTGGCGAGTGGCTGCGGATGAACAATGGCTATGCCTATCCGAACTATTTCGCGCTGCTCAAGGCATATGCCTTCAAGGCCAAGGAGCCGATCGTCCACCCGGTGCTGCGGCGCACGCCGGAACCGGGCCGGGCGTTCAAGCCGCGCGTCAGGGCGCGCAGCCTCAATGGGCTTGGCAGTGCGCCGGTACCGGCCGAGCCGCCGAAAGAATGAATTTCTGGGTATTGCCGGCAGCGATGCCCAGGTGCGCGTCAATGGCCTCGTCAATTTTTCTCAGCGTAACGATCAAAGTCCCGGCATGAGCGATTTCGTTGCCGGCTTGCCGATGTACGACTGGTCTGAAATGCGGAGCGAGGTCGACGCCCAATGGGCGCGGCTGCGTGATGCCTTCCGGCAAAAAGGCATCGACGCGCCGCAGACCATCGCTCGCGTCAATGCCGATCTGCGGCCTGTGGAAGGCGGCATCCGCGACGCCGCCGGAAAGGTCATGGCGCCCGATCCGGCGACGCTGCCGCCGGACGAGTTGGATTTTTTCGGCCTCTGGCTGCATCCGGCGCTGCTGTTCGCACAGACCTGCTGGGGTCCGATGGAACTCGGGCTGGCGACGCATGTTCAACTGGTCGGCCAGCCGCGTTACGACGCGTTCGAGGGCGGGCAGGGTGAACTCTATTCGAGCGCGCTGGTGATGCGCGCAGGTGAAGCGCCAACGGTTGGCTCACCGTCCGACGGCAGCCCGCTCATCCCGCTCGATGTCCTGCGTGGCAAGCATTTTACCTTCAACAGCCTCGATTCCATGTCGGGCATTATCGCGCCGACGCGTGACCTGGAGGCGCTGGGCGAAAGCCTGGACATCTTCTCCGAGCGCAGCGAAAGCGGTGGCCACCGCGCCTCGATCGTCGCCATTGCCGAGGGCAAGGCCGATGTCGCGGCCATCGACTGCCAGAGCTGGGCCAATGCGCGGCGCTTCGAGCCGGCAGCGAAAGCGGTCACAGTCGTCGGCTGGACAAGGCGGCGCAAGGGCCTGCCGTTCATCACTGCCAGAACGACACCGGAAAAGATCGTGGAGGCGCTGCGCGAGGCGGTCGCGGCGACCGCATAAAAAATCAGTCGCCGAGCAGCCGCTCGTCGAGCGGATAGGTCGAAAGCTGCTCGTTGCCGGTTTCGGTGATCAGGATCTGCTCTTCGATCTTGACGCCCTCGCGTCCGCCAAGCCGGCCGATATAGCTCTCGACGCAAAGCACCATGCCCGACACAAGAACGCCGTCGGGCGTGTCTTCGGTCCAGTCGATGGCATGCGGCAGCGTCGGGTATTCGTCGGCCAGGCCGACACCGTGATAGAGCACGCCGTAACGCGTCGGGAAACAATCTGCGGGCGGCACCGCCGAGCGTTCGACAAGATCGCGGAACGATGTGCCCGGCTGCATCAGGCCGATGTTGTGGGCGATCTGGTCGGCGGCGATGCGAAACAGCTCGCGTTGCTCGTTGGATGGCTCGGTGTCGCCGCAGAGCCAGGTGCGCGACAGGTCGGCGCAAAAACCGTAAGGGCCGATCAAATCGGTATCGAAAGCGACGAGATCGCCGGCTGCGATCGTTCGCGACGAGCATTCCTGGAACCAGGGATTGGTGCGCGGGCCGGACGTCAACAGCCGGGTTTCGACCCATTCGCCGCCACGCGCGATGTTGCCGCGGTGGAGTTCGGCCCACAGTTCGTTTTCGGAAATTCCTGGCCTCAATGCTGCTTCCATCTCACCCATCGCCGCCTCGCAGGCGACGATCGACCGGCGCATGGCCAGGATTTCGTCGGGCGATTTGATCAGGCGTGCATTTTCCATCAGCGCTTCGCCATTGCCGATCGAGATGCCGAGGCGGGCGAGCGCTTCGACGCCCTCGGGATTGATGTGATCGACGGCGATGCGGCCGGTACCGCCGCCATGCTGCTTGACCAGATCGGCGATCCCGGCGGCCCAGCGGCGGACTTTTTGCTCGGTGAGTTCGCCGCTGTAGAGATACATCCACGACACTGCCGGCCGAACCTCGTCGACGACGCCGGAGTGGTCGGAAAGATGCTCGCAGGAAAAATAGTCGAACAGCACCACCGGACCTTCCGTGGCAACGAAACAATGTCTTGTCGGATTGTGTGCGACCCAGAGCTGCATGTTGGTCGAGTCGGTCGCATAGCGGATGTTGATCGGATCGTAGAGCAAGGCTCCCGCATAGCCGCGGCGCTTCAGCTCGGCACGGATGCGGTCGAGCCGGTATTGGCGCATGGCGGGCAGGTCGGGAGCAGCAATGCCGGCGGCGTGCCACTCGGCTTCCGCCGGTGCGCCGTAGCCAAGCACATGCTGGTTGAGTTCAGCGGCCTTCTGCCGCGACTTCAGGCGCAACGCATCGATTGAGCCTGCTTCGTCCGGCTCGAACGGCGCGATCCTGCGATGACGACCGAACCGTCGCTCGACGCCCGGATCGCTCATTTTCCTATCCTCCCGATATCAATCGGCCGCGCGGGTCAGGCCCGAGGGCGGGCCTTTGGGTCCAATGCTTTCAGGCCCGCATCTTCTCGCCGCTCGGGTCGAAAGGCGGCTCGACATTGATGCGGGCTGGTCGTCGGCTCCCGAGGATCTCGATCTCGAACAGTCCGGCGCTCTCGTCCGCGGCCAAGGCCGCCGGCACATAGCCTTGCGCCATCGATTTCTTGATATAATGGGCATAGCCGCCGGAGGTGACCCAGCCGACGACGCGCCAGTCGCCGTCGACGATGCCGCGCACGGCCGAAGCGCCTTCCGCGGCGCTCGAGCCGCGCACTTCCTTGCCGTCCGTATCGAAACGCGCCGCACCATAGCCGTGCGGCTTTTCCACCGTGCCGTAGTCCTTGCCGCCGACCTTGGCCCAGATCGGTTCGTCGCCCATCACGTCGGCGTCTGCGGCATCGACGATGAAGGAGACACGGCGCAGTTTTGGCCCTTCGGCCTGCTCCCTGGCTGCCGCGTCGCGTCCGATGAAGTCGTTCTTCTCCAGCTTGACGAAGCGGTCCATCGCCCCCTCGAACGGCCCGTAGATCGGGCGCAGTTCGCGGAACCAGGTCGGAAAATTCTTTTCCAGGCGCATCGAGAGCAGGGCGCGCATGCCGAAATCGACCAGGCCAAACTCTTCACCGGCATCCTTGATCGCCTTGTAGACGAGACGCTGGTAGGCCGGCGCCATCCAGATCTCGTAGCCGAGGTCACCGGTATATGTGATGCGATTGACCATGCAGGGCGCGCCGCCGACCGCCATCTCGCGGAAGTCCATGAAGCGGAAGGCCTTGGTCGAGATGTCGGCGTCAACCAGTTTCTGCAGCAGGTCGCGTGATTTCGGCCCGGCGATCGACAAGCCGACCAGCGTCTGGTCAAAGCGGTGAATGCGGACCTGTGACGCCCCTGGACCATCCTTCGGCAGGTGCTTCTCGAACCAGCGCATGTGATACTTCTGCGCCGCCGACGAGCTCCAGATCATGAAGCGCTCTTCGCCCGCCTTGGCGATGGTGAAATCGCCGATCAGCCTGCCGAACTCGTTCAGCATCGGGGTCAGCACAATGCGGCCGGTCTTCGGCATGCGGTTGGTCATCAGCCGGTTGAGGAAATCTTCCGATCCCGGCCCAGAGACTTCGTATTTGGCGAAGTTGGCGATCTCGGTGACGCCGACCTTGTCGCGGGTGGCGCGCACTTCCTCGCCGATCGGCCCGAAATCGTTGGAGCGATGGAACGAAACGATGTCCTTCGGCTCGGTGCCTTTCGGGGCGAACCAGAGCGGGGTTTCGAGGCCCCAGCTGTCGCCCATGACGGCGTTGTTGGCCAGCATCGTGTCGTAAAGCGGGGTGGTCTGGGCCGGGCGTGCCGCCGGCAGTTCCTCGTTGGGAAAGCGGATGGAAAAACGGCGCGAATAGTTTTCGCGGACCTTGGCATTGGTGTAGCGCAGCGTCGCCCATTCGCCGAAACGCGCGACGTCCATGCCCCAGACGTCGAAGCCGGGATCGCCATGGACCATCCAGTTCGACAATGCCAACCCGACGCCGCCACCTTGTGAGAAACCGGCCATGACGGCGCAGGCGCACCAGAAATTGGTCAGGCCCTGCACCGGGCCGACCAGCGGATTGCCGTCGAGCGCGAAGGTGAAGGGACCGTTGATGATCTGCTTTATGCCGGCCTTCTCGATGCCGGGAAAATGCTTGAAGCCGATTTCCAGCGACGGCGCGATGCGGTCGATGTCGGGCTGCAGCAATTCATGGCCGAAATCCCACGGCGTGTTGACCGGAGACCACGGCTTGCAGGCTTTTTCATAGGTGCCGAGCAGGATGCCGTTGCGTTCCTGGCGGGTGTAGATCTCGCCCTTGAAGTCCATAACGCCGATCATCTCGCGGCCGGTCGACTTGTTGAATTCCTCGACCTCCGGCATCGGCTCGGTCAACAGGTACATATGCTCCATGGCCAGCAGCGGCAGCTCGACGCCGACCATGCGGCCGATCTCGCGCGCCCACAGGCCGCCGCAGTTGACAACATGCTCGGCCTTGACCGTGCCTTGCTCGGTAACGACGTTCCAGGTGCCGTCGACCTCCTGCGTCAGCTCGACGACGCGGTTGCGCAGCACGATTTCGGCGCCGAGCTTCCTGGCCGCCTTGGCGTAGGCGTGGGTGGTGCCGGAAGGATCGAGATGGCCTTCGACCGGATCCCACATGGCGCCGACGAAATTGGTCTCGTCCATCAGCGGGAACATCGCCTTGGCCTCTGACGGCGTGATCAGCTCGGTGTCCATGCCGAGATAGCGGCCTTTGGCGTGAGCAAGGCGCAGGAAGTCCATGCGCTCCGGCGTGTCGGCCATCATCACGCCGCCGGTCAGGTGCAGCGAGCAGGACTGGCCTGAAAGCTCTTCGATCTCCCTGTAGAGCTGCACCGTATAGGCCTGCAGCTTGGCGACATTGGGATCGCCATTGAGCGTATGGAAGCCGCCCGCCGCATGCCAGGACGAACCGGAGGTGAGCTCCGAACGCTCGATCAGCATGATGTCGGTCCAGCCGGCCTTGGCCAGATGGTAAAGCACCGAGCAGCCGACGACACCGCCACCGATGACAACCGCTTTTGCATGAGATTTCATGAAGATAGTTCCGTTTTTGAAGAGATTGAATCGAGTGAGCGGGGCGTGAAGATAAAGCGAGGAAGGGCGCTGGCTGGAATAATCTCACGCCCTTCCTCTACCCCGTCGATCGGGGGAGAGGTGTCGAGCGAAACTCGACGAAGTGGGAGTCGACTGTTCATCAAACCAATACAGATGATCAAAAATCAGTCGGCGCGCCGCCTTCGGACCGACGTTTGTCGACGAAGGCGTCGAGTTCCTCGCGGATAGCCGGATCCATGTAGGGCTCTTCATAGGAGGCCAGCCGCTCCTTCCACACCCGATTGGCTTTTTCGATAGCTGTCGGCGATCCGGCTTCCGCCCAGGTCTCGAAATTGCGCCAGTCGGAGATGATAGGCGAATAGAATGCGGTCTTGTAGCGGTCCTGTGTATGTTGCGTGCCGAAGAAATGGCCGCCCGGACCGACGGACTGGATGGCGTCGAAGCCGAGGGCCTCCTCGGAGAGGTCGAGCGGGGTCAGGAACTCCGCCACCATCTGCAGCAGATCGATGTCCAGGATGGTCTTCTCGTAGGAGCAGCGCAGGCCGCCTTCCAGCCAGCCGGCCGCATGCATCATCAGATTGCCGCCGCCCTGGATGGCGCCCCACAGCGAGAACACGCTTTCATAGGCGGCCTGTGCGTCGACCGTGTTGGCGGCGCAGGTGTTGGAGGTGCGGTAGGGGATGTTGTAGCGGCGAGCGAGCTGGCCGCCGACCAATTGCGCCTTCATGTATTCCGGTGTGCCGAAGGCCGGCGCGCCGGACTTCATGTCGACGTTGGAGGTGAAGCCGCCATAGCCGACGGGCGCGCCCTTGCGCACCATCTGGGCGAAGGCAATGCCGGACAGTGCCTCGGCATTCTGCTGCACCAGCGCACCGGCGATGGTCACCGGGGCCATGGCGCCCGACAGGGTGAACGGCGTCACGATGACGACCTGGCCCTTGCTCGACATCTGGATGATGCCTTCCATCATCGGCACGTCGAGCTTGAGCGGCGAATTGGTGTTGATGATGGTGAACACCGACGGCTGTTCGAGAAGCTGTTCGTCGCTGATGCCGCGCGCGATCCTGGTGATCTCGATGCCGTCGACATTGCGCTCCTTGCCGAGCGAGTAGATGTGGAACACCTTGTCCGTGAGCACGCTCAGATCGCGGATGCATTCGAGGTGGCGGACGGACGGATGGATATCGATCGGCTCGACCGGATAGCCGCCGGTGCAGTTGAGGATGTTGTGCATCTGCGCAAGCTTGAGGAAGTTGCGGTAGTCCTGCTGGTTGCCGGGGCGGCGGCCGCGGTCGATGTCGGAACAATTGGGCGCCGACGCCATCATCGAGACGATCAGATTGTCGCCGCCGAAGCGAACATTGTGCGCCGGATTGCGGGCATGGATGGTGAATTCCGAGGGGCAGTGCGATACCAGCTCGAGGATCATGTCGCTGTCGAAGCGCACCCGCTCGCTGCCTTCGCGGACGTCCGCGCCATGCGCCTTCATGATGCGCCTTGCCTCGTCGTGCAGCACGTCGACGCCGATTTCCCTGAGAACGCGCAGCGAGGCGAGGTGGATCGATTCCAGCTCGTCGTCGGAGACCAGCCTGGTCGGCGTCAGCGGGATTTTCAGCTGACGGAAAGGCGGCTGCTCGAACGCCGCCGCTGCGCCGGCGCGCTTGCCCGCGCGGCCGCCGCGACGGGCGCGGTCGTTTGCCAATGCCGGTTCGGCGGGATGAAGGGCGGCGGTCATGATAGTCCTCGTACGCTGCGACGGTGCGGCGGCATAATGGACCGACCGCCGTCCCGCCATTGCGGAGGCGGCGACCACTAGGACGAGGGAAGCGACATGGACGTTCGCCAGCCGGACGCACCAAGGCGAATCCAGATCTGTGCCCGAACTGTGAAACATGTCACGTTGCGATCACGTCATATTGAGTAAGTACATTTAATACAAACTGTCCTGAGGGAGACTATTTCCGTGTCGGATGTTATCAGCGTGCGTGCAGCGACCAACAACGAAGTCGCTTTCATTGCCTGGGATATTGACGGAATGATCGACGGCTGTCTCGGCTTCGAGATCGTCCGCATCTATCCCGGGACCGGCGAGGAACGCTGTCTGGCGTCTTGGGTGCCTTTCCGGGGGCAACGCAACAAGGACTGGATTCCGCAGGATACCGGCGTCTGGCCGGTGCAGAAGACATTCTGGCGCGATCTTACGGTGCGGCGGCGCCGCGACAGCGTCGAAATCAGGCCGGATGGCGAATTGGTCGCCTACCGGGTGCGTCCAGTCGGCGACATGCGGCCCGGCCTCGATCCGGTGCCGGTGCGGCCCGAGAAAGCCTATACCGGAGCGGCTCGGCCGCTCGGCTATCTCGGACAAGGCGCCGTCAGCCCGACCATCTTCTTGGGATCGATGTTCGGCAAGGCGCGGCTCGCCTTCACCAACGGCGTGCTCTCGACGCAATGGCTGTCGCGAGCGCTGGAAGACGCCGGCATCAAGGTCGGGCAGCGCGACAAGATCAGGGCCGAGCTTCAGCGTCCCGGCAGCAAGATCCGCGCCTATCTTCACGGCGAGGTTCCGGATGTGCTCACCAGCCTGATGAAACGGGCCAAGGCCGAGGGCGGCACTGTCAGGCTTGCCCTCTATGAGCTTGGCGATGACGAGTTGTGCGACGCGATCATCGACGCCAAGGATGTCGTCGGCGTCATTCTTTCGAATTCGGGCAGGGATGAACAAACCAAGGCGTGGGACGCGGGCAACGCGCCCTTCAGAAAGCGGCTGCGCGACGCCGGCGTCGTGCTGACCGATCGTCTGTTCAACAACAACCATATCGGCCACAACAAGTTTGCCGTCTACCGCGATGCACAGGGCAATTCGCAAGCGGTCATGACCGGCAGCACCAATTGGACGTCGACGGGCATTTGCGGACAGTCCAACAACGCCTTCATCCGCGACGACCCTGCCATGGCCGAAGTGTTCGATGCCTATTGGGAACGGATGAAGGCCGACGTGTTCCCGCCGCCGGCGAGCGATAGCGCCGCCGGACGTGTGGCGCAGAAGCAAGGCAGGCCGTTTCGCCTGAAGAATCGCACACCGAACCATGTCGATGGGACCACCATCTGGTTCTCGCCAAACGATCCCGACCGCAGCAAAAAGGACATCTCGGTGCGGCCTGTCGATCTCGAAGATGTTTTCGCACGGATCAAGGCGGCAAAGGAGGCGGTGCTCTTTCTCGTGTTCAATCCGTCGCGGCTTGGCAACAATTCGGTCATCGATCAGGCTGTCGCGGCGGCGACGGCGAATCCAAAGCTGATCGTGCAGGGCGCAATCAGCGATCACACTGCCATGCCCAACTATATTGCTCCGACCCGGGATCCAGTCACCAACAAATCGAACAAGGACGGCAAGTCGCCATTCGTCTTTCCGGAGAAGGCCTGGGAGGCGCCGAACGTCTCCATCGTCAGGGCGGCCAACCTGACGGGGGCCTCCGTTGCGCGAGATTTCCAGGCGGAAGTGCTGACCGTCGGCCATGCGATCGTGCACGACAAGATCGTGATCATCGATCCGATGGCCGACAATGCGACCGTCATCGCCGGCAGCCACAACCTTGGCTACAAGGCGTCCTATGAAAACGACGAGAACATGGTGATCGTCGAAGGCGACAAGGCGTTCGCTGCGGCCTTTGCGGTGCATATGCTCGACGTGTTCGACCACTACAAGTTCCGCGCCTGGCGCAGAACGATTGGAGAAGGACCGTCGGACAATGACGGGCTCTCCATCGACGACAAGTGGCTGAAGCCTTACGCGGAGGGCAGGAAGGGGGCGATTGCCCGGTATTTTCCGTAGTGGCCTGAATGGCGTCGCGGAGTCCTTACAAGGCATGCTCTGGCTGGCGCAAGCGGTTCCTGCCGCCGGTGCTTCCCGGCACGCCGCCGAAGCGCTAATCGTGCAGGCTTCGTGGTGCGGATCATGGACCGGGCGGAACAGAACAGCGACCAGACAATGCAGTGGGCGGCGATCACCGGCGTGATCGCCACCGTTTCGGTGTTCGCCATCGCGCAAGGGCTGAGCTACCCGCTGCTGAGCTTCATCCTGCAGCGCCAGGGCGTCTCGCCGGCCATGATCGGCCTGTCGGCGGCAATGACGCCGGTCGGCTTTATCGTCTCGTCGCCGCTTATCCCGGCGCTGGCGCGCCGGTTCGGGGCAGGGCGCACGGCGCTGACCTGCGCGGCCCTTTCCGCGATCATGCTGGCGCTGATCGGCTGGACGCAAAATGTCTATCTCTGGTTTCCACTGCGCTTCCTGATCGGCGTGGTGACCAATCCGCTCTATGTGCTGAGCGAGATCTGGGTGATCGCGCTGGCGCCTCCGGCGCGCCGCGGTCGCGTGATGGGGATCTATTCTACAGTCATTTCGGCAGGTTTCGCGGCCGGCCCGCTGTGCCTGCTTGCGGTCGGCACCGAAGGATGGCCGCCGTTTCTCGTCGGCATCGCCGCATTCGTTTTTTGCGGCGCCTGCCTGGCGCTGGTGCTGGGACGGCTGCCAAAGGTCGATGAAGCCGGGCACCAGGTTTCGGTGATGGGGTTCATGCCGATGGCATGGCTGCTGCTGTCGGCGGTGGTGGTGGCCGCCGGTTTCGAACAGGGGGTGCTGGCACTGCTGCCGGTCTACGGAGCGCATTATGGCATCGCGGAGGCGCGCATGTCGGCGCTGCTGTCTGTCATGATCGCCGGCAACATCGCAATGCAGGTGCCGCTCGGCCTGCTGGCGGAACGGCTGACGGCGCGTCTGGTGCGATTTATCTGTGTATCGCTAACGGTGCTTGGATGCGTGCTGTTGCCGGTTCTCATCGAGACGCCGCTGATCTGGCCGTGCGTGTTTGTCTGGGGTGCGGTTTCCTACGGCATCTACACGATGTCGATCATCGAGCTTGGCGAGCGGTTCACCGGCTCGGCACTGGTCGCCGGCAACGCCGCCTTCTCGCTAATGTGGGGCGTCGGCGGCATCGCCGTGCCGCCGCTGGCGGGCGGCGCCATGGATATTCTCGGTGCGGACGGCCTGCCGATCACGCTTGGCGCCATTTGTCTGGCGTTGGCGGTCACAACCGTATTGCGGGGGCGAGCGGTCTAAAGCGCGTCACATTTGAACGGCCTCATGCGACGCGCTTTAGGTTGTTGTTTTTATGCATGTCGTTACCGCAAAACCGCTGCACACTTTTGCGCGACATGCATTAATACAATTGCGGGGTGCCTTCATTTCCTTGCCATCTGGAAATCGCCCATAAATCACATTCGGCATGGTGTTCAGAGGGATGCATCCTGCGTAGAAGGTCTCGAATTTCAACGGCACGATCAAAATCGGGTATCAATCCAACATCGGACAGTTCCGTGTTCGCAAACACGTCAGGAAATCCTCCGCAGTTGGTCAGAGCGCTTATGGAGACGTCTTGATCCAACAAGTCGTAGCCCAGGAAGGTAAATCCGTTCCAGTCGAGTGAACGCACGTCAAGCGATGGTCTTCGGATCACATTAAGGACATTCAAGTCGCCCGGATCGGCCAACTCCGAAAGGAGGAAGTCCAGGTCCACAAAGAAATCGAGCATGTAGTCCTCGTTAACAATATGGGGCCAGTAGCTGTCCTTTACCTCTCCCAGCGCGACCGGCCCGAGCATTCCATCGAGTGAGACGACCTCGCTTAATTGGGTGAGGCCGGACCAGTTTATGTACATGGTCCAAGCAGTGCCGCTGAAAGGACCGAACTTCTCTTTGGCAATGTACAGATGTTGCATGGATTCCCTCGTGGCCTGCGGGCGGCAGGCGGCCCCACCTTAGGAGGCCAACAGCGCAATGGCTCCTTTTGCGTTCCAAGTTGACTACCGATAGTGGCAAGACGACGTTGCCGAGCCTTGACGAATTTATCGGAGACCACATGACCAGTTCGAACACAAAGGCGCGTCCCAATTCGGCGACTGAGGATCCCTTTCTCTGGCTGGAGGACAGAACGGGCAAGGAAACGCTCGACTGGGTTCACCGTCAGAACGAGATCACGGTCGCCGAGTTGCAGGGCGATCCATCCTACCAGACCTGCTTCCAAACCGCACTGGACCTGATGACGGCCGAAGACAACATTGCCGTCGGGTCTGCGCTCAACGGCCACGTCTATAATTTCTGGCAGGACAAGACCAACGTGCTCGGCCTCTGGCGGCGCACTCCGGTCGCTTCCTACAAGACCGAGAAGCCGGAATGGGAGACGATCATCGACTTCGACAGTCTGTCAGCCAAAGAGGGTGTGAAATGGGTGTTCAGCGGCGCCAGCCGGCTTTACCCCGATTTCAGCCGCTGCCTGCTCAGCCTGTCGCCGGATGGCGGCGACGCCAGCGAAATGCGCGAATTCGACATCGACAGCAAGTCCTTTGTCGAGGGCGGCTTTCGTGCTCCTGCCTCGAAGTCGGGCTTCAACTGGCTGGACAAGGACACGGTCATCGTCTCGGCTGCCTTCGAAGAGGACGAAAAAACCCAGTCCGGTTATCCGCGCGTGGTCAAGCTTTGGCAGCGCGGCACCAGGCTGGAGGATGCGACGCCGATTTTTGAGGCGCAGAAGCAGGATCTCGCCGCCGGCGGTTCCCTCGAATTCGACGGCGACAAGCGTCATCTGTTGCTGACCCGGACGCTCGATTTCTTTGCCTCGCACAGTTTTCTGCGTCTGCCCTCCGGTGAAAACAGGCGCATCCCGTTGCCGGACGACGTGACCGACGCGGTGCTGTTCAGGGATCAGTTCGTCTTTGGAGTGCGCAGCCCGTGGACGGCGCCGGACGGCACGCTGTGCAAACCTGATGGCCTCTATTCGCTGGACTTCGCGCGCTGGATCGAGACCAATGCGCTCGGACCTGTCGAGACCGTGCTCGAGCCGGCGGATCGTGTCTCGATTGCCGGCATTGCCCGCACGCGGGACCGGTTGTTCATCAATCTGATGGACAATGTGCGCGGCAAGGTCGTCGCCTGCGATCGCAGCGGCAGCGGCTGGTCGCTGCAGCCAGTGGCGCTGCCCGAAAACGGCAGTGTCGGCATCAGCCACGCCGAGCGTTTCGGCTCCAGCGTGTCCTTCTCCTTCACCGACTTCCTGACGCCGAGCTCGATCATCTGGTCGGACGACAATGCAGCGATGCTGACAACCGTGAAATCGCAGCCGGCGCGTTTCGATGCGTCGTCGCTGGTCTCGGAACAGTTCGAGGCATGCTCGAAGGACGGCACCAAAATCCCTTATTTCGTCGTCAGGCGGCGCGACCAGGACGGGCCGGTGCCGACGCTGCTTTACGGCTATGGCGGCTTCGAAGTGCCGCTGCTGCCCGGCTATGCCGGCGTGCGCGGCCGGCTGTGGCTGGAAAAGGGCAATGCCTATGTGCAGGCCAATATCCGCGGCGGCGGCGAGTTCGGTCCGAACTGGCATCAGGCCGCGCTCAAGGCCAATCGCCAGAACGCCTTCGACGATTTCGCCGCGGTCGCGCAAGACCTGGTGAAACGCGGCATCGCCACGCCGGCGACGCTCGGCATCCAGGGCGGCTCGAATGGCGGCTTGCTGACCGGCGTTTCGCTGACCCAGCATCCCGAGCTTTTCGGCGCGGTGATCATCGACGTGCCGCTGCTCGACATGCTGCGCTACACCGAACTGCCGCCCGGCGCATCCTGGATGGCCGAGTATGGCGATCCGGCGAAGCCGGAGGAGGCGGCGTCGCTGGCGGCTTACTCGCCTTATCAGCATGTCGAGCCCGATGCCGCCTATCCGCCGGTGCTGCTGACGACATCGACGGCCGACGACCGCGTCCATCCCGGCCATGCGCGCAAGATGGCGGCGCGGCTGCAGGCTGCCGGCCACGCGAAGACGCTGTTTTTCGAGGAGACCGAGGGCGGCCATGGCGGGCGCGGCGATCGCCGGCCGCAAGCGGCACAGGCGGCGATGAAGTATGTCTTCCTGCAACGGGCGCTGGCCGGAACGGCTTGAACGGAACGGCTTGAACTGATCGCATCAGACCGCCTAAGATGCTGCATGGCTTGGATGAAGGCATCATGCGCGTTTGGGGTGGCGGTGACGCCGTCGCCGCGCACGCTTCGCGCCGAGCTTTTGCGGCTTTGCGCCCGCATCGGCTATTCGCCGCCCGCCTTCCTCTGACGAATCCGCCCCCGCTGCAATTGCCGGATTGTCTGCAATTGCCGGATTGGTTCAAGAGAAAGATCAGACATGACCTATCAGAATTATTCGCTGAAGCAGCTTCAGCAGATCGATGCTGCGCATCACCTTCATCCGTTCACCGACCACAAGGAGATGCGCGAGGCCGGCTCACGCATCATCACCCACGCCAACGGGCCGTTCATCTACGATTCCGAAGGCACGGAAATCCTCGACGGCATGGCCGGGCTGTGGTGCGTCAACATCGGTTACGGCCGCGATGAGCTGGCCGACGCCGCCTACGCCCAGATGAAGGAACTGCCTTATTACAATTCCTTCTTCAAATGCTCGACCCCTACACCGGTGCTGCTGGCCAAAAAGCTGGCGGAACTGGCGCCGAAGCATGTCAACCAGGTGTTCTTCGGCTCGTCCGGTTCGGAGGCCAACGACACGGCGCTGCGCCTCGTGCGCCACTATTGGGCATTGGAAGGCAAGCCGGAGAAGAACCGCATCATCTCGCGCAAGAGCGCCTATCACGGCTCGACCATCGCCGGCACGTCGCTGGGCGGCATGGAGCCGATGCACAAGCAGCTCAACGGCGCGGTTCCCAACATCGTCCATGTGATGCTGCCTTATGCCTATGAGCTGGCTCTGCCCGGCGAAAGCGACCATGATTTCGGCCTGCGCGCGGCCAAGGCCGTCGAGGATGCCATCCTCGAAGCCGGCGCCGACAAGGTCGCCGCCTTCATCGGCGAGCCGGTGATGGGAGCAGGCGGCGTGAAGATACCGCCGATGAGCTATTGGCCGGAAGTGCAGCGCATCTGCCGCAAATACGATATCCTGTTGATGCTCGACGAGGTCATCACCGGTTATGGCCGCACCGGCGAGTGGTTCGCAGCTCAGACATTCGACATCGAGCCCGATACCGTCACCACCGCCAAGGCGCTGACCTCCGGTTATCAGCCGCTGTCGGCGCTGCTGGTCGGTGACCGCATCGCCGCGACGCTGGTCGAGAAGGGCGGCGAGTTCAATCACGGCTATACCTATGCCGGCCACCCCGTGGCCTGCGCTGTGGCGCTGAAGAACCTCGAGATCATCGAGCGGGAGGGTTTGGTCGATCGGGTCAAGAACGACACCGGACCCTATTTCGCCAAGGCGCTGCAGGAGCACGTCGGCGGTCACGATCTGGTCGGCGAGGTGCGCTCGATCGGCCTGATGGGGGCGATCGAGATCGTCAGCGACAAGGCGACCAAGGCGCGCTTCCTGCCGGCCGGGAGCGCGGCCGTGACCGTCCGCGACCACGCAGTTGCCCAGGGCATGATGCTGCGCGCCACCGGCGATACGATGATCCTGTCGCCGCCGCTGATCTGGACGCGCGAGACGATCGATATGGCCTGCGGCCGCATCGCCAAGGCGCTTGATCTGGCGCAGGCGGATTTGCGCAAGCTGTGAGATAAAACGATCGCCGGGCGTCCTGCAACCGGACGCCCGGCGTTTGAATGCCGGATTCTGCCAGCCGGAGGAGCCGCTCACCAAGGCCCGATCGGCGGATTTCACTTTTCTGTCTCGGGCAGCGCCGCTTTGCTCGAGGTCGTGCTGCGCTTCGGTGCGGCGCGCCGGCGCCGCATAAATCGCTCAAGCAAGTTCCGTCTTCTCTTGCGCTGGACAAGATCGATATCGCTGACAAGCTTTGCGCCGCCCTCGCGCCGCTCCAAGGTGATCTTGCGGCTATGAAAGGCTTCCAGCTCGGCGCGATGCGCCACGCTTATGATGGTGACCTTCGGCAATTCGTGAACGATCATCTCCATCATCTTGTCCTGGCTCTTTTCATCGAGTGCTGACGTTGCTTCATCCAGCACGATGATATCGGGGCTGTGCAGCAGAAGACGCGCGAAGGCGAGCCGCTGCTTTTCGCCACCCGAGAGGGTCTGGTCCCATGGCGCGTCGTCCTCGATCTTGTCGTTCAGATAATCGAGCCCGACCTTTTCGAGGGCAGCCTTGATCTCGTCCAGCGTCCAGCGATCGGCGGCGCCTGGATAGGCGACTGCGCGGCGAAGCGTCCCGGTGGGGACATAAGGCCGTTGCGGCAACATGAACAGCCGTCTGTCGGCGTGGATGTTGACGCTGCCGCCGCCCCACGGCCACAGACCTGCGACGGCCCGCACCAGCGTACTCTTGCCTGAGCCGGATTCGCCGGCGACGAGCACCCGCTCGCCTGATTCGATCACGACCTTGGTTTCCTTGACCACGGCGGTGCCGTCGTCGAGCGACACGGACAGATTGTTCAGGCTGAGCATCGCATCGCCTGCAGCTTCGCCGCGCTTTATGCGTCCGAGCGTGTTGCTCTGTTCCGCGCGCTCGAGCCCGTCGAGCGACATCATCAGCGAGGCGATGCGCCGTGCACAGGCGTTCCAATTGGCGAGACGGGGGTAGTTGTCGACCAGCCATCCGAACGCGCCCTGCACGATGGCAAAGGCAGAGGCAGCCTGCATGACCTGGCCAAGTGTCATGCCGCCTTCGAGAAACTTTGGAGCGCAAAGCAAAACCGGCACGACAGGCGCAAACAGACTCGCCCCCTGCGATACCAGCGCTGTGCGCATGTGCTGACCTGTAAGGAGCGCCCATTGCCTGAGCACATAGGCGAACGTCTTGTCGATGCCGCTACGCTCTTCCTCCTCGCCGCCGAGCAATGCGATACTCTCGCCGTTTTCCCGCACGCGGGTCAGCGTGTAGCGGAATTCGGCTTCCGCCTGATTTTTTTCCTCGGAGAGGTGGACGAAATGGCGGCCAATGACCGCCATCGAGGTGGATGTGATCGCCGCATAGAGCACCGCGGTGATGACGAGAAAGCCGGGAATGGTCACCGTCGAACCTGCGATCGTCAGGGTCAGGGCCCCGCCGATCGTCCAGAGCACCACGATGAAGGTCGAGGCCGACAGAAACGCGTTGATGACACCGGCGATGAAGTCGACCGGGGATTCGGTGGCAATCCGCAAATCCTCCGTGATGCGGGCTTCGGGGTTCTGGTGATCGCCGCCGACGAGGTTCAACTGAAAGTAGCGGCCGCTTGCAAGCCACCGCGCGATGACCGCGTTGGTGAGCCAGGAACGCCAGCGGCGCTGCATCGTCATGCGAAGGAAGACCTGTGCAACGACAAGGCTTCCGCTTCCGAGCACGAGCGGCACGAAAACGGCGCTCAGGACATAGACGGTGCGCGCATTGCGTTGCTCAAGGGCATCGAAAATTGCGCGATTCCAGACATTGATCCCATACTGGAAGCCGACATTGATGACGATCAGGAGCAATAACCCGATCGTGTACGGCCAAGCCCGCCTATCGCCTCCGCGGCCCCAGTAACCGCGCGCGCTGATCCAGAAACGCCTCAGCAAGTATCTCTTGCGCGCCTGCTCGGCCTCCTCAGGGGTCAGCTCCGGATCGGGTTCGACGAACTCCAGCGGCGGCGGGGCCGCGCCGACGGTCTCAGACGCGGCTTCGACAGTCGATTGCTTCTCCTGGCGCGACTTCTCGGCATCGCGTGATTTGGAGACCGATTTCGGCTTGGATTTAGCCCCGGACATACCGGCGATAACGGCTTGGAAATCAGAAGGTTTCAATGATGTCCGCTCAAGCCGCTTGATCTCCACGTCAGCGCGGATGCGGTCGGCTTCGTTTTTTTGGCCTCTTCCTTGATCTGCTGCCCGGCCATGTTGGATTGAACCGCATTGCGTGAATGCAAAAACCGCGCTCCATCGGGAACGCGGCTTTGCCAGATACGCATGGCGCTTCGCTGACTGAACACTTGGCGAAACTTACGGGCTCCGGTACGCGAGACCTGATCCGGAGCGCCGGGCGGTTGCGATAGGCCGCCTCGCACTCCGTTCTACAGGGACATCGTTACCGGGTGGTTATCGATAGTTTAAGCAAATCTAAATTTCCGCGTTTCTTGCCGGAAACCGAAAGCCGGTCGAGTTCGAGGCTGAAAGCGCGTCGCGTCTGCTGCGCACGCTTTGCGCACCCTTGGGGGGTTAAGCCAAGCTTTTGGGCGACATGCATTACGCCGGGGTGCCGCGCAGGAAATTTATGATGCCGGAGAAGTCAGCAGCGGCATGCCCCTGGGCGTTGAACAGCGCATAAAGCTGGGCGGCCTCGGCGCCCAGCGGCGTCACCGCACCGGCGCTTTGCGCGGCTTCCTGCGACAGTTTCAGGTCTTTCAGCATCAGTGCCGCGGCAAACCCCGGCCTGTAGCCATTGTTGGCCGGCGATGTCGGCACCGGACCAGGGACCGGGCAGTAGGTGGTCAGCGACCAGCACTGGCCCGACGAGTTCGAGGCGACGTCGAAGAGCGCCTGGTGCGACAGGCCGAGCTTTTCCGCCAGAACGAAGGCTTCGGCGACGCCGATCATCGAAATGCCCAAGATCATGTTGTTGCAGATCTTTGCCGCCTGTCCGGCGCCGTCATCGCCGCAATGGACGATGCGGCCGGCCATTGGCTTGAGGATTGGTTCGGCCTTGGCAAAAGCTTCCTTCGCGCCGCCGGCCATGAAGGTCAGCGTGCCGGCGGCGGCGCCGCCGGTGCCGCCGGAAACCGGCGCGTCGATCGACAGCAGCTTGTGTCTGGCGGCAATGGCGTGGGCTTTTCGTGCCGATTCGACGTCGATGGTCGAGGAATCGATGAACAGCGCGCCTTTTTTCGCTTTTGGCACGATGTCTTCATAGACCGACAGAACGTGTTTGCCGGCCGGCAGCATGGTGATGACCACATCGGCCTCCTTCACCGCGGCAACGGCATTGGCCATGACGACGACCCCATGCTCCTTGGCGTTGGCGAGATTTTCCGGGATCAGGTCGAAGCCGTGAACGGCATATCCAGCCTTGACGAGATTGGCTGCCATCGGATTGCCCATATTGCCGAGGCCGATGAAGGCGATGGTGGTCATGATGGCACTCCGTGGTGTGGGTAAGGCAGTAGGCAGTGGGCAGTAGGCAGTAGGCAGTAGGCAGTAGGCGGCCTATTCGGGCGCGAGTTTGCTAATAAGTTGGCGAAGCATTTTTCCGATGCCCTCGGTCGCTAGCAGCACCTGATAAGCTTGATCATGCGTAGCTAGGCCAATGCGTTCAGCGATCTGCAGGTGCGTCTCGAACTCCTTCAACGACCCTTGGGCTATCCGGAGGAATTGCTGATAAGAGCCTCGGTTGTCTCGGCCATAACCTTCCGCGATGTTTGCAGGGATAGAGGTTGCCGAGCGGCGGATCTGGCTGGTCAACCCATACAATTCCTCTTTTGGCCATGCCCTGGTCAAGGCGTAGGTGGTGACGGCCAGATCCATCGCCTGCTGCCAAACGATGAGATCCTTGTACGAACTGATCTTGCCGGTCATCCTACTGCCTACTGCCTTACCGGCCGATGAGGGCGCGTGCGATGATGACGCGCATGATCTCGTTGGTGCCTTCGAGAATCTGGTGAACGCGCAAATCCCGCACCAGCTTCTCGATGCCGTAATCGTGCAGATAGCCATAGCCGCCATGCAGTTGCAGCGCGTCGTTGGCAACGTTGAAGCCGACGTCGGTGACGAAGCGCTTCGCCATCGCCGACCATTTCGAGGCGTCCGCGGCCTTGCGGTCGAGCTTCGAGGCAGCGGCGTAAAGGAATATCCGTGCTGCCTGCAACTCGGTCTCCATGTCGGCCAGCTTGAATTGCAGCGCCTGGAACTGGTTGATCTTGGCTCCGAAGGCCTTGCGTTCGGCGGTGTAGGACAGCGCCTTGTCGAGCGCCGATTGCGCCCCGCCCAGCGAACAGGCGGCGATGTTGAGCCGGCCGCCGTCGAGCCCGGCCATGGCGATGCCGAAGCCGGCGCCTTCGTCCGAGAGCAGGTTTTCACCCGGCACCTTGCAGTCCTCGAAGACGACCTGGCGGGTCGACTGCATGTGCCAGCCCATCTTGTGCTCGTTGGCGCCGAAAGACAGGCCGGGCGCATCTTTCGGCACGACGAAGGTCGAAATACCCTTCGGACCGTCGGCGCCGGTGCGCGCCATGACGATGTAAAGGTCGCTGTCGCCGGCGCCCGAAATGAACTGCTTGACGCCGTTCAGCACATAGTCGCCGCCGCTCCTCACTGCACGCGACTTCAGCGCCGCAGCATCCGATCCCGAACCCGGCTCGGTCAGGCAATAGCTCGCCAGCCATTCCATCGAGGTCAGCTTCGGCAGGAAGTGCTGGCGCTGCTCGTCGCTGCCGAAGCGGTCGATCATCGAAGCCACCATATTGTGGATCGAGATGAAGGAGGAGAAGGCCGGATCGGCGCGCGAAAGCGCCTCGAAGATCAGCACCGCGTCGAGCCGGCCGAGCGCTGAGCCGCCGACATCGTCACCGACATAGATGCCGCCAAGCCCGAGCGGGCCAGTCTCGCGGATCACGTCCGCCGGAAAATGCTTGTTGCGGTCCCAGTCGAGCGCGTTCGGCGCAACGCGATCGGCAGCGAAGGCCCCGGCCATTTGCTGGATGGCGCGCTGGTCCTCGTTGAGTTCGAACTGGCTGGTGCCCGCATCAACAGCGGCGTCCATGGCGTGCTCCGTAATGTCTTCGGCCTCCTGGCCTGTCGTTTTTGGCTTTGCGCGCGGTTCAATCTAGACCAATGATGCCGCCGCGCAAGCCGACTAGCTCCATCCAACGATCTGGGGGCGGCTGTGTGATAATGCGTGTCTGGGGCAAGGCGTGACGACAAATTTCGATGAGCTGCTTGAACGGTTCCACGCCACGCTCGAAACATTCGATGATGCGCTGGTGCGCGATGCGGTGGCCCGGATCGGCTGGGCCATGCCGGCGCGTCCGCTCGAGCCGCGTCCGCTTGCCTGCCTGCGCGAGCTCGACCGCATCGTCGAGCTTGCTCCGGCCAACGCCCAGCCGTTGGCGCGGCTGCTTGCGGAGCGTCGCGGCGAGCTGCGCTGGGGGCAGACCTACAGCGAGGCGGATCTCGGCAAGACATTCATCGACAAGTACGGCTGGCTGGAGGTCTTCGGCATGCGCGGCCATTTCGTCAACGACGAGGTCGCGGCCGGCTTTCTGATCCTCGGACCTGAAATCGTCTATCCCGACCACCATCATGTCGCCGAGGAGATCTACATTCCGCTGACCGGCGGCACCGAATGGCGCATGGACGAAGACGACTTTCGCAAGCGAGAGGCGGGTGAGGTGATCCACCATGCCTCTGATGTCAGCCATGCCATGCGCACCGGCAAGGAGCCTCTGCTGGCGCTCTACATCTGGCGCGGCGGACCACTGGCCGCGAAATCCACGATCACCGGCAGCGTTTCACAGGGCAGGAATTAATGGCGGCCAAGGCGATCATGCTGCAGGGCACAGGCTCCGATGTCGGCAAGACGGTGCTGGTCGCGGGCCTCTGCCGCGTGGCGAAAAAGCGTGGGCTGAAGGTGCGGCCGTTCAAGCCGCAGAACATGTCGAACAACGCCGCCGTCGCCTATATACCGGGCGACAAACTCGGCGGCGAGATCGGCCGCGCCCAATGGCTGCAGGCGATCGCCTGCGGCGTTGCGCCCACCGTCCATATGAACCCGGTGCTGCTCAAGCCGCAGACCGATATCGGCGCCCAAGTGGTGGTGCAGGGCAAGGTGTTCGGCGAGGCGCGGGCACGCGACTACCAGGCGCTGAAAGCCCGGCTGATGGATGCCGTGCTCGACTCCTGGGCCAAGGTCGGCGAGGGTGCCGACCTCGTCATCGTCGAAGGCGCCGGCTCGCCGGCCGAGATCAATCTCAGGAGCCGCGACATTGCCAATATGGGCTTTGCGACGCGCGCCAACGTGCCGGTGATCCTGGTCGGCGACATCGATCGCGGCGGCGTCATCGCCTCGGTCGCCGGCACCCATCTGATCTTGCCGGAAGAGGACCGGCGCATGATCGTCGGCTATCTCATCAACAAGTTCCGCGGCGATGTCTCGCTGTTCGATGACGGCATCAAGGCGATCGAGAGCTTCACCGCCTGGCGCTGTTTTGGCGTCGTGCCGTGGCTGAAGGCGGCGGCGCGGCTGCCCTCGGAAGATTCGGTTGTGCTCGAACGCCTGGCGTCCGGCGAGAAGCGCGCGCTGAAGGTGGCCGTGCCGATGCTTTCGCGCATCGCCAATTTCGACGACCTCGATCCGCTCAAGGCCGAGCCGCAGGTCGAGGTCGTCTTCGTGCCGCCCGGCCAGCATTTGCCGGCCGACGCTGGGCTGGTGGTCATTCCCGGCTCGAAGTCGACGATCGGCGATCTGCTAAGATTCCGCGAGAATGGCTGGGACCGCGACCTTGTCGCCCACCGCAAGCGCGGCGGCCACGTCGTCGGCATCTGCGGCGGCTTCCAGATGCTCGGCCGTGTCGTGCGCGATCCCGACGGCATCGAGGGCAGCGCCACCGAGACCGAGGGGCTCGGCCTGCTCGACGTCGAAACGGTGATGCAACCGGAAAAGACGGTGCGCAATGTCAGCGCGCGCTCGGTCCAGTTCGATCTGCCGCTCGAGGGCTACGAGATCCATCTCGGCCGCACCACCGGTCCCGACACGCTGCGGCCGTCCGCCGTCATCAACGGCGCCGATGACGGCGCCGTCTCCGCCGACGGCAAGGTGTCGGGGACCTATCTGCACGGGCTGTTTTCCGCCGACGCTTTTCGGGCGAAATTCCTGGAAAATCTCGGCGTCAAAGGCGGCGGCATCGATTATCGCGCCGAGGTCGAACGGGCATTGGACGAGGTCGCAGCCGAACTGGAAACCCACCTCGACTGCGACGCCATCTTTGGTCTGGCGCGTTAGCTGGCGGGCTCACCGGCCTTTGGCCAATAGGTGCCGAACGACCAGACATTGCCTTCCGGATCGCGGCAGATGAATTCGCGGCTGCCATAGTCGCGGTCGGTGAGCACTTCCAGTATTTCGGCGCCGGCCTTCTTGGCCCTGGCATAAGCGGCATCGGCATCGTCGACGGCAACATAGACCGATCTGCCGCCACCGGGGCCCGGTGCGCCGACCATCTGGCCAAACTTGTCGTAGCGTGCGGTGCCCAGCATGATCATCGAGGAGCCGAAAGTCAGTTCGGCGTGTTGGACGATGTCGCCTTCGCCGTCGCGGGCATGAACGGCAAAGCCGAAGGCTTCACCCAGCCAGTCGATCATTTTCGCGGCATTGCGGTAGCGCAAGGTCGGATAGAGCCTGGGCGGTTCGACTGACATGGTCATGACGATCTCCTTCAATTGGATTGGACGATAATCCAGTCTGGGCGAAGGCTTTTCCCACGTCTTGAAGAAATGTTACCTGCGCCTCTATGCCTGGGCGGCCAGCGCCGTCGGCGTTTCGCCGGCAAGGTCGCGGAATTCGCGCACCAGATGCGCCTGGTCGGCATAGCCGCAATCGGCGGCGATATCAGCCCAATCGGATTTGCGCTGCCTTGACAGGCCGAGCGCCCGGTTGAAGCGGACGATGCGCGACAGCGTCTTGGGGCCGACGCCGATCGCGTTGGAGAATTTTCCCGCGAGATGCTTGCGGCTCCAGCCCAGCCTGTCGGCGAGCGATGCGACGCGAATGCGGCCACCCGAGACGATGATCCGGTCATAGGCCCAGGCGATTTCGGCCTGCATTTCGCGGGCGTCAGTCAGCCGCGCGGCGACGAACGTCTCGACAATGGCAAAACGTGCGCTCCAGCCGTGCGCATTGCCAATTTTTTTCGCGCAGCGCGATGCCTTCGATCCCGAGCACATCGTCGAGGCCGACCATGCGGTCGGTCAGTTCGCTCATCGCAAGGCCGAAGAAGCGTCGGGCGCCGAGCGGGGTGAAATTGACCTGGATGCAGCAGGCGCCGCCGCGGGATTCGATCACCACCGGACCGGCGTAGAGGCCGGCGGCGAAACTGGCGAAGCGGTCGTTGTCGCCCGGCTCCTTGCCGAGCCCGATGGCGAAGGGTTCGGCAAAGCTGATGACCAGCGGCACGGTCAGCGATGCGTATTCGACGTTGCGGAAATGGCCGGGCATGGTTTCGCGGTAGCCGCAGATGTCAGTGACTGAACCCTGGAGCCAAGGGCCAGGCACACGCCGAACCATCTCGAACCGGTCGAGGCCAGGACTGTGCTGGTTGCTGCCGTCTTCGCTCTGGGCAGACATGAGCTTTCCTCCGCCCGCGGATGGTAGCAGACCAACCCTCAGAATCAAAAGTGCCCGGCTTGTGGCCGGGCGCTCCGAGTTGCCTGAGAGATCTGAGGGCTTAAACGCCGCGAACCAGGCAGCCGCCGGCAAGCACGACATAAGCGATGAGGACGATCCACACGGCGGCCAGGGGAATGAACGCAAAAACGCCGAGAGCGGCGAGAAGACCGATGATGGCGATAACAAGGGATATGATGAAAATAAGCTGCGTAGGCGCACTGAGATTCATGTGTGGCTCCTCCGACATGATTCGTACAACCGCATCCTATCAGGCGCCCCGTTCACACACCAATCAGCGTGCGCAGCGGCGGAGACCACCAATTGTCGATCTTGGCGCCGCCCCTCATCGCCCTGCCGGGCACTTCTCCCCGTATAGGGACGGGGAGAAGAGGGCGGTGGCGACCTCGGTGAACATTCTGCAACGCTGGTGATTGGCGAAACCTTCGATGGGAGCGCCCCTCTCCCCGTCACTATACGGGGAGAGGATGCCGGCAGGCAGGAGCGATTGCTCTGTCGAACCACAGCCGACCATTTGCGCAAGGCCGATTCCGCGCTACCTATTTGCAACGAATCGGAAAGGGGTCGCTGATGGCATTCGCACTGCTGGAGCAGATACGCTCGATCTTCGACGGCGATCCCGGCGTGCGCAAGGTCGCGGACGATCCGGTGCTGTCGGCGGAACTGCTGATGCTGTTTCGCATGATTTTGGCCGACGGCACGGTCAACGAGAGTGAAATGGCCGCCTTCAGGCGCATCTGCCGGGAAGCCTTCGGCATTCCGGAAGCCAGCATCGACAGCGTCATCGAGTATCTCAACGAGTTCGGCTACGAGACCAACGGCTCGCAAGCCATCGCGCAGTTCCGTGACCTCGACGTCGAGAGGCGCAGCCTGCTTGCCCGCCATATGGCCGAGATCGCCAAGGCCGATTCGCAACTTGCCGGGACAGAGATGCAGCTCTTGCGCCGCACCCTCGACTTGCTCGACATCAGCCCCGCCGATGTGGTGAAGGCCGAAGAGTAAGCCTCTCCCGACGGTCGGCTGTTTACCCCTGTTCCTGTAACCGCCGGGCAATCGCGCGGTGCAGGTCCGGGGCCGCAGCGACCAGCGCCTTGGCGGCTTCGGACTGCGGATGGTCGAGAACCGCGCTCGTCCTGCCGCGCTCGACGATCTTGCCGGCATGCATGATCATCACCTGGTCCGTAATGGCGCGGGCAACGGTCAGATCGTGGGTGATGAACAGATACGCAACGCCGAGCTTCTGGTTGAGCTCGGCGAACAGATCGAGAATCTGGGCGCGGATCGAGACGTCGAGCGCCGAGACCGGCTCGTCGGCGACGACCAGCTTGGGGCGGGTGATGATGGCGCGGGCGATCGACAGGCGCTGGCGCTGGCCGCCTGAAAATTCGTGCGGATATTTGTCCATGTCGCGTGGACCAAGGCCGACCTCGTGCAAGGCCTTTGCCACCATCTCGCGCCGCTCTGCATTCGTCGGCCTTTTCTCCAGGACATGCAGTGGCTCGGCGACCAGTTTTTCCACCTTCTGGCGCGGATCGAAGGAGCCGTATGGGTCCTGGAACACCACCTGCATGTCGCGGCGCGCCGGCTTGAGCTCCGCCTCGCTCTTGTCGGTGATGACGTCGCCGCGAAACCGGATCGTTCCCGATGTCGGCCCGTCCAGCGCCAGGACCATGCGGGCAAGCGTGGACTTGCCACAACCGGAACGACCGACCAGCGCCACAGACTGCCCAGGATCGATCGAGAACGAGACATCGTCGACGGCGCGGGTCGGAACCGCGCGCTTCAGCAGCGATTTGCGCCGTCCCGGATAGTCCCGCGTCACGCTTTCTACCTGAAGCAGAGGTTTGGCCTGGAGCATGGGGTTGTCTTGGCCGACCTCGTTTGTCCTGGCACGCGCCGGCACATGCATCGAGGCCTGCGCCAGTTGTCTTGTGTAGGGATGAAGCTGCTCGGACAGGGTGCGGGCCGTGTCGCCGGCCTCCATCACTTCGCCGTGGCGCAGGATGGTGATGCGCTCCGCCATTTCGGTCACCACCGCGAGGTCATGCGAGATCAACAGCAGACCCATGCGGTTTTCTGAAACCAGATCGCGCAACAGGTCGAGGATTTGCGCCTGCAGCACGACGTCGAGCGCCGTCGTCGGCTCGTCGGCGATCAACAGTTTTGGTTTCAGCGCGCAGGCGATGGCGATGACGACGCGCTGGCGCTGGCCGCCGGAAAGCTCGTGCGGATAGCGCGACAGCGGGAATTGCGCTGCGGGCAAGCCGACCCGGTCGAGCATTTTTCGAGCGCGGTCCTCGGCGTCGGCGCGGCTTGCCCTGGTGTGCCAGCGGATGCCTTCGGCGACCTGCTCGCCAATGGTCTTGACCGGGTTCAGCGCCGTCATCGGTTCCTGGAAAACCATGCCGATATCATCGCCGCGCAGCGCGCACATCTGGTCTTCGCTGGCCGCGAGGATGTCGATGCCGTCGAAGACGACGCGCCCGCTGGCGCGCGCCGCCCAGGGCAGAAGCCGCATCACCGTCAATGCCGTGATCGACTTGCCCGAGCCGGATTCGCCGACCAGCCCCATCACCTCGCCGGGCGCGACGGCGAGTTCGACATCCCTCAGGATCGGCGTGTCGCCGATCGTCAGCGACAATTTCTCGATTTCGAGCAGGCTCATCGCTGCCGCCGCGATTTTGGGTCGAGGATGTCGGCAATACCGTCGCCGAGCAGGTTCAGTCCAAGCACGGTGACGACGATCGCCATGCCTGGAAAGATCGCCATCCACGGCGCCATCCCCATGCGCGTCTGGGCGTCGAACAGCATCCGCCCCCAGCTCGGCATCGGCGGCTGTGTGCCGAGCCCGACATAGGAAAGCCCGGCTTCGGCCAGGATGCCGAGCGCGAACTGAATGGTGCCTTGCACCAGGAGCAAAGTAACGATGTTGGGCAGCACGTGTTCGATGGTGATCAGTGCTTTGCCTTTTCCGGCGGCACGCGCGGCGAGGATGAATTCGCGCGGCCAGATCGCCAGCGCGCCGGCCCTGGCGACGCGGGCGAAGACCGGGATGTTGAAAATGCCGATGGCGATGATGGCGTTGAGCGCGCCCGGGCCGAAGATGGCGGTGATCATGATCGCCGACAGCAGGGCAGGGAAGGCGAAGACGACATCGTTCAGCCGCATCACCGCCTCGTCGACGACGCCGCCGCGCGCCGCGGCAAGGGCGCCGAGCGGCACGCCAACGCCCATGCCGATACCGACCGCCACCAGCGCCACGGCGATCGAATTGCGGGCCCCGACCATGATCATGGAAAAAATGTCGCGGCCGAAATGATCGGTGCCGAACCAGTGCGCCGGCGAGGGTGCCTGGGTCTTGTCGGCGATGATCAGCCTGGTGACGTCAAAAGGCGTCCAGAAGAACGAAACGATGGCGACCGCCGCCACAAGTGCAGTGATGACGAAGCCGGTGAGGAACGAGCGGTTGGTGAAAGCCTTGACGAGGATGTCGGCAAAATTTTCCTCCGGGATGTCGAAGCGCAGCGTCATTGGCGGCTTCTCAGCCGCGGATCGACGAC
This sequence comes from Mesorhizobium sp. WSM4819, assembly GCF_055811215.1. Classification (NCBI taxonomy): domain Bacteria; kingdom Pseudomonadati; phylum Pseudomonadota; class Alphaproteobacteria; order Hyphomicrobiales; family Phyllobacteriaceae; genus Mesorhizobium; species Mesorhizobium sp. WSM4819. The sequence continues at coordinate 210,534 of NZ_JBVVQO010000005.1, forward strand.
CGCATAGGAGAGATCGACAAGCAGGTTGACGGCGATGACGGCGGCGACCAGCAGCATGACGACGCTTTCGACGACGATCAGGTCGCGCTGGGTGATCGCCTGGAACACCAGCCGGCCGAGGCCGGGGAGATAAAAGACGTTCTCGATGATGATGGTGCCGGCGAGCAGGAAGGCGAACTGCAGGCCGAGAATGGTCAGCACCGGGATCATTGCGTTGCGCAGCGCGTGCCGCCACAGCACCGCGCGATGGGGCAGACCCTTGGCGCGGGCAGTGCGGATATAGTCCTCGTTCAGCACTTCGATCAGCGCCGAGCGGGTGACGCGGGCGAGGATCGCCGCCTGCGGCAGCGCGAGCGCGATCGCCGGCAGGACCAGCGATTTCAGCGCCGGCCAGACGCCGGCGCTCCATCCCGGAAAGCCGCCGGCCGGCACCAGCCGCAGCCAGACGGCAAACAGGTAGATCAGCATCAGCGCAAACCAGAAGTTCGGCACGGCAACACCAAGCTGGGCGGCGCCCATCGCGATCGTGTCGCCGGCCCGCCCGTGCCGGCCGGCGGAAAACAGCCCGACCGGAATGGCGATGATGGTGGACAGCGCCAGCGCGATCAGGGCCAGCGGCAGCGAGACCACGATGCGCTCGCGGACCAGGTCGATGACCGGCACCGAATAGGTGTAGGAACGGCCGAAATCGAGGCTCAGCAAGCCGCCGGCCCAGTGCAGATAGCGCGCGGCGAGCGGCGCGTTGAGGCCCATCTGGTTGCGCAGTAACTCGACCTGGTCGGCGCTGGCATTCATGCCCAGCATCAGCCGCGCCGGGTCGCCGGGAATGATCTCCAGCACGGCGAAGACCACCGTCGAGGCCAGGACCAGCGTGATGAGCGCGATGGCAAGACGCTTGAGGAGATAGGCGGTCATGGGGGGAGGACCGCAGGTCCGTTCAGCGCGGCAACTGGATGAAGGTTGCGTTCCCGCCAACCCCCCTCTGTCCTGCCGGACATCTCCCCCTCAAGGGGGGAGATTAAGCCCTCATTGATGCTTTCGCTAATCATCAGCGTTGCAGGGCTAGCACCGGCATGGCAACTGCCAATCTCCCCCCTTGAGGGGGAGATGTCCGGCAGGACAGAGGGGGGTGCCACCGGCTGCAAGCTTCGCCCCTTTGGCCAGCAGCCCCTCACTCCGTCCACTTCACCTTGGTCAAATCATTGGCCTGGATCGGCGCATTTGCCCAAAAACCCTCGAGCTTGGCGTCCCAGACGCCGACTTTCGGCAGTTCGTAGAGGAAGCCGACCACGCCATCGTCGGCCAGTATCTTCTGCGCCTCGCCGAGCAGCGTCATGCGCTTGGCCTCATCGGAGGTGAGGTTCAGATCGGCGATGATCTTGTCGAAGGTCGGGTTGTCGTAGTTGAAGTAATAATCCTTGCGCGAATAGATATCGATGTCGTTGGGTTCGGTGTGGGAAACGATGGTCAGGTCGTAGTCCTTCTTAGTGAAGACCTGGTCCAGCCACTGCGCCCATTCCACCGGCACGATCTGCAGATCGATGCCGACATCGCGAAGCTGCGACGCGATGATCTCGCCGCCAAGTCGCGCATAGGGGGGTGGTGGCAGTTTCAGCGTCGCCTTGAAGCCGTTCTCCAGGCCGGCTTCCTTCAAGAGTTCCCTGGCCTTCTCGACATTGTGCGGATAGAGACCGGTGAGGTCGACATAGGCCTTGTTGGCGGGCGACATGTGCGAGCCGATCGGCACGCCAAGGCCGGCCGAGGCGCCGTCGATGATCGCCTTGCGGTCGAGCGCAAACGAAATCGCCTGCCTGACCTGCAGCCGGTCGAAAGGCGGCTTCTTGTTGTTCATCGAGAGGATGGTCTCACCCTCGGTCGCGCCGATCACCACCTTGAAGCGCGGGTCGCCCTGGATCTGGGCGACGCTGTCGGGATCGAAGAACGGGAAGGCCTGAACATCGCCGGAAAGCAGCGCCGGAACGGCGGCTGCGGCATCCGTGACGATGCGGAACTCGGCCTTGTCGAGGGAGACCGGGGCACCCCAGTAAGCGTCGGACTTGATCAGCGTGATCGACGAGCCCTTGGCCCAGTTCTGGAACTTGAACGGGCCGGTGCCGACAGGCGTTTCCTTGTTGGTGTCGGCTGTCTCCGGCGCGACGATGACCGCGTCGCCCCAGCCCATATTGTAGAGGAACGAACTTTGCGGGTTCTTCAGCGTGATCCTGACCGTCGCCGGATCGACCATTTCGACCGTATCGATGGCGGCGAACAGGCCCTTTTGTGCGTTCACGGAGTTGTCGGCACGGGCGCGATCGAGCGAGAATTTGACGTCGTCGGCATTGAAGTCGGTGCCGTCATGGAATTTCACGCCGCTATGCAGCTTGAAGGTGTAGACCTTGCCGTCGTCGGAAACGGTCCAGCTTTCGGCGAGAGCCGGCAGCACCTCGCCGTTCGGGCCGATGCGGGTCAGCCCCTCGAACACATTGGCGTAAAGCACCTCGTCGATCGCCGCCGCAGCACCTGCGGTCGGATCGAGATGCGGAGGTTCGAGCGTGATGCCGATGACCAGATCGCGCGCGGCAAATGCCGATGTTCCGGCAGACAGCACCAGGGCCGCAGCGGTGAGAATAGTTTTCCACAATTTCATCGTGCAACTCCCGATATGCTCAAAAACATGCTCGAAACCCGGTGGATAGAAGCGTGATTTCACCAAGGAGTAAATTGCGTTTCGTGCTTTCCGGCGGCGCCGGCAGGAATGTTTTTCCGCCCATCACCGGCTACCGAGCGCCCCCGCCCCTCAGCAGCACGTTGAGCCCGATCGCCATCACCTTGGCCGATTCGACCATGTCTGATATCCCCACCCATTCGTCGGGCCTGTGGGCGAGGTCGAGAATGCCCGGGCCATAGGCGATGCAGTCGTAGATGTGGCCGATGCGGGCAATGTGCTTCTGGTCGTAGGTGCCGGGCGAGATCACGTAGGCGGGCTCGCGGTCGAATATCTCCATGATGCCCCGCGCCACCGCCTTGACCACCGGCGCATCGCGCTCGGTCATCAGCGGCAGCACCTCCATGAGATCGCGGATCTCGTAGTCGAATTTCTTGCGCTCGCGCTTCAGCCGGTCGAGGATATCGGTCACCTCGCTCTTGACCGTGCCAAGGTCCTCTTCGAGCAGGAAGCGGCGGTCGATGGTCAGCCGGCAGGAATCGGGGACATTGGGCGAGGGCAGGCCGGGCCGGAAATCCTCGGTCTGGCCGCCATGGATCGAGTTGATGTTCATGGTCGAGCGCTTGGCCCCGTCGGGCACGACCGGCATGCGCGTCACCTTGCGGTCGAGCGACGGGAACAGCTCGTCCTCGAAAGCCCTTAGCACGGCGCCCATATGGCGCACCGCATTGTCGCCGAGGAACGGCATCGAGCCGTGCGCGATCTCGCCCTTGGTCTCGATCTCCGCCCACCAGACGCCGCGATGGCCAAGGCAGATGCGATCCTTGTTCAACGGCTCGGGGATGATGACGTGGTCGACCTTCGGCTTGGAGAAATAGCCGAGCTTTGCCAGATGGGCGACGCCGCCGAAACCGCCGGACTCCTCGTCGACCGTGCCCGAAATCTCGATGGCGCCCGGGAAGTCGGGGAAAACCTCCATGAAGGCCTCGGCGGCGATGATCGAGGAGGCCAGGCCGCCCTTCATGTCGCAGGCGCCGCGGCCATGGACCTTGCCATCCCTGACGATGCCGGCGAAGGGATCGAAGCTCCAGCCGTCGCCGGCTTCGACCACGTCGATATGCGAGTTGAAATGCACGCAGGCGCCGGGCGAGGGGCCATCGAAGCGGGCGACGACGTTGACGCGCGGGTAGCGGTCGGTGTCGCCGGGCGTGCCATCGGCGCGGATGAATTCGACTTCGAAACCGCGCTTTTTCAGCCGCGCTCCGACGTATTCGGCGCATGGCCGATAGGCCTCGCCGGGCGGGTTGATAGTCGGAAAGCGGATCAGGTCCGCGGTCAGCGCGACCAGGTCGTCGACCCGATCATCGACCGCTTTCAGCAGGAGTTCGTTCATTCGACGAATTGAGCAGCCAACGGTGCGTTTTGGCAAGCCTGTTGGCGGGTCGCGCCCTAGTTATGTGGTTACATGTCGCCACGGCAACTATCGCGGGAAATCGTTCAAATTCGCTGCTTTGGATTGGTGAATTCGTCAGAGGTGTGTGGTTACCTCATTCACTTGCGATTAAAGGATGAAGAATAGCGTGAAGGCAGGCAGGCAAGGGCAATCAAAGGGGTTTGATCGCATGAAAAAGACCGTTCTCATGGCAGCGGCACTGGCAACGATGCTGTTCGGTTCTTCGGTCGAGGGCTGGGCAGCCAAGCTGGTTGCAAGGATCGACGTGTCATCGCAGACGATGACTGTAAGATACGGCAGGGCGGTCTACCGATGGCGCGTATCCACGGCGCGCAAAGGCTATATCACGCCGCGCGGCAGCTACCGGCCGCAACGAACGGCACGGATGTGGTATTCGCGCAAATACGACATGTCGCCGATGCCTCATTCGGTCTTCTACCGCGGCGGCTATGCCATCCATGGCACAGGCGCAGTAAAATCTCTCGGGCGCCCAGCGTCGCATGGCTGCGTGCGGCTGCACCCGTCCAATGCCGCCGCCTTCTATTCCATGGTGCGGCAAGCTGGCTTTCGCAACACGCGGATCGTGGTGACCAACTAGAGCGCGGAAAACACGCCGATCGCCCCGACCAGAACCAGGCTTAGCGCCCAGATCACATCCAGATCAAACCAGCTTTTCGAAAGAAACCTTAATCCCAGCCACCGATAGACGCCGAAGGCCAAAGCGCCGCCCGCAGTGATCATCGCGCCGGTGTGGACCGCTGCCACGCCGATCGAGAGCGCTGCAGTTCGTGTAATGAGGGCGGTCGCGGCACGGTGCCCGGCATCCGTTTCAACGACGCCGCACAGGCCGAGGTAGATCGGCACCAGCATCAGGCCGGCGCCATGCGCGACGGCGACGAGAAAGGACCAGAGCGCCAGTCGCGACGGCGGCACGCGCGCCAGAAATCTAGGATGCCGCCGGTTGAAGAGCAGCCAGACTCCGAGCGCGACGACAATTAGACCTGCGCCAACGCGGATCTCGGTTTGCCAATCAACCAGCATGGTCATCAGCGCGAAGGGCAAGAGGACCACCGTCATGGCGACAAGATGCCCGAACGCCAGCGCCAGAAGCGCGCCCGGCAGCGCATGGGCTCGCCGTTCCATCAGGGCGGCCGAAACAGCAAGCGGCCAGCCCATACCCGGGTTTACGCCATGGTAAATCCCGCTGGCGACCACAGCAAGCCAAAGGCCGGCTGTGGTCGAAAGGAGTTCGGGCGACACCTAGGCCGATGGGTAGCAGAAACTGTCGGTAGAGCAGTCGCCGCCTTCAAGCCGGATCTGGTGCGTTCGATAGCCTTTGGGGAACTCGACGAAGAAGTTGGTGTCGAGCGTCAGCCCACCATTGGCGCCAACATCGGCCTTCACCATCGCCCCGCCGCGCTCACCGGGATAGAACTGATCGTCCCAGGTCGAGTAGAGCGAATTGGTCCAATAGACACGCTTGCCGTCGCGGCTAATCTCGACCATCTGTGGCCCATAGCCGAAGACCTTGCCACAGGGGTGCTTGGTCTTCTTGACGATCCCACCCAGTTCGACCTTGCCCGCCAGAACCGGCTTCATCGGGTCGCTGACATCGTATTGATGCATTTCACCCGTACCCCAACAAGCCACATAGAGATACTTGTCGTCGAGGCTGAGGTCGATGTCGGTGACCAGAGGGGGCACCGCCGAGAAACCCTTCAGAAGATCCGGCAGATCGTCGGCATTGGCCGGTTGAGGCGGGATGACCGCCGTCTTCTTGGCCTGGAACTTGCCATCTGCGTCGCGCCACCAAGTCCAGATCGAGCCTTCGAGATTGGTGGTATCGACCACAACGCCGCAGAAGCCGTATTGCTGGACTGGATCATGCGCCGGGCGGATTTCGAGCGCCATTTGGTGATTGGCGCCCAGATCGATCGTCTGAATGTTCTTACGCGCACGCAGATCCCAGAAATGCATGCGGTGGCCGTACTTGTTGGACAGTAGATCCTCAGGGACGATGCCGTTTTCGAACTGCGGCGGCAGAGCCCATTCGGAACTGACCATGTAGTCGCGCGGCAGGTTCCACCAGAAATCGTAGTGCTTGTCCTGGGCGCCACGATCTATCTCATAGCGGCCAATGACATCGAAGGTCTGGCAATCCATGATGAAAATGCCCGGAGGACCGTCGGTACCGTCTTTGCCACCGCCGCCGAGGGTCGAGACATAAATGCCCTCGGGTCCGCAGTGGATCGTATGCGGGCGGGAATAGCCCGTCTTGGCAAAGACTTCTGCGGGTTCGATGATCTTGTGAATCTTGGCGGCTGTCGGCCCGCCCTTCACATCAATTATGTAGATGCGCGACGAACGAATGCCCGGAATGATCAGATAACGACGCTCCAAAAAGGCGTGGCCAGTCAGTGGTGATAGCGCCGAAGAACACGCATTCCAGCCGAAGTGATGAAACTCATCGCCCTTGTTTGGCATGATCACAGTGTGGACGATCTTGCCGAAATCCGGCGAATTTGGATCGACATTCACCACAGCCAAACCGTCGGGTTGCGAGAAGTCCGGGCTAAGCATCAACGTGTAGGCCAGAGTTTCCGGCGGCCCTTCCATAGCCAGCCGAGGTGACGGATAGAATGTGGGGTCTGGTCGCAGATTCATCGCGGTATCCTCCCTGCGCGTTTGTGAAACTTTTTTTGGTGCTCTCCGTGTCGCTCCCTTTTGAAATGCGGCCCAGGTAGGGATCATAGTACACCAAGTCTCCTCGTCTGTCTGACACCGCGTCGCGCTAGCACTATTTACGTGGGCAGACTTTGGGCAGAATATACGGGGTGGGAGGAAGCATTCGGAATCCCTGAATAATGCGCCCGAACGGCTTCCGACCGTTGGTTGCAAGGGAGGATATTCATGAAACGTATTTTCTCGCTCGCGGCGTGTACCGCGGCGTTATCGCTCGGCGTGTCGAACGCCTACGCACAATCGGGCGGCGTCGACAAGGCGGTCGGCGGCTACAGCTTTGAAGAAGCCGCAAAGGAGGCCCCCGGTACCAAGGACTTCCATTCGGCCGATGGTCACCTCACTTTCGCTATCGTGACACACACTGCCGGCAATGGCTTCTTCGATCCGGTCTATGTCGGCGCGACCGTCGCCGGCAACCTGATCGGCGCCAAGGTCCTGCTGCTCGGCTCGGAATCGCCGACTGACGACCCTGCCCGCGAGATCGAAATCCTGAACCAGATCGTGCAGGATCCGACGATCGACGGGCTGATCATGACAACGCCCCAGGTCGGCGCCTATAACGACATCGTCAAGGCCGCCGAGGCGAAGGGCATACCGGTCGCTACGACCAATTCCTTTGACGGCACGATCCTCAACCGCAGCGGCATCGGCCACACCGGCCAGGACGCCTCCGCTGCCGCAATCGCCGGCGAGGCGCTCGTCAAGTGCCTCGCGGACAAGGGTATAGAGAAGGGTTCGATCGTCCTGCCGTCGTCGACCGCAATGGGCAACATCGAGGTGAACAACCGCGTCACTTCGGCTTTCAACGCCATCGTCAAGGGCTTGAAGGATGCCGGCAAGCTTGATGCCTTCAAGGTCGACGCGGGTCCGGAGAACACCGGTATCGACACCAATCCGAATGACCCGGTGAACGGCATCGTGACGCTGTTTGAATCGCGCGGCGACGTCGTTGGCGCGTTCGCCGGCAACAACGTGTTCACGCCGGCGCTTGCCAAGGCCGTCGCTCAGACCGGACTGACCGGCAAGATCTGCGCCTACGGTTTCGACCTCGGCCCGGCCCAGCAGGACGCGATGAAGAGCGGCGATCTGACCGGCGCGCTCGGGCAGCAGCCCTTCTTGCAGGGCTTCTGGCCGGTCATGCAGCTCTATCTGGAGATCGACCGCGGCATCGCGGCGGCCAACCTCGACACACGCGCCCAACTGGTGACGAAGGAGACCGTCGAGGACGTCGGCAAGCGTTTCGAGAACTGAGTCCACTCGGAACGTCTGAAATCATTGCGGGAGAGCGCAGGCTCTCCCGCAATGCGGCAGCAGGAAATCGACCAGAAGAGATCATGGCGCTTACCGCGACCACATCGCTCGGCCGTGCGCCGTCCCAGATTGTCGGCGGCTGGGAGGTGGGGCTCGTTGCCTTGCTTTTGCTGCTCTATCTCGGCGGCGCTCTCGTCAATCCCGCGTTCTTCGGGTCAACAGGAGCGTTTCACTCGCTGCTCCGCGACACCTCGCGGGTTGCCATCATCGCGGTCGGAGTGACCTTCGTCATCGTCAACAAGGACCTCGATCTTTCGGTCGGTTCAACTTACGGCCTAGTCGCCGTCGTCTTTGCCAGGCTGTTCGCGCCGAACTTCCTTGACCTCGGCGTCGTCACGTCGGCGATCCTCTGCCTGCTGCTCGGCACGCTGATCGGGCTGATCAACGGCGTGCTCGTCACCATCCTGAAGGTGCCGGCGTTCATCGCCACGCTGACCGTCCTCTTCATCGGCCGCGGCTTCGTGCTGGCGCTCACTCACGGCCAGGCGATCTACTACCCTGCCAAGGCGACCGGCTATCCGGGTTTTTTTCACCTCGGCGAGACCAACCTCCTCGGCTTCAACAACCAGATCGTGATCTTCCTCGTTGTCGCCGTGATCGGCGCCTATGTGCTTGCCAAGACGCGCTGGGGCTACGAGACCTTCGCCACGGGCGGCAACGAGCAGGCGGCGTCCTATGCCGGCATCCCGACCAACTGGGTGCGCATCCGAGCCTTCCTGATCTCCTCGCTCTGCGCGGCGCTGGCCGGCTTGATGTCAGCTGCGCAGGACAAGGGCGTGACGCCGCTCTACGGCGTCAGCGGTGAGCTGACCGTCATTGCCGCCGTGATCATCGGCGGCGCCTCGATCCTCGGCGGCCGCGGCCGGGTCGCCGGATCCTGCCTTGGCGCCCTTCTGGTGGTGCTGCTCGACAAGGTATTGCGCGAGGGCTGGCCGATCACGCGCATCATCAAGATCGTCGACGAGGAGATCACGGTCAACGCCGTTTTCTCGCTACCGGTCGGCGCGGTGCCGGTGTTCCTCGGGCTGCTACTCGTCGTCGCTGTGCTCATCGAGCCCTATCTCATCCGCCGCCAGGTGGCAGGGCGCCTCTGGGCCTGGCTCCGCGGCCGGCCGCCGCCACCGGCCTACGAGATCGGCGGTATCGCGATCGAGGGGGTGCAGACCAAGGGCGCGATGGCGACCGACATGGCGTTGTCGGCCACCGGGTTCGGCAAGTTCCTCGCCCGGCGCGACGCGCTCGCCATCATCCTGACCGCGCTCCTGTGGCTGACCGGCCTCGCGCTCCGGCCGGACTACTGGTGGAACCTGTCCAACAGCTTCGCTATCTTGCTCAACTACACCGAGCTTGCGCTGATCACCATCGGGCTCACCTACGTCATTGCCGCCGGCGATATCGACCTCTCCGTCGGGGCGGTGCTTGCCCTCGCCGGCAGCACAGCCGCCTATTTCCTCAAGGTCCTCGGCGCCGACCCCGTGACCGCCGTGGCGATGGGCCTGCTGGCGGGCATGTGCGCCGGCCTTGTCAACGCGATCGTCACCGTCGGCTTCAAGCTGCCGGCCTTCATCGCCACGCTTGGCATGTTCTACATCGCCCGCGGCCTCGCCGCCTGGTTCGTCGCCGGGCAGCAGCTCACCGGCTGGCCCGAGGGCTACAACCTGCTTGGCCGCAAGGTGAACGACATCCTGCTGCACTACCGCATCTCGCTGCCGGACGGGCTGCTGCGCTCGATCGCCGAGGTGGTGAGCGTCCAGACTATCTGGATGCTGTTGGTCGCCCTCATTGCCGGCGTCGTGCTCGCCTACATGCCGTTCGGGCAGAAGGTCTATGCGACCGGCGGCAACATTCGCGCCGCCGCTTATGCCGGGATCAACACCAACCGGGTGCGGTTCTTCGCGCTCATGCTGGCGGCGCTCTGCGCGACAATGGCCGGGATCATCAACGTCGCCTACTTCCGCAGCTTCAACCCGGTAGCCGGCCAGTTCCGCGAGCTCGACGCCATCGCTTCGGTGATCATCGGCGGTGGTTCGATCTTCGGCGGCTACGGCACCGTGATCGGGGCGCTCGCCGGGGCGGCGGTGATCACCCTGATCCGGGCGCTGCTGCAGCTCAACGTCCAAGGCTTTACTATGCCGCAGCACTGGATCAACGTCTTCATCGGTGGCATCCTGATCGTGGCGGTGCTGATCGACATCTGGGTGCGCCAGGCCAACATCTTCGGCCGCCTGCGGGCGCGCCTCGCGCGGCGCACAAGAACGGCGGAAACGACCCATGCGTGACGCGACCAGGCCCGCACCGATCGTAGAAATGCGGGGCATCGAAAAAGCCTTCGGTGCGGTGCAGGCGCTCCGCAACGTCGACCTCGTGCTCTATCCAGGCGAGATCCTGGGCCTCGTCGGCGACAACTCGGCCGGCAAGTCGACGCTGATGAAGATCCTGACCGGCGCCTACCAGCGCGACGCGGGCGGCGAGATCTTCGTCGCCGGGCAGCCGGTGCACTTCAAGAGCCCGCACGAAAGCCGCGACGCCGGCATCGAGATGATCTACCAGGATTTCGCTCTTTGCGGGAATATGGATGTCGGTCAGAATATCTTTCTTGGCCGTTGGCCGCGCAGGGGCCTTTTCGTCAATCGGCGGAAAATGTACGCGGAAGCCGACAGTGTGCTGAAGCGGCTCAAGGTCGACGTGAACTCCGTCTATCAAAAGGTCGAGAGCCTTTCGGGGGGCCGCCAGCAATCGGTGGCGATTGCCCGCGCTATCTCCTTTCAGCCGCGCGTGGTGATACTCGACGAGCCGACCGCCAATCTCTCGGTGATGGCGACCGAGCGGCTGCTCGAAACCATGCTGGAACTGAAAAAGCAGGGCGTTGCCCAGATCATCATCTCCCACCGCCTCGTTGACATCTTCGCTGTGGGCGACCGCGTGATGGTGCTTAAGCGCGGCGAGAACGTCGGCGATCGCTACATCAAAAACACCGACGAGCATGAGGTCCTGGAGATCATCGTCTCCGGCACGCGAGAGCATGCACTTACGGCCGATGAGGCAATGCTTTGACCAATCAGGATCACTTTTCTCCTGGCGTCGCAGAAATGCGGCTAAAACCACCCGCTCTAAGTCCATCGAGATTGTGGCCCGAGATGGCGAAGGGACCGGTGTTGGCTGCGCTTTCTCGCTGTTGCGCCGCGATCACCACCCGAAGGTCGCAATGATTGCGCTCAACGGGCGCCGAACCATTCGATGAGGATGTCAATCAGCGCACGCACCTTTCTGGGCGCAATCCCGCCAGGTGGCCGCACCACATAGATCCCCGCCTCTGGCAAGGGATGATCCGCCATCACTTGTCTCAATGTACCCTCCGCGATCGGCACCTCGGTAAGGAAGTCGGGCAGCGCAGCAATGCCCAGCCCAGCCAAGAATGCGGCGGTTCAGAATAAAAGCGCTCTGTAGTGATCCTTCACTGTCCGGGCGCTGTCCCTCCGCGATCAAAGGTTCTGCACCGCAGCAGCGCGAGGGCTGGCGGCAGCGGCGAGCAGGGCTGAGCCCGCCAGCAGGGCGGCGGCGAGCAGGAAGGCGCTCCACCAGCCGGCAGCGTCGAACAGCATGCCGCCCGCGGAGGCGCCGCCGGCGATGGCGAACTGGATCAATGCGACCTGCAGCCCGCCTCCAGCTTCAAGATCGTCGGGAATGATCTGAGCCATCCATGTACCCCACGCCGCCGGAATCGGGGTGTTGAACAGCCCCCAAAGAACCAGAAGCGAAGCCGTGGCCCAAAGCACCGGTCCCACTGCGATCAGGAGCAGGGCGAGGAGCGCAAGCGCGCTCGGCAACCCGATCAGCACTGGGGTGAGGTTTCGCCGGAGCACGAAGCCGGCGATGGACAGTCCCGCCAGGCCTCCTAGGCCGAGGCCCAGGAGCACCAGCGACAGGACGTTCACGTCGAGGCCGGTGACGCTTTCAAGGAATGGGCGCAGATAGATCGACAGCGAATTCATTCCCATGAAGGCGAGCCCCGTTGCGGCCATGCCGATGGTGAATGTCCGATTGCGCAGCAGACGGAACATGCTGGATACCGAAACGGCCTCCTTCGGCGGCATCTTCGGCAGAACGGCGAACTGCCAGAGGAGCGCCGCGAGGCCGACTGGGACTGTGATGAAGAAGGTGCCCCGCCACCCAATCAATTCGCCGAGGAAGCTGCCGAGCGGTGCGGCGATGACGATCGCGAATGCAGTTCCGCCCTGCAGCAGCGCGATCGCCTTGGGCAGGTCGGAGCCTGAGGCCAGGCGCGCCAAAATGGCCGTGGAGAGCGACCAGAAGCCGCCGATCGCGATCCCGACCAGGGCCCGTCCGGCCAGAAAAACCAGGAAGTTGGGAGCGAGGGCAACAGCCAAACTCGATGCGACCAGCACTGCCGTGTAGAGCAGGACGACGGTTCTGCGGTCGAGCTTGGCCAGGAGCGCATTGCCGAACAGGCTGGTGATCACGGCAAAGAGCCCCGACACGGCGATCGCCTGTCCGGCCTGGCCTTCCGAGATGGCCAGGTCCTGCGCAATCGGGGTCAACAGGCTCACCGGCATGAATTCCAGGCCGACCAGGAGAAAGGTCAAAAACGAGAGGCAGGTGACGGCGGCCCACGGCGTTACCGCACTTTCAGCCGCCAGCGTGTCATCCAGTGTCAGGTCGATGGGCATTCGTGCGCTCTTGTCCGTCGACAGACTAGGTAGCCGGGCCTGGTCTTGTCAGACTAGCAGCTATAATCTGCATGTCGTAGTGAACGGAGCTCACCAATGCCGCGTGACGAGTTCAGTGAGATGCGAGCCTTCCTTGAGGTCGCTCGGCAGCGCAGTTTTACGCGAGCGGCGGCCAAGTTGGGTGTTACCCGATCGGCCCTCAGCCATACGATCAGGGCAATGGAGGAACGGCTTGGCGTCCGTCTGCTCTCTCGCACGACCCGCGATGTGGCGCCCACGGCGACCGGAGAACGCCTCGTCGAAAGCATCGAGCCGCATTTCGAAAGCATTGCCGCCGGGATCAGCGCGATCAGCGCCCTGCGCGGCCAGCCCTCGGGCCAGATCCGTATCGTGTGCCCCGATGATGCCGTCAATCTGGTCTTTCGCCCCAGGCTGCCAGCGTTCCTGCGAAACTACCCGGACATCAATGTGGAGCTCATTGTCGACAACGGCTTCACCAACTCGTCGAGCGTCAGTTCGATGCCGGTGTTCGACTTGGCGAGGCAATCGCCCGCGACATGGTGGCCGTTCGCATTGGTCCCGATGTCGGCTATTGCGTCGCCGGCTCACCCGATTATTTCGCTCGTCGGGCTGCGCCGAAAAGCCCTCAGGACTTGACCGACCACAACTGCATCAACCTGCGGCTTCCCAGCTCAGGCGCGCTATATGCCTGGGAATTCAGGAAGAACGGACGCGAGTTCAGCGTCCGTGTGGACGGCCAGCTGACCCTGAACAATATCGCGCCGGCACTTGACGCGGCCCTCGACGGCATCGGTTTGGCCTATGCGCCGAAGGCTCTTGTTCAACCCCATGTTGAGGGTGGTCGGCTCGAGGAAGTCCTTGCCGACTGGTGCCCGACCTTTCAAGGCTATCATCTTTACTATCCCAGCCGACGCAATCAATCGCCGGCGTTTGCAGCCTTTGTCGCGGCTTTCCGGTATCAATCTCGATAGACCCTTTCGACCCGCCCCAAGATCGCAGATCACGACGTGGGCTCGATCGGCACCGGAGCCAGGGTGCGCCGCCTGATCCTGGGGGAACATGCCCATCGGACCCGTTAGCGTCGAGGAGCGCGAGGCGAAGGACTCACGCGGCCCGTTCGGCCGTGCCCTCGAAGCTGTTGAGGTTCGTCGAAGTGAAGCCGGGGCAGGCAGCGTCGGCGCCGGCATCCTCAAATTCGATGGCGAAGGCGAGCGTCGTCGCATCGAGGGCAGTCTCCGAGGGGCTGTAAACAGGGCCGAACAACGCGCGCTGTGGACTGGACGGGTCGACGCTGACGATGCGTGCCGCCGGCGCTTCACCAAGCAGCCGCAACATCGCCTGCGTGACGGCGACGACGCCGAACACGTTGGTCTCGAACACCGCGCGTCCCTCGAGGGGCGCCGCATGCGAGATGCCCTGCTTTCCCGCATCGGAAGTGCCTGCATTGTTCACCAGGACGTCGAGGCGACCGAACTCGTTACGGATACGCTTTGCCGCGGCGGCAATCGAGGCCTGTTTCGTGACATCGAGTTGGACGGCGCGGGCATCCGCGCCGATGCTGTTTGCAGCCGTCTTCGCATGCTCGAGCTTGCGCGACCCTACGAGCACGGTGAGGCCGTGCGTCGCCAGATCCCTGGCGATCTGGAGGCCGATTCCCTTGTTGGCCGCAGTGACCAGGGCAATAGGTTTGACCCGCATGGTGATCTCCTCTTTTTGCATTGACGTGTAGGCAACGGCGCCATGCTGTGCTAATTTTCCCAATCGGAACTGCATTCCGTTTTATACGGAACATCGTTCCGTTTATCAAGTGGAAAAATCATGGACGACAAATCGGAGGAGCGGGGTGGTGGCTTGGAGCCCGTAAACTCGACGGATCGACGCGTGCGTGCGGACGCGCAACGCAACTCCAAGGCGCTGCTCGAAGCGGCAATGGCAGTGTTTGCAGCTTCGGGGGTCGATGCTCCGGTGCGAGAGATCGCCGATAAGGCCGGCGTTGGCGTGGGTACGCTCTATCGGCATTTTCCGCAGCGTTCGGACCTGATCGTGGCGGTCTTCCGTAACGAAGTGGATGCCTGCGCAAATGCTGCATCTGCCATTGCCGCCGAATATGAACCCGGCGAAGCGCTCGCCCGATGGATGCAGCGTTACGTGGACTTTATCGCTGCCAAGCGTGGACTCGCCGCGGCCTTCTCCTCCGGCGATCCGGCATATGAGTCCTTGCCGCTGTATTTTCTTGAGAAACTTCGGCCCGCGCTGCAGAGCTTGCTGGATGCCGCGACCGAAGCGGGCGACGTTCGCTCGGACGTTGATGCGAAAGAACTATTGTTCGCGATTGCCAGGCTCTGCTCACCAGACCGCTATGGCGGAGGCCCCGACCAGGCACGACGGATGGTTGGCTTGCTGGTGGACGGGCTTCGCTATGGCGCCCCTTCGGTTGGCTGATTGGTCTTGCCAGGACAGGCCACAGAGTGATCGGTGACCAAACAAAAACCCGCCTCGGCAACCGGGCGGGGTCGGTGGCGCAATAGAACATTGCCAACAATAGCATAATTGCTGTCACTCACTTCTACTCAGGCGGCTTCGCCGCGGTTCCTCGCCCGCTTGTGCTGCCCGCGCGGGCCGCTGATTTCCCATCTTTTGTGGAACCACATCCACTGGCCGGGATCCTCGCGCACCCAGCGCTCGACCACGTCGTTGAGCAGCTGGGTGGTGCCATGGACGTCGACACTGCCGCCGGCGGTGCGCGGCAAGATCAGTTTGTCCTCGATCTCGAGCCGGAAGCGGTTGCCCGGCAGGCGCACGCAGCGCGCCGGATAGACATCGCAGTCATAGTGTCGCGCCAGGGTGCCCAGGACGCGGTTGCTCTCGCATGGGCGGCCGAAAAAAGTCGTTTCGAGCCCGCTCGAGAATTTCTGGTCGACGAGCACGCCGATATTGCCGCCTTTCTCCAGGATGGCCGCCAGCGCGAACGAAGCGCCGGTCGCGGAGGGCAGGAGCGAGCCCATGGTCGAGCGGCGAGTCGAGAGGATGTAGTCGGCAAGGTAGGGGTTGTTGGGCGGACGAAACAGCGCCGTGATGTTCATGCCGAAAGTGGCTGCCGCCACCGGAAGCAGCTCGAAATTGCCGAGATGCCCGGTGAAGATGATATGCGGTTTTTGCTCGCCGGCGATTTGCACGAAGTGCTCGACCCCCTTGACCTCGATGCGGCCCGGTTTTGTCGCGGCGGGATCGTAGTCGAACAGGGCATCGAGAAAGACGTATTCCGCGGCAAGGCGAGCCATGTTGCCCCACATGTCGGAGGCGATGGCCTGGATCTCCTTGTCGCTCTTTTCCGGATAAGCCTTGCGCAGATTGGCGATGGCGACGTTATGGCGCCCCACCCAAGGGCCAATGCGGCGGGCGGCGCGGTCGGCGAAATTGAGCGCGCTGTCGACCGGCAGCAGACGCAGCAGCCAAATCATCGTCATCGCGAGGCGCGCCAGCAGCCAGTAGTTGAACTGGCGCAGCCGCCTGCCGTGGCGGAACGCCAGGTCCCGGCGGAGCTTCTTGAAGGCGTTGCCGACCATTCCTAGACCATGATGTTTTCAGACAGCAGCATCATGGTCTAGCCGACGCGCAGGATGATCTTGCCGAACACGTCGCGGCCTTCCATGCGCTTCAGTGCGGTCTCGATGCCGTCGAAGCCGACTTCGGTGTCGATAACCGGAGAAACCAGCCCCGCCGCCATTTTCTGCATGGCGTCGGCCATGTTTTGCATGCGACAGCCGAACGAGCCGAGCAGCTTCAGCTGCTGCTGGAACAATTGCATCAGGTTGATCTGCGTCGACACGCCCGAGGTCGAGCCGCAGGTCACCAGGCGGCCGCCGCGTTTCAGGCACAGCATCGAGGCGGCAAAGGTGTCGGCGCCGACATGCTCGAAGACGACATCGACGCCCTTCTTCTTCGTCAGCTTGCGCACGACGCCTTCGAAACGATCGTCGCGATAGTTGATGACGTGATCGGCGCCAAGCGCCTTCGCCTTGTCGATCTTGTCGTTCGAGCCAACCGTGGTGATCACGGTGCAGCCCATCTTCTTCGCCAGCTGGATCGCGGCGGAGCCGATGCCCGAGCCGCCGGCATGGATCAGGATGGTTTCGCCGGGCTGCAGCCTGGCGTTGTCGAACAGCATGTGCTCGACCGTGCCGAAGGTGACGGGCGCGACCGCGGCGCCGACGTCGGTCACGCCGGGCGGGGCAGGGACCAGCAGGCGCGCCGGCAGGTTTATCTGCTCTTGCGCAAAGCCGTCGAGATGGAAGCCGTGTACGCCCGAAACATGCTCGCAGAGATTGTCGCGGCCTTCGCGGCAGGCGCGGCAAAGCCCGCAGGTGCGCGCGCCGTAGATCGATACAAGTTGCCCGGGCACAAGGCTGGAGACGCCGGGGCCGACCGCCTCGACCTCGCCCGAGGCTTCGGCGCCGACGACCAGCGGCAGCTTGCGCTTGGCGAAGGCCATGCCGCGCCAGCCCCAGACGTCGATATGATTGAGCGCCACGGCCTTGATGCGCAGCGTCACTTCGCCCAGCGCAGGCTGCGGCGGAAGCGGCAGGTCCACCGTTTCAAGGCGGCGGTCCTCGATAAGTTGCAAAGCGCGCATTGGGCCTGTCGGTTCTGTTGGCGAAGAACGGTCGCTTAGACTGGTTCCCGCGCCATGACAAGGCAGGTGTTCTGGCCGCCGAAGCCGAAGGAGTTTGACAGCACCGTGCCGACCTCGGCGTTGCGCTTCTGGTTCGGCACCACGTCGAGCACGATCGCCGGATCGGGATTGTCGTAATTGATGGTCGGCGGGATGACGCTTTCGCGCATGGTCATCAGCGAAAACGCCGCCTCGACGGCGCCGGCGGCCGACAGCGTGTGGCCGATCATCGACTTGTTCGACGAGATCGGCATCGAGCCGATCCGCTCGCCGAACACGGTCGACAGCGACAAATGCTCCATCTTGTCGTTTTCCGGCGTCGAGGTGCCATGGGCGTTGACATAATCGATCTCGTCCTCGCCCAAGCCGGCATCGGCCAGCGCGGCGCGAACTGCCGCGATCGCCGGCGAGCCGTCCGGCTTCGAGCGGGTGCGGTGGAAATCGTCGGCCTTCTCGCCGCAGCCGCGCAGGATGCCGAGAATCGTCGCACCGCGGGCGAGTGCCGCCTCGAGCGATTCCAGCACAAGCGCGCCGGAACCCTCAGCGAGGACAAAACCGTCGCGATCCCTGGAAAACGGTTTTGACGCCTTTTCGGGGATGTCGTTGTGGGTGGAGAGTGCGGAAAGCAGCGAGAAACGGATCAGCGCCTCGGCGGTCGCCGAGCCGTCGGCGCCGATCGACAGTGCCCGGTCGCATTCGCCGCGGCGGATCGCCTCGACGCCGAGCTGGATCGAGGTGGCGCCAGAGGCGCAGGCCGTCGACAGCGTGATCGGCAGGCCGCGCGTGCCAAAACGGTCGGCGAGCCGGTCGGCGATCGAACCGAATTGGGTGGTCTCGAAAACATCGAACCCCTTCAAGCCGCGCGCCACGCGAAGCAGCCGTTCGGCGCCGACGTCGTGCTTGTCGGAATTGTACAGCGAAAAGCGCTCGCTCCAGTCGAGCTCGACCGGCGGCGAGGCGAGGAAAAGCGGCCCGCCGAAATCGCCCGAATCGAGGCCGGCTTCGGCCACGGCTTCCTGCGCGGCTATCTCGGCGAGCTCGTAGGTAAGAAGGGAAGCGCCCTTAGAGCTCGACGGCAGGAAATCGACCGTGCCGGAGATGCGGGTGTTCAGATGGTCGACCGGAAAGCGGGTTATCGGATGGATGCCGGACGTGCCCGCGGTGAGCGCTGCCCAATTGTCGGCCTTGCCAACGCCCAGCGACGTCACCACGCCGATGCCGGTGACGGCAACGATCGGCCTGCCCATGTGGTCGTTCAGATTGGCCATGTTTTTGTCCCGAAACCCTCTAGGCGGCGTTGACCAACGCCATGCCCTCGAATTGGTGATAGCCGATCGCCGTTGCAAGCACGGTCCTGGGAATGCCGTTGAACGGCTTCTCGGTGGCGGCGTCAAAAGCCGGGTAGGCGGCCTTGCGTTCGACAGCCAATGCAGCCAGCGCCACGGCGAAGGGAAACTGCGCTTCCTTCATGTGGCCGGTCAGCGTCGAAAAACCGCGTGCCGCAATCGCCGGATTGGCGTCGAGCGCCGATTTCTCGGCAGCGGTAGCGGCATGGGCACCCGAAGCGCCTGAAATCGTCAGGAGCTCGCCGTTCGGCAATGCCGCCTGGCTGAGCAGCGCGGCAATCTCGGCATCGAGCTCGCCCTGCCGGCGTATGGCGCGTCCGGATACGACCGGGCCGAGTTCGGCATAGATCTTTCGCCCGCGGCTGATCGCGTGCTCGCGCTGTTCCAGGACGAGAAACGCACCGCCCGATCCAGTCACCACGCCGCCGCCGTCCAGGCCCTGTCTCTGCCAGACCGGCCTCCAGGGGCCGCGATGCAGGTAGCCGGCCAGCTCATAGCCAAGCAGCATGTCGGAATGTTCGGTCTGGAACGCTCCGCCGACCAGGATATGCGTCGATTGGCCGGAGCGGATGCGCGCGGCGGCTGTCTCGACGGCGGCGACGCCGGCACCTTCCTCGCCCATGAAGGTGCGCGACGAGCCGGTCACCTTGTGGACGATCGAGATGTTGCCGGCGAGCAGGTTGGAAAGCTGCGCCAGAAACAGCGTCGGCCGCAATTCGGTGGTCAGTTTCTCGTTGAGCAGCACGTCGCGGTCGTTACGGCTTTCCGAAGCGGCGAGAATGTCGGCGTCGACCGCCTCGTCGCGCTCGCCGCCGCCGGCAGCCACCACCATGTCCATCGTCGTGCAGAGATCGTCATTGCCCTTGATGCCGGCGTCGTCCAGCGCCATGCCGGCGGCGTATGTGCCAAGCCGCTGCCAGGTTTCCATCTGCCGCTGGTCGCCGCGCTTGGCGATCTGCAGGTTCCAGTCGATCTCCGGCAGCGGGTGGACGGTGTAGGGCGAGAAGCGCGCGGCTTCGAGCACCGGCTCCAGGCCGGGGTGGACGAGCTTGCGCCAATGCGCATCCGGACCTTCTCCCAGCGAAGAGACAAGGCCGATGCCTGATATGACGACGTCGTGGCGGCTCATGGGCGAGGGTTCATGGGGCGGCTGTTGTGGGTCAGGCTAGAAGACAAGCCATTTCAGGCGTTCTTTGCCATGACCAGCGCGTCGATCTTGGCGCACAGGTTCTTCATGACAAAGTAATCGTCGGTCGAGGCCTTGCCGTCATTGACCTCCTGCGTCCACTTTTCCAGCGGCACCTTGATGCCGAATTCCTTGTCGATGGCAAAGACGATGTCGAGGAAGTCGAGGCTGTCGATGCCGAGATCGTCGATGGTGTGGCTTTCAGGGGTGATCGTGTCGATATCGATCTCACTGGTGTCGGCGATGATCTTGGCGACTTTGTCGAACGTGGTGGACAAGGGCTTTTCCTTCGGTGGCGGGCGGAATCTGTCCGCATGTGTTTGCGCGCTCTCTAATCGGTTTTTCCGGGCAGGAAAAGGCCTGAACGCCGGGCGCAGATGGGATACCCACTCCGTAAACGCAAGAAGAGCCGTTGGCGACCCTGCCGGCGATGTGCCGCAACCACCCCATCTCTGGTCATTGCATGTACCAGTGTACCATGGTACGGAAATCCTATGACCACCATCGAACGCGTGCAGACCGGGGTTCGCCTGGAAAAACGATTGGTGAAGGTGCTCAAGGCCTTGGCCGAGCATCGCGACATGAGCCTGGGTGAACTCATGGAGGGCATCGCGCTGCATGCCTTCGAAGGCCAGACGCCGTTTTCCGCGGCGACCCTGGAAACAATCGGCCAATTGAAGTGCATCTACGGGTTGGAGCTCAGTGCGGCAGACAGCCACCGTTTGGCGGGAACGAGCGGGGAGGACGCGTGACCAACCATCTCGAGCGCAGCCACAGCATCGTGCTTCGGGGCCGATCGACCGCGTCTTTCCGCTGTTCACGCCGACTGGGGAGACCCTGTGGGTGGACGGCTGGGATCCGGAGTTTCTGCATCCACAAGACGGGAAGACGCGCCAAGGCATGGTCTTCAGGACCACTCATGGTGATGAGACCACGCTCTGGGCCTGCACGGACTGGGACGCCGTCGCGCATCGCATCCGCTATGTCCGGGTGACGCCGGATACGCGTTTCGGATTTGTCGAGGTGGCCTGCCGCTCGACCGCTGACGGAGGCACGGAGGCGTGGATTGCCTACACGTTCACTGCCTTGAGCACGGCAGGAAGCTCGTATCTGTTCGAGCTGACGGAGGACGCGTTCGCGCAGATGATCGAGGGATGGAAGCTCCGTATCGAAGCGTGGCTGCAAGTGTGAAACATCTAACGCCAGGTGCCTTAAACTAACTGCCGCTAAGGGTGGAACTTTACCCTTCGCATCGTCTCCCGGAACAGCGCCGCGCCAGAAGCTGTCCTTGCCAAGCTGATCGAGAAATGTCGCCTCTGGGGCCGGAAACGGAAAGTCTGCTTTCGGGAACCATATGCGAAGATCAGCCGTTCCGTTCACGTGAAGAGTTTCGGGCGCCGGCAGGCGTACGAAAGTCCCCGAGGAAGGAACCCGCGGGCCACGGGCGATGGCTATGGAGATTTCGATTTTCGGCTGGTGTCTGGGATGGCGCGACCGCCGCCGGGAAGCGGCGGGATTGATGCAGACGGACTGCCTTGTCTTCCGGCCGTGCGGCATCGTCGGCTCGGCATGCAGTCGGACGCAGCCCTGTCGACGCCGATGATCACCATGGACGCGCCCGGGTTGGTTGCCGGAGACTGAGTGCCTGCGCCAGAAGGCTGCATCAAGCCATGCCGGGTCATGGGGCGTTCTCCCGGTCCGGTGTCCTGGCGTAGGGCGGTCCGCGCGGCTGCCTCCACCGTTCGAACACCTCGATGACGA